>CAYTRL010000018.1:0-13829 GCA_964439795.1 uncultured Thermodesulfobacteriota bacterium
GTAACTCCCCATAACAGTGAGGCTCAACTCCTTTGCAGCATAGTTGCTATCAACAACTTGAAGATCAGGGAGCAGCGAAAGATTTAAGGTTTCGCCTCCATATCTCTTCCGGACTTCTCACAGAAATCAGGCCTTCGTTTTTTCACACTCTCTGCCATGTATCCATAATCCCTGACCATACCAAACCCACGTCGTATCGTTCAGAAATATTGAGTTCAAACAATTGACTGTCAAGGGGTGTCGAATCTCACGGCATGATTCTGTCATCTCTAGCATTGCTTGCCGCACTTTATTCGATCCTTTTCTTGACGGGTTTTGAGTACCAATAGGCGAATCCGAACTGGATCGAGATGTACATCTTCACGACGATGCCCCAAAAGAGCTGATTGTTCGTGAGCAAATCCTCGAAAAATACGCAGTCCGCCAGGATCTCGAGCAATGTGGCGGCCAAGAGGAATATGGAAGTCAGCAGGAGAAGTCCCCTTCTTTCCAGGGGGCGTCGGCTGCCCCAATACAAGAGAAAAGTCCAGGCAAGCATGAAGATCGCTCCGACCCCCATGGCGAACCGATAATCCTGTCCCTCGCCCACGAAGAAGCTGGGGATGATGGGAAGGTTCACAACTCCCAAACAGATCAGAAACCACTCAACAGCGATCAGTCCGTCACCGATGGTCCCGATCCAGAAGACCGTCTTTGCGACCAGCGCCTTTTTCCGTTCCGTATCGGAGTTCATGGATTCCCTCCGTTCAGATCATAATTCCTGTTCAGAGATTCATGTTGTCCATCGAGGATAATGAACCGGCTCACTGCTGTCTTCGACCCAGCAGGATGTTGGCGATGACCGGGTAGAGAAAGGCGGACATCAATGCCACGAGTACGATGGCGCTTTCCTCCATCATGCTGATAGCGCCCAGATCCAGTCCAACGGCCCCGATGGCCACCAGAAGGGTCAGGGGACTCGCCAGGAGAAAGGGGGCTGCCAGGGACCTGCGCAACGGCTGTTTCATGGCGGCCATGGAGATTGCCATGGGAAGCTTGCAGGCCAAGACGCCCAAAAAGAGCAGCAGGGCCAGGTAGAGGGCATCGGGGTGCAGGAGCACGACGGGATCGAGGGATGCGCCCACGTGGATAAAGAAGATGGGGATGAAGAACCCGTAGCCCGCGCTGCCCAGCTTCACCTCCAGGATGCCCCGTTCCCGGAACACGTAGGAAAAGGTGACGCCCGCCACAAAAGCGCCCAGGATGAACTCCACGTGCAGGAGTACCGAGATGGCCACGAACCCCATCATCACCAGGAACCCTGCCCGCACCCCCAGTTCCGAAGGGTCCCAGGGCCGGACGAACCGTTGAAAACGTTCTGGGAACCACCACACTAAAAGTTGCAGTGTTTTTAAAAACACCAGGCCTGCCAGCAGGACCAGGAGAAGCTTGCCGCCCTCCAGGACAAACGCCAGGCCCAGACCCTTCTGGTCCAGGATGTGGTAGAAGGTAAGCATCAGGATCGCGGAGAACTCTCCCAGGGAGCCCACCAGGAGCAGGTCCTGCCCCCACGGGGACCTGGCCAGGTTCCACTCCTGAAGAAGCGCCACGAGAATACCGATGCTGAGCGCACCGAAGACGAGCAGGTAGAAGCCCGGAAGGTGCATGGTCAGGCACAGCCCGCCCCCGAAGGTCCAGATGGCGAACACCACGACCCCGCCGCGCAGCAGTCCCCGGAACCCCTGTTTTTCGAGAAAATTGAAGTTCAGTTCCATGCCGGCCAGGAACATCAGGAAGGCGAACCCGAACTGAGACATGAACGAGAGGAACGCGTGCTCGCCTGCCAGGTGGAGCACTCCCTTTCCGATGAGGATGCCGAACAGGATCTCGGCAACCGCCGCGGGGATCCCCAGAACCCCGCCCAGGATCGGCATCAGGAAAGCCCCTGCAACGTAGAGCAGAAGGGCGACGGCTTCCGCCTCGTTCATGGCTTATTCTTCCCCATTTCCACTACAAGCACCGAGCAGGGGGCCTTCAGGATCAGGTGGTGGCTCACGTCCGGCCGGAACGGTTTCCAGCGCCGGTCTCTCCGGTGGGAGACCACGAGCAGGTCGTGTCCCCGGCAGAGCCGCAGGATTTCCCGGACGGGGTTCCCCTCTTTTTCGATCTTCTCCATGCGCATCCGGTAGAGGTTGCCCAGAGAAAGGGTCTGCTTCAGGGCATCCCGCTGGCCTTCCAGCGCCGACTCTCCCACGGAGAATCCCGGGGGAAGCACACTGGCCGCGGCGATCCGGGACCCCAGCAGGCGGGCCAGGTCCATGGCCAGTTCCGCGGCAGCGATTGATTCCAACTTGTCCGTGACCGGCACCAGGATGTTCTCGTAGGGGTGGGTTCCCCGGGGGATCAGGATCGGGCAGGTGACCTCTTCCAGGAGTTGAAGGAACTCCCGTTTCCGGGCGAACTTCATGCCGCCGCGAGCGGGGGGCGGAAGGATGAAGCATCCGGTGTTTCCCTGTTTCACCTGTTCCAGGGCGGTGGTGATCGGAACCTCCCCGGCAGGGATCCGGGCAACATGGGGCACGGCGGACCGGAACGCCTGGTCGCAACCGGATCGATCATCCTTCCGGTCTCTCTGCCAGGGCAGCAGGTCCACGCCGCTGATCTTGGTGTTCTTCACGAGATAAAGGGATTCATCGAGCAGGGCCCCGTGCCGTGAACAGGACAGGAGCGGCAGGAGCAGCCGGTCCCCGTAACGCCGGGGAAACTCGGAAAACCCGATCCGGATGTACTCCGCGATACCGGGGAGGACGTCGGGCTTGCCGATGAGCAGGACCTTGTCTCCCGCGGCGAGCCGGGTGAGGCCGTGGGGCAGGATCAGTTCGTTTTCCCGGTGGATGGCGGCGATCCTCCAGTTCCGGGCGTTCAAGGTCTCCAGGGACCGGCCGATCACCGGGGAGCCCGACATGACCGTGGTCTCTACCAGTTGGCCGGCCCCGGTTCCCAGGGAGAACCAGCGGGCCGAGTCGCTGTGGAGGCGGCCTTCCAGGAGGGTGGCCAGGTGTTCGTTCCGTAGCACCAGCTCCGCCGGCGGGGAGGGGAAGCGGGACCGCTCCTCCTCGTCTTTCACCAGGGAAACCACTTTGGTACGGTGATAGCGTTCCACGGCCAGGCGGCAGACCTCCTGGTTCACACGGTCGCTACCGGTGGTGGCGACCACGGCATCTGCCCGCTCCACCCCGGCCTCTTCCAGTACCAGAGAACTGGTGGCGTCGCCCTGGAGGACCCGCACCGCTTGATCCACGGGTCCCGGGGACTCCTGGGATTCCCGGATGGTCCGGACCGTGTTTTCCCGGATCTCCACCAGGGAGATCTTCCAGTAGGGCAGGGACCGGCGGAGCAGGTCGCGACCGACCCTGCCTCCCCCGACCAGGAGCAGCAGGGGCCTCTCGGCAGGAGCCTTGCGGGAGGAGTTGATGTTCATCATGATCTCGCGCGTGTTCATGTTCAGGGAATACGGATCGTTGAAGTATACGGGTCGTTGAAGCATACGGATCTTTGAAGTATACGGGTCGTTGAAGCATACGGATCTTTGAAGTTTTCCACATATTATCAGATGTCCGATCCGTTCAACAGGTGGCCGGAGAACCTTGACAGCAGGGGTGCGTTTCGCCAAGGTGGAAGTCTTTCCCTTTGATAACATGGGTGTGGTTGCGATGCGCATTGTATTCGTCACGGATATTCACGGCGCTTTTCCGGCGCTGGAGGTCCTCCTGGAAAAGACCCGTGCCGACCTCTACCTGGTGGCCGGGGACCTGCTGCGGGGAGCGTTCCGCTCGGCGGACAATTTTTTCCGGTTTTCGGACCTGCATCGGCATTTCAACTATCTGAAATGCCGGATCCGTACCGAGATCAACACGCGGGAGTTCGTGGAGAAGACCGTCGGGGATCGGGGGCGGAGTGCGGAGGAAACGGCCCGGGCCCGGGAGTATCTGCGCCTTCACCGGCTGGCGGCCCGGACCATGCGGAAGGAGATGGACCGGCTGGAGAAACTGCTCGCCGGCTTTCCAGAAAAAAGGGTCCGGGTCCTTCCCGGAAATTACGACCCGGACCTGCAGGGAACGGCGCTGAAGGACCGGGACCTTCACAAGAGGGTCGTGACCGTCCAGGATATTAAGGTCGCGGGGTACGGGGGCGCCAGGGGACCCACCCCGGGGGTCCCCGAGGACCTGGCCGTTCGCTACGAGGAGTACCCGGCCGGCGGCGGCCTTTATTCCGAACCGCGGGATTTCCTTTCCCGGGCGCAACCCCACGTGGCTGTTCTCCATATGCCCCCCTTCGGCATCCTGGACCGGCTGCGCGACTACGGGAACCTGGGAAGCGTGGGCGTACGGGATTATGTCGATCAGTTTTCCCCAAGCGTGGTTCTCTGCGGACACATGCACGAAAGCTGGGGGGTCGTCCGGCAGGGAGCCACCCTTGTGGCCAACCCTTCCAACTTCGGCAAGGTGCCCACCGTGAAGGGCACGGGGCGTGGCGGGTTTTTCTTCGATCTCATCCTGGAAGGGGATGCCTACCAGGTGGGGACCCTGCGGCAGCTTGACAAGGGGAAAATCTTCGACCTGGCCGACTACCCCCTGGATAAGGAACATGACCTGAAGCCGCTGGTCCTGGACCTGGGCCGGATGCGGACCCTGGGACAGGAACAGAGGCTGGAAGAACGCAACCTGAAGCAGATCCGGGACTTCCGGAGCGTACGCAACTTCTTCCGGACCTATGAGACCGAGGCATCCCGACAGCGCATGCGGGACCTCCGCCGGGTGTACCGAAAACTCCGGGCTCAGGGAGTGGACGTGGCCTTTGACGTGCTCGGGTCGGTGAACTTCGGCATGTCCGAATCCGGGTCCGACGTGGACCTGGTCCTCTACCGCCGGTGCGGTTGCGGGCATGCCCTGCCCGAAACCAGCTGCACCCTTCCCCGGGTGCTCTGGGACTGCTTCCAGGACCTGGAGGAAAGCTACCATGTGGATGTTACGGACTGCGTGAACCTGGACAAGGTGGAAGCCTCCATCCGGGACGAGGACGCGGAATGCCAGGCCCTGCAGCGGTTCGTCCTCTACCGGTTCATCTGCCGGCCGATCAACCTCCGGATGATCCGAAAAACCGAGAACCTGCTCCTGGAAAAACCCGGTCTCCGCAGGAAGGTCGAGTTCATGCTCAAGGATTATTTCAACATGATGGTCCTCTCGCAGAGCCACATCCTCTCGTTCAAAAAGTACGAGACACGCCTGCACGCGCAGGACGCCAGCCTCCCGGACAGGATCGAGAAGAAGCTCCAGGCCTATCTCGGGCTGCCCCCCGCCCGTTGAACGGGACCTCATGGAGGGTGTAGAATAGATAAAAAACCTGCAAGAGTCCGTGTTGTGATGGAAGCCCGGTTGCGGTCGATTCGATCCGTTTCAGAAAGAGGAGATGCGGTATGCCCCAGTTCAAGAGGATCTTGTTCCCTGTGGATTTGTCGGAAGCCTCACCGAAGGTTGTTCCCTACGTGCTGAGCCTGGCGGAGAAGTACGGTTCGAAAATACGGGTTCTTTTCGTGGCACGCCTGTTCAAGTATTACGAAAACATCTACGTGCCCTCCGTTTCCATCCACTCCTTTGAGCACGACCTGATGAAGGGGGCCGAGAAACGGCTCGAAGAGTTCGTTCAGGAGTGTTTTCCCGATCAGTCCCGGGTCAAGTCGGATGTGGTCACCGGGGACCCTGCCGAGGAGATCGTGGAGTACATCACCAAGGAGAAGATGGACCTGGTGGTCATCGGTACGCACGGAAGAAAGGGGCTAGAGAACATCGTGTTCGGAAGCGTGGCCGAACAAGTGGTCATGTCGTCTCCGGTCCCGGTCCTGAGCGTAAACCCGTACCGGAAGTAAGGCGCCGATCTTTATACCAGGTCTTTGAGGGCTTCGGGCAGCGTGGGAAAGCGGAAGGGGAAACCGTTCCTGTTCAGCAGAGCTGGAACCGCCCGCTGCCCCTCAAGAAGCACGTCCCCGAATTCCCCCAGAACGAGCCGGATCGCGCGGCCCGGAACGGCCGGCAGGAAGGCGGGCCTTCCCAGAACAGCCGCCAGGGTCTGGGTGAACTCCCGGTTCGTGACCGGGGAGGGCGCCGTGCAGTTCACGGGCCCGGACAGGTCGGATCGCTCGAGCAGGAAGAGAATCATCTCCCTCAGGTCCCGTTCGTGGATCCAGGGGAACCACTGGTTTCCCGTGCCCAGGGGGCTGCCCATCCCCATGCGGAAGGCCGGCAGCATCTTTTTCAGGGCGCCTCCACGCCTTCCCAGCACGATCCCGAAACGGCACAGCACGACCCGAACACCGTGTTTTTCCGCGGCCTGGGCTTCCTGTTCCCAGTCCGCGGCCAGCCGGGCGAGAAAGTCGGTCCCGGGGTCCCCCTGCTCGGAGATCTCCTCGTCTCCATGGAACCCGTAATACCCGGTACCCGACGCACTGATCAGGACCCGGGGAGAACCGTCTCCACGGGACATGGCTTCCACCACGTTCCGTGTTGTATGCAGCCGGCTGTCCCGGATCCGGTTCTTCTGCTCCCGGGTCCACCTGCTGAAGATGGAGGCCCCGGCCAGGTTCACGACCGCGTCGTTCCCGCAGACCCGGTCCTGCCAGGCCCCCGGCCGTGCGGGATCCCCCTGGATCCGCAAAAACCCCGCACCTTCTCCGAGGTTCCCACCGGCCGAGCGGGACAGAACGGTCCCCTCATGTCCCCGGCTCACGAGCAGGCGGATCAGTCCTTCCCCCACGAAGCCGGTCCCGCCGGTCAGGAAGATCCTCATCGAAAGGGTTCCTCCCCGTCACGTTTTCAGGACGGTGATGCTCAGGGTTTCCCGGTCCCCGGAACGGGCCACACCCACATCCATCACCAGCCGGTCGTCCCGGATGCCGCACACGAGGCTGCCGTACGCCTTGTCCGGTTCCAGGCCGGCGATCCGGCGCAGGATCCCGATGATCTCCCGGGTCACGCCCGTGGGGGGCGTGGGCAGACGGGTTTCTTCCCGGCCGGCAGCAAGGAAGCAGGACCCGTTCATCTCCCCGTTCCGTGCGTAAAAGACCTTTTCCGCCTCGGCATCCACCCCTGCAAGGATCGACAGGGAAAGATATTTGAGGGCCAGGTCGGTCATGTCCTGGGTTGTTTCCCCGGCAATGCCCCGGGAAGCGATTTCCCGGAGTTCCCTTTTCGGATCGCTCTCGGCGAAGCAATTGTTGTATTCCTGCAGTCTGGCATGCAGGCTGTTGAGGTCCTTCATGACGGTTCTCCTTCGTACAGGAAATTCATAAGGTGCCGAAGCCGCAAGCTTTGAGCCATCAACCCCCGGCTTTCCAATCCATGTTTTCTCTCCTAGGATGCCGAATGGGTGAACGAAGATTCCCTTGTACACGGCCCCGCAAGCCGGAAACCGGTCTTTGCAGGCACTGGTCCATGTTTGCGCGCCATGGAGGGTCAGATCCTGTCCCGCCCGGCAGGGGTTCGCCGGCATCCGCCTCCGTGGGTTTGCCCGCCCTGAGCGGCAGGTTTATGAGGTTGTTTTATCGGTTGCCAGAACCGTCTTTTCGCTGGTATGCTTAGAAAAATCCGGTCGGCGAACCGCACGCCGCCCTCCGCCGAAAGGCGCCTTCCGGGCCGCATGAAACCTCCCCCTCGGAAACGCGCATCCAATCGGCAGTATGTTGTTTGAACTGTTTTCTGTTTTTCTGCATGGATCGTCAAGGGTCGGGACCGCCACAAACTACCCATTTTGGAGGAGGAAGAGAATGCAAGCGCAGACCAGGGCCGTAGCTGTCAGGGGCCTCGAGGGCGTGATCGCAGCGGAAACGCGCATCGGCTACGTGGACGGAGCCAACGGAAAGCTCTATTACGCGGGATACGAAATCAACGATCTGGCCAAACACTGCTGCTACGAGGAGTGCGTTTTCCTGCTCTGGAACGACCGGCTGCCCACCCGGAAGGAACTGAACGACTTCCGGGCGGAGCTGATTCCGGAGATGACCCTTCCCGACCCGCTGGTCCAGTGGTTCAAACGGGTTCCCAGGGGGGTCCATCCCATGGTGATGCTGCGGTCAGGGGTTTCGGACCTGGCCCTGTACGACGAGGAGACCGAGGACAACTCCGTGGAGGCCAACCGGCGGAAGGCGATCCGGCTGGTGGCCCGGATCTCTGCCATCATCGCCGGCTTCTACCGGATCTACAACAAAAAACCGCTGGTGAAGCCTGACCCGAAGCAGGGGCTTGCATACAACTTCCTGAGGATGTTTAACGGCAAGAACCCCACCCGGGACCAGGTGGAGGCCATGGAATTGATGTACGTACTGCACGCGGACCACGGGTTCAACGCTTCCACCTTTGCGGCACGGGTGACGGCAAGCACCCTGGCCGATATCTACGCGGCCATCACGGCCGCCATCGGGGCCCTCAAAGGACCCCTGCACGGGGGCGCCAATCAACGGGTGATGGAGATGCTCCAGGGGATCGAGTCCCCGGACGAGGTGGAAGCCTACATTGACGGCCTCCTGGACCGGGGAGAGAGAATCATGGGTTTCGGGCACCGTGTTTACAAGGTCGAGGACCCCCGGGCCCGTTTTCTCCGGAAGTACTCGGAAAAACTGTGCGGGGGCAAATCCGCCAACGGATACTACGAGATCAGCCGGCGCATCGAGAAGAAGGTGAAAAAGGTCAAGGGGATCTACCCGAACGTGGATTTCTATTCCGCCACGGTCCAGCACGCCCTGGGCATCCCGGTGGACTACTACACAACGATTTTCGCGGCATCGCGCATCGCGGGATGGACCGCCCATGTCATCGAACAGCACGCGGACAACCGTCTGATGCGCCCGCGATCCCAGTTCATCGGAAAACTGAACCGGAAGGTGGTTCCCATCAGCAAGAGAAAGAGCCCAGCCCAGGCCAAGAAGAAAAAGGCCCGATGACGGGTGATGGCGCAGGAAAGGGATGTGCGGGAACCCGGGGACCGTTTTCCGGGCCGCGCTGCGATACGATCCCGAAAATGAAGGAAAGGAAGCGATGTCCACCGGCAGAAAAGAGACGGATCTGGATCTCAAGACGCAGCTCGTAGAGGTCGTGGACTCCCTGGCCAAAACCTACCTGGAGGATGACCCGCTGGCCAACGTGGGGGACTTTCCCATCCCCTCTCGGGACGAGGTGATCAAGATCCTGTCGGATGTCAACGAGGTGATCTATCCCGGCTACTTCAGCCGATGGTCGGTGGACAAGGTCAACTACAAATACTGCCTCGGCACCGTGATGAACGAGATCTACGAGGGGTTTTCCACGCAGATCGCCAAGAGCCTCCGGCACGAGTGCACGGGTGCCCATGAACTCTGTGATCGGTGCATGCGCCGGGGACGGGAAGCCACCATCACCTTTCTGAGACACCTGGAAAAGATCCGGGCCCTGCTCAACGGGGACGTGAAAGCGACCATGGCGAGCGATCCCGCGGCCGCCCGTATCGAAGAGGTGATCTTCAGCTACCCGGGCCTTCGCGCCATAACCGTGTACCGGATCGCGCATGAACTGTTCCACCTGGGGATCCCGATCCTTCCCCGGATCATGACCGAGTATGCGCACACCGTCACCGGGATCGATATCCACCCCGGCGCCCACATCGGCAAGCGTTTCTTCATCGATCACGGCACCGGCGTGGTGATCGGCGAGACGTGTGTCATCGGAGACGATGTGAAGATCTACCAGGGGGTCACCCTCGGGGCCCTGAGCCTGCCCCGTGACGAATCCGGACAGGTGCTCAAGGGGACCAAGCGCCATCCCACCGTGGAGGACAACGTCACGATCTACTCCGGGGCCACGATCCTCGGTGGGGATACCGTACTCGGGGCGGGGTCGGTCGTGGGGGGGAATGTGTGGCTCACGGGGTCGATCCCGGCCGGGACCAAGGTGGTCATCGAATCGCCCAGGCTCCAGTACAGGGGAAAAACAGAGGTGGAGAAGGAGTCCATCCTCGATTTTCAGATTTAACGGATGAAAGGAAATCATCATGTGGGATTATACCGAAAAAGTGTACGAGCACTTCAACAACCCCCGGAACGTGGGGGAGGTGGAGGATCCGGACGGAGTGGGCGAGGTGGGTTCCCTGGCCTGCGGGGATGCGCTGCGGCTCACCTTCAAGCTGGACGAGAACCAGCGGATCCGGGACGCCAAGTTCCAGACCTTCGGGTGTGCCAGCGCCATCGCGTCTTCCTCGGCGCTTACCGAGATGATCAAGGGCAGGACCCTGGAGGAGGCGGAGAAGATTACCAACCAGGAGATCGCTGATTTTCTGGGCGGTCTGCCCGAGGAGAAGATGCACTGTTCGGTCATGGGGAAGGAGGCCCTGGACTCGGCCATCGCCAACTACCGGGGCGAGAGCATCGTCAAAGAAGAAGAAGACATCGTGTGCAAGTGTTTTGGCATCACGGCCCAGGAGATCGAAAACGTGGTGCGCGAGAACCGCTTGAAAAAGGTGGAGCAGGTCACCCACTACACCAAGGCGGGGGGTGGCTGCATGAACTGTCACCCGCAGATCGAGGAGATTTTGAACCGGGCCCGTGTGGAGGAGGCGGAGCAGAAACCCGCACCCGACGCGCCCGGCCGCAAGCTCACCAACCTGCAGAAGATCAAGCTCATCGAGGAGACGATGGAGAGGGAGATCAAGCCCTCCCTGAAAGAAGACGGGGGGGACATCGAGCTGATCGACATCGACGGCGACAAGGTCTTCGTGGGGCTGCGGGGCACCTGCTCTTCCTGTCCCGCCTCCGACTTCACCCTGAAGAACTACGTGGAAACCAAGCTGCGGGAATTCGTCTCCCCGGAAATAACGGTCGAGGAAGTGACGCAATGAACCCTGTGATCTACATGGACAACAACGCGACGACGCGGGTGGCCCTGGAAGTGGTGGAGGCGATGACCCCGTACTTTCAGGACCTGTACGGGAACCCTTCCAGCATGCACGCCTTCGGCGGGCAGGTAATGTCCAAAATCGCCGCGGCCCGGGAACAGGTGGCGCATTTTCTTGGAGCCCGGCCGGACGAGATCGTGTTTACCAGCTGCGGGACCGAGAGCGACAACGCGGCCATCCTGGGGACCCTGGAAACCAGCCCCGAGAAGAAGCACTTCATCACAACGCGGGTAGAGCATCCCGCCATCTGGAACCTGCGGCTTTACCTGCGGAACCGGGGATACCGGGTGACCGAGCTCTCCGTGGACCGCCGGGGCCTGCTGGACCCGGAAGAACTCCAGGCGGTCCTGGACGATGACACCGCCCTGGTCAGCGTGATGTACGCAAACAACGAGACCGGGGTGCTCTTCCCGGTGGAGGAACTGGCCCGGATCGCCGCGTCGCGCGGGGTGCCGTTTCACACGGACGCGGTCCAGGCCGCCGGAAAGATCCCGCTGGACATGTCCGGAAGCGCGGTGGACATGCTCTCCGTTTCCGGCCACAAACTCCACGCGCCCAAGGGGATCGGCGTTCTCTTCATCCGGCGGGGGACCCGGTTTGCTCCCTACCTGAAGGGCGGCCACCAGGAGAAGGGGCGGCGGGGCGGAACGGAGAATGTTCCATACATCGTGGGACTGGCCAAGGCCGTGGAAATGGCCGGGAAGCACATGGATGAGGAAAACGACCGTGTGAGGACCCTCCGGGACCGACTGGAACAGGGGATCCTGGATGCGGTTCCCAACGTGCTCGTGAACGGCGACCCGGACCGGCGGCTTCCCAATACCACGAGCATCAGTTTCGAGTACGTGGAAGGGGAGTCGATCCTGATGAAGCTCAACGATCTGGGGGTGTGCGCTTCCTCCGGCTCCGCCTGTACGTCGGGATCCCTGGAGCCTTCCCACGTTCTCCGGGCCATGGGGGTACCGTTCACCGCGGCGCACGGGTCGATCCGTTTCAGCCTGAGCATTTACAACCGGGAGGAAGAGGTGGACACGGTGGTCCGGGGCCTTCCGCCCATCATCGAGAAGCTTCGGGAGATGTCGCCGTTCTGGCGGGACTTCAAAACGGGAAAAAGATCGTTTTCCCCCACCTCGGCGCACACGCATTAGACAGAAAAGGTTGAGGCTGTTTATAATAGAAGTGTTGTTCATGTAGATTGTTGTATGATCCCATTGTCTATCAAGACTCCAGAAAATTTACACTTCGGTGGAGATTGCGAGCGAAGTCGAAGATCGCGAACGAAGTGAAGCGACCCCCCGGCACAGGACGGCCGTGAGATGAAGTGTTGCCGTGTCGCCTTCGGCTCCTCGCAACATTCGACATTGAATGACCGGCACGATCTCGTTATCGACGCCCCTTTCGCCAGCCTAACAGGAAAAGGAGAATTTCAACGCTCTCCGATGACCAACTGCTGAACATACAGACGTGTGGAAAGAGGTATCATGAAACGAATCAACGCAGCGGTTCCGCACAGGCAGGGCCTCCCCATCCCCGTTTTTCTTTCCCTCCTTCTCCTGTTCACCCTCTTCACGGCCCCGGCGTTTCCGTGCGGTATGAGTACCCACGGGGAGGTCTGTACCCGGGCGGCTCACTTTTTTTCCTCTGCGGACTACCCGGAATACGAACGGATCGTTCAGGAGCACCCTGAGGCATACCAGGCCGGCTCCTCCTTTCCCGACTGGGGCTACTCTTTCGGTTACCCCGATGAATCCGAGGAAGCGCACTGGCCGCCGTTCCTGGAGACCATGGCCCTGTACCTCCGGGCAATCTGCCCCAAGCCGTGGAGCGAGGAGGACGAGCAGCGCATCGCTTTCTTTCTGGGGGTGATCTCCCACAGCATTGCGGACATCGACTGGCACGGCCTGGCCGGGGTCCGGGAGGGGTTCATCGATGTTATGAGTCGCCAGGAATTTCACGGAGACTGGGGTGCGGCCCACGACGTGGCGGATTCGGGCGGCGACTTCGTGGAGGTTTATGAGGGAGACATGAGCTGGCTCGCTCCCCGGTGGTATTTTCCCCTGGAGGACCTGGCGGTCATCTACCAGTGGATGGGATACGAGCAAGTCACCGCCGAAGTCCTTCTGCCCAGGGTGTTCATGCTCTATCTGGGTGCCGTGGCCAACCGCTTCGGGGGCGCTTTGCTGTATGGGCAGGCCGTTGAGAAGTCCCCGTTTCTGGCGGAGCAGTTCCAGGATTATGCCATCGGCGGCCTGGACAGCATGGCCCTGAGGACCGCGGACTGGTGGGGAGACTACATCCGGCTCATGGAGGAAGAGACGGATCCGTCGGTGTTCTTCGGCAGTGGTCCCGACGGCATGGAACCTGGGGAACCTTCGCTTCACCCGCTGGAGGCCCTTTTCCCGGATGGAGAAGCATACGATATTCAAGTGACCGCCACGGAACGGGGCGTTCTTTTCCGGGTGGAAGACCCGGTCCGGGAAGAAAGCGGACTCCGGAGGTCCCTGGAGGAAGCGGCCGGGGTTTCCTCCCCGGAGCCCGGCCTGCGGGTGGTCACGGACATGCCGTACAGCTACCTGGGAACGAGCGTGATTTCCGGAGACCTGGACGGGGACGGACTGGAGGACCTGGTGGCGGGGGCCCCGGGGACCAGCGAGCCGGGCCGCCCGCAGATGGGTTCAGTATACATCATCACCGGCGACACCCTGAAGGACAGATCCCTCCTGAACGTGTCGGAAGCCGACCAGGTTCTCGTTGGCCCGGATCCCTCGGGGCGGTTCGGCTGGGCCCTGGCCCTTGTAGACCTGAACGCGGACGGACGGGCGGATCTGGCTGTATCTTCGCCTTCTTCCGGCGCAGAGGACCTGGAACTTTTCGGG
>CAYTRL010000018.1:13839-28813 GCA_964439795.1 uncultured Thermodesulfobacteriota bacterium
CTGACGGCACCATCGATCCAATAAGCCTGGAACTTTTCGGGAAGGTGTGGGTCTTCTTCGGGTGCGAAGGGGAAGACCTGTTTTCCTCCTCCCCGGACCTGGAGATCCAGGGGGGCGACACGTACACCCGGTTGGGTTTAAGCCTGGGCTCCGGGGATGCGAACGGGGATGGGTACGATGATCTTCTGGTGGGTGCACCCTACGCCAGGGCGGGAGGCGAGCAGCGAGGTCTGACGCTCCTTTACCTTGCGGACAACATGCTTGAACGGGGCACGGTGTGGGGCCCGGCGGATGCGGCATGGCAGTTGAACGGGGAGCGGGATTACGACTGGTTTGGAACCCACCTTGGGGTCGTCCCAAGACCGGGCAACGAACCCCTGGTGCTCATTGGGGCCCCGGGCACGGATACCGGGGGCGCCCAGGCCTCAGGCAGGCTCTATGCCTACCCGGCGGACGGGCCGGATCCCCTGAACCCGGTCTTCACCATCACGGGTGAACGCGAGTTCGAAAAGGTGGGCGCGGCCTTTGCCGTGGCCGATCTGTACGGGGGCGGAAGCGTGGTCCTGGCCCTGGCCGCCCCCACACGCGGCGTGGACCCTCTGCGGCAGGCCGGAGAAGTCTTCCTGCTGGACATGGAGCATTTGGAGGGGAACGCGCTCCTGGAGGATCTTTCCGGCGCCTTTGTGCTCACCGGGGACCGGGAGTTCGGGCGGATGGGTTGGCGTATCGCCACCGGCGACGTAAGCCGGGACGGAACAGCGGATCTTCTGGTCACCCAACCCTGGCTGGGGGATCCGATCCACCCCATGAGGGGGGGAGCCGCCCTCTGGAAGGGCGGGGCCTTTCCGGCCGGAGGCACCCGGCTTCCCTTCCGTGCGGATGAACGGATCCTGGGAACCACGGACCGGGCCCGTCTGGGGGATGCCGCCCGGATGGCGGATGTAAACGGAGACGGCCTCGACGACCTGGTGATGGCCGCTGGGCGGGACTCAGGGCTCGCCCTGTACGGCGGGGCGGTTTCCATCTACTTCACGCCTGCCTGCCGCGACTGGGATGAGGATGGATTCGGCGACCCGGCGGCGGTGTCCTGCCGGATTGAAGGGACGGACTGTGATGACGATCCGTCGGACGATCCGGAAGGGTGTTCCCATTGCGCGTGCGGAACACAATCCTGCGCAGGGTGTGCCCGGTGCGTGCACCCCGGCGCCCGGGAGTTTCCACTGGACGCCTATGATTCCAACTGCAACGGGGAGACGGACTGCTTCATCGCACAGGCCGCTTTCGGCTCGGAATTGTCCGGGAAGATCCACGTTCTGCGGGCCTTCCGGGACCGGGTGCTCCTGGCCTGCGGCCCGGGAACCGCGCTTGTGGAGGCTTACTACGAGCACGGGCCGGGACTGGCCCGGTGGGTGGGCGGCAGCGAGGTCCTGCGAAGGGTCGTCCGGGTCCTGCTGATGCCGCTGGTGGGGCTTGCCTCTCTCCTGATCTGATCCGGCGACCGGATCAGTGTCACTGGGACCCGGTCTTTTCCAGCATGGACATGAACTGGTGCACCACCTTGGAATCACAACGTTGTCCGGCCATGGTAAACAGGGTCTTCCCCGTCCGGTTGTCCTTCAACGAGATGTCGTACTCCACGAAGTTGTCCCAGGTGACGCACTTGCTGATAAACCTGGACTGGACCAGCAGCGTGTAGGGAGCGACCTGTTTTTCTTCCGTGCTGCCGCCTTCCTGGCCGACGGGCTCCAGGGTGTTCCACCCTTTGGCCCGGAGCGCCTCCTTCAGTTCTTCGGTGAAATTCGAGGACTCAGCGGGCATGATGATGTTCTTCTGGTCCGGGGGCGGGTCAAGGTATCCAAAACGTTCCGTGTGATAGTGCTTGGTGCATGCAAACAACAGAAAGGCCGCCAATAGAAGAACGACGTGGATTTTCCGCATGGAAAGGAATTCGTTTCTACACGTTCTCTCGGAATGTCGTTTCCTTTTCAATGGTTCCTCCCTCCTGTTTCGCGGGTTTCCACTGTTGACCGGAAATCAGATGATCCGGTTTTACTACGGCCATCCGAATTTTTCAAACAACCGCTAGGCGAGGAAATCCTATCAGCCCTTCGTAGGTGTTGATCCAGTCCAAGTCTTTGTCATCCCGGCGAACGCCGGGATCCAGGTGGGGGCGGGCAGGGTGCATAAGAGCCTCCTCCTGGGCCCTACCCATGGATTCCGGATCATGGGGGTATAAGGATCATGGGGGTATAAGGGTCAGGGGGGTCAGGGGGGTCAAAGGGTCAAGCCCGGAATGACGGAAAATACGGAAACCTTGTTTTTTCAACAGCCTGCTATTCGTCCCTCTTTTTCTTCGGGCTGGCCAGCACCTGCCGAACGGCCCGGAGGAGGGTCTCCGGGGAAAACGGCTTCTGAAGAAACGGGAGTTCGGTCTGCAGCACCCCCTGGCGTACGATCTCGCTGTCAACGTACCCGGACATGTAGAGCACCTTCATCTCCGGATGCCAGGGTGCCAGACGCTCGGACAGTTCCGGCGCGCTCATCCGGGGCATCACCACGTCCGTGACCATGAGATGGATCAGTCCGGTGTGCTGCTCGGAGATCAGGATCGCCTCGCCGGGGTTGTTCGCCTCCAGGACGTTGTACCCGTTCCTCTGGAGTATCTCGCGCACGATGTTGCGCACCGATTCGTCGTCTTCCACCAGGAGGATGGTCTCCGAGCCCTTCAGGGTAGGGAAGGGAACCGCCTGGCCGCCCGTTTTTTCCTGGGGGTCCTCTCCCCGGGGCAGGTAGACCCGGAAGGAGGTTCCCTTCCATTGCTCGCTCTCGACCGCGATGTGTCCCCCGCTCTGCTTCACGATGCCGTAAACCGTGGAGAGCCCCAGCCCGGAGGACCGCTCACTCTGCCGGGTTGTGAAGAACGGCTCGAAGATCTGAGACAGGGTTGCCTCATCCATCCCGCACCCTGTGTCGTGTACGGCCAGCAGTACGTAGCTTCCGGGCTTTACATCCAGATGATGCTGTGCGTAGTCGTCGTCCAGTTCGGTGTCAGTGGTTTCAAGGCTCAGCTTCCCGCCCTCAGGCATTGCGTCCCGCGCGTTCAGGGCCAGGTTCAGGATCATCTGCTCGATCTGTGCCGGGTCCGCCCGGACCGTCCCGATGTCCGGGGACAGCACGGTGACCAGTTCGATGTCCTCTCCGATGAGGCGGCCGAGCATCCGTTCCATGCCTCTCACCACCGCGTTCATGTTCAGCGCCTCGGGCTGCATCATCTGTTTGCGGCTGAAGGCGAGCAGCTGGCCCGTGAGCGAGGATGCCTGTTTCAGGGCTTTCTGGATCTCCTGTGCAAACGTACGCGCGTCGCTGCCAGGTTCCAGGTTCAGCAGGAGCAGATCGGTGTAGCCGGTGATGGCCGTGAGCATATTGTTGAAATCGTGCGCCACCCCCCCGGCCAGGCGCCCGATCGCTTCCATCTTCTGGGAATGGTGCAGCTGTTCCTCCAGGCGTCTTCTTTCGGTGATGTCCCGGGCTACCGACGTGGCCCCGATGACGACCCCCTGGTGGATCAGGGGGGTGTTGTTCACCTCCCCGAACCGGATGGAGCCGTCCCGGGCGAGAAACACGTATTCCACGGAGGACACCGTTTCGCCGGTCAGCACCTTCCGGATGTCGGATACGGCCTGTTCCAGGGATTCGGGGGTCAGGATGTTCAGGTCGGAAAACGGCCGGCCCACCAGCTCCTCGGGAGGATACCCCAGGTGGGTTCGGATGGACGGGGACACGTCCGTCAGCAGGAGGTCCCGGTTCACGGAATAGATGACATCGTTCAGGCTCTCGAAGTGGAGCCGGTACCTTGCCTCGCTTTCCCGCAGGGCCACGGCGATCTTCCGGTGTTCCCTGCGGGTGTCGGCCTCGCGCAGCTTCCCCTCCACAACCGTGAGCAGCTGCTTCAGGGTTTCCCTGCTCACGCGGGCGTTCGGCCCGTCCCCCCACCCGGCGTCCTCCTCGTCCCCGTCGGACAGAAGGATGCAGGGGAGATCGAGATGTTTCCGTTCCAGCAGCTCCAGCACGGTGGGGACCGGAACGCCGGGCACGTGGTCATCCACGAGCAGGATATCCCAGGGTTCCCGGTCCAGGGCCGATTCCGTGCCCTGCAGGGTGTCGACCCGTTCGCAACGGGGATCGTAGCCTCCCTTTGTGAGCGTTTCGGCCACGCGGGCCGCCACGTCTTCCGAAGATTCCGCGATCAGGAGGCGAAGGGGGGGTCTCATTCCCGGCTCCTTCCAGGCTTTTGATCAGACAACGACCGGCGGATATGGAGCTTCCGCCCATGCTCATCTACGTACATGATACTCCCCTTGAACAGGATGGCAAACGGAAAAATCCATGTCCGGCCGCACACTGTGTGAGGGGAAACCGCCTCCTTGGCATGTCCCCATGAACCGGGTACAATCGACACGAAACCTGTCGGGTGCCTGCAAGGTTCCCGGACAAACAAGGAGAAACGATCGGTGGACGAGGAAAAAACCATCCCATTGACCTCTCTGACACGCAAGGGCGGTTGAGCCTGCAAGATCGGCCCGGGGGACCTGGGCCAGGTGCTTTGCGAACTCGCCCCCGTGCGGGACCCCAACGTCCTGGTGTCGACCCGCACCAAGGATGACGCGGCGGTGTACCGGCTGAACGAGGAAACGGCCCTGGTGCAGAGCGTGGACGTGTTCACGCCCGTGGTGGACGACCCCTACGACTTCGGGCAGGTGGCCGCGGCCAACGCCCTGTCCGACATCTACGCCATGGGCGCGCGTCCCCTGACGGCCCTGTCGGTGATCGGGTTTCCCGTGGGAAAGCTGCCCCTGTCGGTTATGGCCCGGATCCTGAAGGGCGGGGAGGACAAGGCGAGGGAGGCGGGGATCGACGTGGTGGGGGGACACTCCCTGGACGACGCCGAGCCGAAGTACGGGCTGTTTGTCACCGGAGTGGTGCACCCGGAACGGGTGGTGACCAACGCCGGGGCGCGGGCCGGGGACCGTTTGTTCCTCACCAAGCCGATTGGGATCGGCATCCTCACGCACGCCGTCAAAAAGGGCCTCCTGGGGCCCGATGAACTGAAACAGGTCACGGCGCTCATGGCCTCGCTCAACCGTGCCGCATCGGAGGCCATGATCCGGGTGGGAGTCTCCGCCTGCACCGACGTCACCGGTTTCGGATTGCTGGGGCACCTGGGGGAGATGCTGGAGGCTTCCGGCGTTTCGGCGCGGATCCGTGTCTCCAGAGTGCCGGTCCTGGCCGGGGCCCGGGCCCGGGTGCTGGAAGGGGTCTGCCCCGGCGGTACGCGAAAGAACCTGGATTATGTAACACCGACCCTGATCGACCCTGAGCGGGTGCCGGAAGCGGACCGGCTCCTTCTGGCCGATGCCCAGACATCAGGGGGGCTGCTGATCGCCGTGCCTGCGGAGCGGGCCGAACAGCTGGACCGGGCCCTGGAGGAGCAAGGCGTGGAGACCCGGGCCGTCATCGGGGAGATCCTGGCCGGGGACGCCGGCCGGATCGAACTGGTGAACACTTAAAAGCAAGGCCCTCACGATCCCCGTTGCTCTGGGTTTCGTGAGGGCCTTTTGTGTGTTGAGGAACAGGGAACCGGCCCAAATCCATCGACCACGATGTTTATACCAAAGATCCCCGCTTTCGAATGCCCCGCAAGAGCAGCCAGGCACCCGCGGGAACGAACAAGAAGAACAGGGCATTCACGGGGTCTGAAAGGCCTTTCTTGCCGGCGGAGGGCACCGTGGAGGCCGCACCCCAGGGGGGAGGTTGGACCTCGTAGGCCCCCATGTCCACCACGGCCACGATGTCGCCGTTTCCGTCCGCCACCCTTGGGTTGCCGTCCAGGTCCCTGGCCGGAAGTTCGGGTGCCGCGTTGTCTCCCGCGTCGATGCAGGGGGAGCCCTCGTTGAGCCGGAAATCATCGTCCAGCGTTCCGGTCACATCATCGGCGCCGTCCGGGTCCACGAATAAAGGATCTGCATCGATGTTTCCCTCCCCGGGCCAGCCGCCCTGGACCAGGGAGGAGGTGATAACGGCAGGGGATCGTGGAAGGTTCGAGGCCCCACCCGTGACATAAACGTTGCCTTCGCTGTCAACGGCTACGGAGTTCGCCTCGGCATCATCGCTTGCCTGGCCGTAATACAGGGCCACCCAGAGTTAGTTCCCATCGGGGTCGTACTTGACCGTGGCGTAGTCGCTTCCTGTCTCCGTTCCAGTAGATAATCCGGTGACACCGGTCACATAGATATTTCCCGCAGCGTCCAGGAGCAGGGAGCTGGCCCGATCTCTCCCGCCGGCCGGGCCGTCGTACTCCGCAACCCAGAGCTGGTTTCCATCCGGGTCGTACTTGAACGTGGCATAATCCTCGTCAGGCATATCCTTTTCACTATACCCGGTGACATAAACATTGCCTGCGGAATCCACTGCGATGGAACATGCATAGTCTTTCAACTGACCGGCCGAACCGTCGAATCGCGCCGTCCAGAGTTGGTTTCCATCCGGATCGTACTTGATCGTGGCATAGTCGCTCTTCGTGGCTTCCATGTAGCTTGAACCGGTTACGTACACATTCCCCGATGCATCCACGGTCAGGGACCAGGCGCTGTCACTGCCGTTGTCCGGCCCGTTGTAGCGCGCGGCCCAGAGCTCGTTGCCGCTGGCATCGTATTTGACTGTGAGATAATCATCAATTCCGATATCAACGAAACCATTACCCGTGACATAGACGTTACCTGCATCGTCTATAACGATTGCCCGTGCTCTATCCCTACTGGTTTGATCGGGATCGCCGTGTAAGACCCGCCAGAGTTCATTCCCGTAAGTATCGTATTTGACTGTGGCATAATTGAAACCGCTACCGTTACCGTTGTATGAATATCCGGTCACATGTGTGTTTCCTTGGGCATCCAGGGCCATGGAACGGGCGTAATCCGAATGGCCGCCGTCGTACCTTGCCGACCAGAGTTGGTTTCCGTGCGCATCGTACTTGATCGTTGCATAGTCGCCGGCGTCGCCTATAGCACCCAGGCTGGTTCCCGTGGCATAGACATTCCCAGCGGAGTCCAGGGCTAGGTCATTGGCCGCGTCGATGGAATGAAGTGGACCATCGTATCGGGCCGTCCAGATCTCGTTCCCCATGGGATCGTATTTCAGGGTGGAAAAATCCCTATTGGGGGCGGCACGCTCAGGGAGGGGTTGGATCGGTGAAATTGGCCAGGGAAGAATGCTCCAGATGATGGAGTTCGTGATGGTCGGGGAACCGTACATGTAAGCGATATCAACACCATAAATCGAGTTTGTGCTGATCGTGCAGTTCGTGATTATCGGGTAGGAGGCATAGCTGTAAATCGCTCCACCCGCACTAGTATTGTTTCCGCTCAAGATACAGTTGGTGATCTCCGGTGAGGAGTAAGAACTGTAGATCCCCGCCTGGCCCATAAGCTAAAGTATTTCCGCTAATGATGCAGTCCCGGATGACCGGGAAGGAGCAACTACAGAAGATTCCACCCCCAATTGTAACGATATAATTCTCACTGATAGTGCAGCCCGAGATGGTGGGAGATGAGGAAGGTCCGCAGTAGATCCCCCCACCATAAAGCCCTGACATATTCTCAACGATGTCGCAGTTTATAATGGTAGGAGAGGAAGAAAAATCACAGTAGATTCCACCACCACCATAGGAATCTGATGTGTTCTCGCGAATGATACAATCTACGATGCTGGGAGAGGAGGAGATACCACAGTGAATCCCCCCGCCATGTGTGCTGAGGGGGAAACCATTCCGGATCGTGAACCCTTCCAGAACCGCGGCCGAACTCTCGCCGCTCTGGAAAGTCACCACGGTCCCGGACGCGTCACCGTCGATGATGGTTGTCTCCCGCGCGATATCCAGGGTTGCCGGGTCTCCGTCCGCGTCGCTTCGCAGGGTGACGTCCTTGCCCAGGAAGTCGATGTTCTCGATGTAGATGTCCGGGGTCACCAGGATCGTGTCCCCTGGTTCGGCGGCGTCCAGGGCCCCCTGGATCGTGCCGTAATCGTTCGGTACATGGATCACGGCCCCCAGGGCCGGACCGGCGCAAAGGATCACTGCCGCGAGGATGCTGGGCGGGAACCCTTTCCGCATGGGCATCTCTCCCCCTCTGTCTTTTTTGTAACGAAATAAGGGACCTTACGGCTTTTTGCCTCTGGCAGGACCCGGGTCGGCTGAGTGCAAAACAGGGGCGCGTGTTTTGGTTTTTTGTAAGAACCTCGGTTGCATGTTTGATCATAGAATGTTTTGAAACAAAAATCAATGATGTAAAAACAATAAGAACACTTCCGTTATATAAAGTTGGAGAGAGGACCTTCAAAATCAATGCATGGAGAAATAGTCTGAAAAGATTGGTTGGAATACATTTTCTAGGTATAAATACCTAGAAAGAACCCAATTATAAAATATATTGATGTATAGGTTGGGAAGGCGGTTGGCGGGACGGAACGTGTGGGTGCCCCCTGGAGGATTGACTCAGGTTCCGGAAGGGCATCTTGATAAAAGATTCTCTTGACTTGGATTTAATAAGTGGGTATTACTAACCTGAGATTTTTGCCTTTTTATTCTATGGAAATATTACAACATATCAAGAAGATTCACCATTGAATAAAACTAAATTCATTTCGAAAGGAAACCCGGATGCGGTTTTTCCCTGACCGCGTCCTTTCTCTTTCCCCGGCGGAGGCCTTCGTGGAAAATATTCGAAAAGAGGAACGGAGTGTATCGGGTGCTGCGGGAAAGCCCCACCCGCCGGGCCGGACCAAGATCGTCGATGCCATGAAGGCGCTCCTGGAGCAGAAGGAGTTCGGCGCCATCACCACGGCCGAGATCGCCCGGAACGCCGGGGTCACGGAGGCCCTCATCTACAAGTATTTCAAGGACAAGCGCGATCTGCTCCACCAGATCCTCGGCGAGTATCTGGAGCGGTACTTCCTGCAGTTCCAGACGGACCTGAAAGGGATCAAAGGGGCCCTGAACAAGCTCAGGAAACTGATCTGGGGCCATCTGAACGTCTACTCCACCAACCGTGTGTTCGCCCGGATCCTTCTTCTGGAGGTGAGAAACTACCCGGATTACTACCGCAGCGAAACCTACGAACGGGTCAAGAGGTACAGCAACGTCCTGCTGGACATTCTCGAGGAAGGGGTGGCCGGCGGTGAGATCCGTGAGGACCTTCCGCCCAAGTTCATGCGGCAGGTGATCCTGGGAAGCATGGAGCACGTGTGCCTCACCGGGATCATCTTCCAGCGGGAGATCGCCCCGGATGAGCTCACCGAGGATCTGTGCCGCTTCATCTTTCAGGGGATTGAGAGGAGGAAATGAGATGGCCGGCAGGAAGGTGATCGTCACGGCGGCAATCACGGGCTCCATTCACACCCCCACCATGTCCCCCCATCTGCCCATCACCCCGGAACAGATCGCCGGCGATGCGGTGGACGCGGCCCGGGCCGGGGCCGCAGCCGTGCACCTGCACGTGCGGGACCCGGAAACGGGCGCCCCGAGCCCGGACCTGAACCTGTTCCGGGAGGTGGTGGAACGGATCCGGGACGCGTCGGACGTGAACCTGTGCCTGACCACAGGAGGCGGGTACGGCATGAGCGTGGAGCAGCGGATCGCCGTGGTCCCGGAGTTCAAGCCGGAGCTGGCCTCCTTCAACATGGGCTCCATGAACTTCGGGCTCTTTCCGTTACTGGGCAGGATCCAGGAATGGAAACACCCGTGGGAAAAGCAGCTCCTGGAGGGCTCCAAGAACTTTGTCTTTCAGAACACCTTTGCCGACCTGGAGAAGATCTGCGTGCTCATGCGGGAGAACAGGACCAAGCCCGAGCTGGAGATCTACGATGCGGGGCATCTGTACAACGCTGCCTACCTTCTGGACCAGGGCCTCCTGGACCCGCCGATCTACCTGCAGTTTGTCCTGGGGATCCTGGGGGGGATCAGCGCGGAGATCGGCAACCTGCTGTTCCTGAAGCAGAGCGCGGACCGGCTTTTTGGAGAGGGGGACTATCGTTGGTCCGCCTTCGGGGCGGGCCAGATGGAGTTCCCGGTCTGCACCACCGCGGCCCTGCTGGGCGGGAACTGCCGGGTGGGACTGGAGGATGCGCTGTACATCTCCCGGGGCGTGCTGGCGGAAAGCAACGCGGCCCTGGTGGAGAAGATGGTCCGGATCCTGGGGGAGTTTTCCCTGGAACCGGCCACCCCGGAGGAGGCGCGCAACATCCTGGAGATTCAGGATTGAGCGAACGATCCACAACCGTTCGAGGAGGGCCCGGGCCCATGAAGGACTGGCGGGAGCAGACTGAGGAGATGGTGCACCACGGGCGGATCAAGGTGCCGTACCGGTGGTGGGTGGGGGAGACCGGGTCGCGGTTTTTCATCGCGCTCCGTGATGAACAGAAGATCCTGGGCACCCGCTGCCCGAAGTGCGACCGGGTCTTTGTCCCCCCGAGAAAGACCTGCGGGCAGTGCTTTCACCCGGGGATGGAGTGGCGCGAGGTGGGACCCGGGGGCACGCTGGTCACCTATACCGTCCCCCGGTACGAGGAAGAGATCCATCCCCGGTCCGGGGGGGGCTTTGCCTTCGGCATCGTGCGGCTGGACGGGGCGGACACGGGCTTTACGCACCTGGTGGGGGAGTTCCAGGAGAATGAACTGCAGGCCGGTGCGCGGGTGGAGGCCGTCTTCCGGGAGGAGCGGCAAGGAAACATTCTGGACATCTGCTACTTCCGGCCGGTCCGGAACGCGGCGTGAAAAGGAGAGAAGGGCATGGATCCGGTAGCCGTTGTGGGTGTGGGCCAGACCCGGTATGAGCGCCGGAAAAAAGGCCAGTCGTTCTCGGACATGGTCTACGAGGTGACGGTCAAGGCCCTGGAAGATGCGGGGATGGGCATCCGGGACATCGATACGGTGGTCACCGTGTCCAATGACTTCTGGGACGGCAGGACCATTTCAAGCATGGCCGTGCAGGACGCCTGTGGGTCCAGGCACAAAGACATCTCCACAGTGGAGGGGGACGGGTTGTTCGGCGCTTTCTACGGGATGATGCGCATCCTGTCCGGCTCCTTTTCCTCGGCCCTGGTGGTCTCGCACATGAAGGGGTCTGAGAGCCGGATGAACCTCATCACCAACGCCATGTTCGACCCGATCTTCACCCGCATGCTGGGCCTGGACGCGGTCACCTCAGCGGCCCTGCAGGCCCGGGCCTACATGGACCGGTTCGGCATCACCGAGGAGCAGTGCGCCCGGGTCTCGGTGAAAAACCACGGCAACGCAAAGAACAACCCGTACGCCCAACTCCCCATGGACCTCACGGTGGAAGAGGTGATGGCCAGCCGGATGCTGTCCGACCCGATCAAGCTCCTGGACGCCTCGCCCGTGACCGACGGCGCGGCCGCGGTGGTGCTGGCGGGCCGCGAGGCGGTGAACAAGGCGAAGACCCGGCCGGTCTGGATCCGGGGGGTGGGGCACTGCACGGACGCCTACCAGTTGGGCGACCGGGACTTGGCCGTGAGCCCGGCCCTGCGCAGGGCCGGTGAAAAGGCGTACGCCATGGCGGGTGTGACAGATCCCCGGGCGGAGATCGACGTAGCGGAGCTGTACGACGCCTTCAGCTACCAGGAGCTCATGTGGCTGGAGGGGCTCGGGTTCTGTCCGGAGGGAGGGGCCGGGAAGCTCACCGAGGAGGGGGTCACGGCCATGAGCGGCGACCTGCCCGTGAACCCGTCCGGAGGGTGCCTCTCCGCCCATGCGGTGCTGGTGGCCGGGTTGGCCCGGCTCATCGAGACGGTGCTCCAGCTGCGCGGAGAGGCCGGTGACCGGCAGGTTCACGGGTGCAGGCGTGCCCTGGCCCAGGGAACCAACGGTCCCTGCGGGCAGAGCCACTGCGTGATGGTGCTGGAACAGTAGGGTCCCAGAAAAGAACCGCAATCATCCGGAGGAGAACGGTCATGGGCAAGCGCGTGGCGATCGTGGGGACGGGGCAGACCCACATGCGGAGCAGCCGGAAGGATGTCAACGGCCGGGAGTTGATCCAGGAGGCCGTGGCTCGGGCGCTGGAGGACGCGGAGCTGACCCGGGACGACATCGATGCGATCGTCATCGGGAACATGGACCACTTCGAGGGGATCAACTACGTGGACACGTGGAGCGTGGACGGGTCAGGCGCCTTCATGAAACCGATCATGAAGGTGACCACCGGCGGGACCACCGGAACCACGGTGGCCATGGCAGGCTACTATCACGTGGCCTCGGGACTGTTCGACCGGGTTCTGGCCATCGGGTGGGAGAAGAACTCCGAGTCCGACACCACGGGGGCTATCATCACCGCCTTCGACCCGGTCCTGGACCGGCCCACCTTCGGGGGTGCGGTGGGGGGACTGGCCGCCTGGGCCACCCGGTACATGCACCTGACCGGCGCCACCCAGAAGGACGCTGCCCGCGTGGCGGTCCGGGACCGGAGGCACGGCCTGAACAACCCGTACGCGCACCTGCGCATGGAGATTTCCGTGGAGGATGTCATGAACTCTCCCATGATCTCCTGGCCGCTCAAGCTGCTGGACATGTGCCCGCGCACGGACGGTGCCTGCGCTGTGGTCTTCGCCTCCGAGGATGTGGCCCCCGGGATCACCCCCCGGCCTGCCTGGGTCCGGGGAACGGTGAACCGGCATAACTATGCGCTCACCATGGATCCGAGCTGGGACTGCCTGGAAACCCTGCGGGAGGCCTCGGGGGTTCTTTACGAGAGGATGGGGATCCGGGAACCCCTGAAGGAGTTCGACCTGATGGAGCTTTACTTCCCTTTCTCTTTTTCCGGCATTGCGTGGATCGAGGATCTGGGACTGGCGGACGTGGGCGGGGGGCCGAAGCTGGTGTGGGACGGGGCTACGGACATGGGTGGAGAGCTGCCGATCAACCCGTCCGGAGGGGTCATGTGCTCCAACGCAATCGGAGCCACGGGGCTTCAGCGGGTGGCCGAGTGCGCGGTGCAGATCATGGGCAAGGCGGACGAGCGCCAGGTGCCGGACGCGCGGCTGGCGCTTGCCAGCGGATTCGGGGGATGTTTCTGGTCCGATCTGATGGCCATCGGGGCGGACAAGCCCGCGTAATGCAAGATCAGGAGAGTCGTCATGGATGAGAAGAAGGAACTGCTGACCATCAGCTCCGGGGATGCGGAGCAGCCGTTCCGGTGGTCCATCGGGAAGTACACCTCCAAGTTCCTTTGTGAACTCAGGGATCACGCACGGATCGTGGGCATCCGGTGTCCCTCCTGCGGCAAGGTCTACGTCCCTCCTCGCAACGTGTGCGGGGAGTGCTTTGTCCCCATGGACGAGATCGTGCCTCTCTCCGGCGAGGGGGCCGTGGTGACCTACACGGTCCTTTCTTTCGGGTTCGTGGACCCGGACACGGGCCGTCAGAAACCCGTGCCGTACACCTGGGCGTTTATTCGGCTGGACGGCACGGACAACACGTTCATCCACTACGTAGAAGAAACCGACCCGGATAAGCTGCATGTGGGGATGCGGGTCCGGGCCGTGTTCGAGGAGGAGAGGAAGGGACACCTGCTGGACATCCGTCACTTCGAGACCGTCAGCGGTTGAGAAAGAGACTGGCCGCGAACCCGTAGACCGGATGGACAGAAGCTCTGTAGTTTAAAGTCGTTCGTCAAAATACGGATGAGGAGAAGCTTGCATGGATTTTACATTGAACGAAGATCAGAGAATGCTCAAGGAAACCGTGGCCCGGTTCGTGGATGAAAAAGTGACGCCCCTGGCGGCCGAGTTGGATGAGGATGAGCGGTTTCCCACGGAGGCTTTTTCGGCCATGGCCGAGATGGGCCTGTTCGGGATCACCATCCCCGAGGAGCACGGGGGAAGCGGGGCCGATTTTCTCTCCTGCGTGCTTGTGATGGAGGAGCTTTCCCGGGGTTGCGTGTCCACGGCCAACACTTACGGGGCCCATGCCATCCTCTGCACGGAGAACATCTACCGCAACGGAAACGACGCGCAGCGGAAAAAGTACCTGCCCGACCTGATTGCCGGCCGGAAGATCGGAGCCATCTGCATCACCGAGCCCGAGGCCGGGTCCGACGCCCTGTCCATGCGGACCCGCGCGGAGAAGAAGGGGGACACGTACGTCCTCAACGGGACCAAGATGTTCATCACCAACGGGCCCAACTGCGACGTGGCCGTGGTGTACGCCAAGACCGACCCGGAGGCGGGACCCAAGGGGATCACCGCCTTCATCGTGGAGAAGGACTTCCCCGGCTTTTCCCGGGGCAAGACCCTGAAGAAGATGGGCGTGAAGGGTTCCCCCACCGGCGAACTGATCTTCGAGAACTGCGAGGTGCCCGCGGAGAACGTGCTCCGAGAGGAGAACCGGGGAATCAACGTGCTCATGAGCGGACTGGACCGGGAGAGGATCGTCTACTCAATCGCGCCCATCGGTCTGGCCCAGGGCGCCTTTGACGCGGCCCTGAAGTACGCATCCGAGCGGGTCCAGTTCGGGTCCCCGATCATCGGGTTCCAGATGATCCAGGACATGGTGGCCGAGATGGCCACCGATATCCAGGCCGGACGCGTCCTGGCCTACTGGGCCGCCACCCAGTGCGACCAGAAGGAGCGGGTCCGGCTGGAGGCCTCCTATGCCAAGCTGTTCTGCTCCCAGGCAGGTGTGCGGGTGCTGAACCAGGCCATCCAGATCTTCGGGGGGTACGGCTTCATCAAGGAGTTTCCCATCGAGCGTATGTACCGGGATGTGAAGAGCATCGAGTTCGGGGCCGGCACCACCCAGATCCAGAAGCTGATCATCGTCCGGGAGTTGATGAAAAACCTGATGGCCGGTTCGTAAGGGCGTGCACGGCATGCTAGGATGACTTGAACCTTGACGTGACAAGTGTGAACC
>CAYTRL010000019.1:0-28181 GCA_964439795.1 uncultured Thermodesulfobacteriota bacterium
CACCCCCCCCCCTCGGTCCGCGGCGGCCCCAGCCAGCCAGTTCCAGCGCTTTCCGGGCCGTCCGTTCCGCCATGGAGATGCATCCGGACAGGGATCCGTTGGAGAAAAAGAGCCTGGCCTGGTCTTCTTCCTGGAAATTCACGCCGGTGATCTTTCCGCACAGGTGAGAGCCGAACTCGTTTTCGAACCAGTCGAAGAGTTCCGAGCACTGCACCAGCGCTTCTGCGGCCGGGGAAATGTCAGCGGCCTGGTAGGCGCTGCTTCCCTGCCGGAACGTCCTGGCCATGCGGCCCAGAGTCTCCAGCTTTCCACCCTGGCTTGTATCTCCCCCCCGCAGGAGGCCGATGACCAGGCAGCCGCCGATCAGGGCCGCGCAGGAGGAGCCGGCATAGCCGATCCCGCCGTTGAGGGGGTTCAGCATCTTTTCATGGAACGCGGAGGTACGGCCCGCCTGTTCCAGGGCCGCCCGTACCACCGCGTGGGCGCAGCAGAAGCCTTTCTCTGAAAAGCCTCGATTCAGAAAGAGAAAATGTTCCTCCCGGGATGCGGGCGTCTTCCCCTGTATGTCCACCAGCAAGGAGGCCGCGTCGGCATTGAGCCGGAGGCACTTCTGGGTCCCCAGGAGGATGTGTTTCCGGATCTGACGGTCGTCCGTGAAATCGACCTCGGTGATTTCCTCGCACAGCGGGCTTCCATTCCTGCGGATGAACCGCCGGGCGAACTCGTTCACGCGCATGCACGCCCGGGCTGCCTCCACCTCCCGGGTTTCCCCGGCGCCGCCGTCGGAAAGGCCCAGGACCAGGGCGCCGCTCACCAGGGTCCCGCATGCGGCCCCCTGGTGGCCCAGACCGCCGGCAAGCCCGGCGACCGCCTTGATCAACTCCTCGACGGGCTCGAACCGAAGAAGCGGACGCATATTGTACAGGGACGCCTGCGCGCAGTGTCCCGTATCCAGCATGCGCCATATTGCCTGCCTTCCCACCGTCTTCCGGTTGTGCATCGGGTTACCCATCGTCGCGGAAAAGGGTTACGAATCGAACCGGCCGGTTCATGTTCTGCCTCCATCCACCTGTATTGTTAAAGATCCCCCGGCAGAGCCGGGAGTATTGTGATGTTGCCAACCCGAAACGTTCGCGTCCCCACAGAGGGCTGGATCCCTGATGACCGGAACCGATGCTCTGTAAGGGACATTGCGAGGAGCCGCAGGCGACGCGGCAATCCCCCGGTGACAAAAGGCATCCCTCTGTGCCGGGGGGTTGCCGCGCTTCGCTCGCAATCTCCAATTCTGTGTCTCCCTGCATGTAAGAGATGGTGGTGGGGAGCCGAGTGCTGAACGCTGACAGCTGACAGCCGAAAACGACCACGCTCCGCTCGCAATCTCCACTATTGGGCTTATTACTCAAAGCATTTAAAGACACCCCACAAGTACAATAATCGATACCCTCGAACGCCGGGATCCAGGGGGATCCAAAGGGGGGATGCCACAGAACCTCCCTCTCCTCCCCCCTGGATTCCAGATCAAGTCCGGAATGACGAAAAACACAGAATCCCACTTTTTCAACGCCTGCTAAAGGGCATGGTCATTGTAGCACCCTGATTCACGCTTTGAAAAAACCCTGCATTGCTTGGAGTTTTTCACAAACAAGAGGATGTACGCCTCCGAAACGGAGAACCGAACAAACCGCGTTCAGACACCACCGGCGGGCCTGTACCGGCCTTTCTTGTTGACAGCATCAAAATACATTTTATAAAATTTAATTATACGTTTTTAACTGAAGGAGGCGCGATGAAACCGGCTATTTTCTTCGGTCTTACGGCCCTGCTCTGCCTTTTCGCCGGCCCCGGGCATGCCCAGACAACCTGGATCGTGGATCACGCAGGGGGTGGCGATTTTCCGACGATCCAGGAGGGGATCGATGCCGCCGCCGACGGGGATACGGTTCTCGTACGAGAAGGCACCTACGCAGGCACGGATAACGTGAACCTTTCCTTTGACGGCAAGGCGATCACGGTTCGGTCGGAAAAGGGGGAGGGTTCAACGATCATCGACGGCGAATTCCAACACCGGGGAGTCGTTTTCAATAACGGGGAAGGCTCGGACTCGGTCCTGGAAGGGTTTACCATCCGAAAAGGATTCACCATATATGATGCCGCCCTCCTCATCACCAGCGCTTCCCCGACGATCAGGTACTGCAGGATTGAGAGCACCGCCTGTTACAAGCGCGGCGCCGGGATCAAGATCCATGAGTTCTCTTCCCCCACGCTCGATCATTGCACGGTTACAGGGACCCGGTCCATGACGATGGATGCCGTTGGTGTCTACATCACCGGGTATTCCTCCCCAACGCTGACGAACTGCACGATCACCAACAACCTGGATGGGACGGAAGGCGGCGGGATTCACGTGGGCGCATCTCCGTTGACGACGATGGAGAACTGCACGATTTCAGGGAACGCCTCGGTTGAGGGCGGAGGGCTCTTCTGCAAGACGAATTCCTACCTCACGATCACGAACTGCCTGATCTCCGGAAACACGGCCGACTTCGGCGGCGGAGGCGTTCAGAGTTACTACAACTCATCCCTGACCTTTACGAACACCACGATCTCAGGGAACAGTGCCGGCTACCTGGGCGGAGGCATCTCTTTATTCTATTACTCGTCCGCAACGGTCACGAACGGTATCCTCTGGGAGAATTCCGCTCCGGACGGCGCGCAGGCCCATGTCTACGGCGGCACAGTCCCTTCCACCCTCACCATAGGTCACAGCGACATCCAGGGTGGAGAGGCGGGTGTATACGCCGCGTCCGGATCCACATTGATCTGGGGGGAAGGGAACATCGACTCGGATCCCCTTTTTGTTTCCGGTCCCGACGGCGATCACTACCTGAGCCAGACGGCGTCGGGACAGGCGGAAGACAGCCCCTGCCTGGACGCCGGAGATCCGGCCACAGAGCCCTGGGGCTGGGATCTGTCAACGACCCGGACGGACCACGCATTCGATACGGACCCCCCCGACATGGGGGCTCACTATCGGGTCTGTTCGGATGCGGACGGGGACGGTTATTCCCCGGAAGGGGGGAACTGCGGGGAGCCGGACTGCGATGACTGGGCCCCTGAAGTGAACCCCGGGATGGTGGAGATCCCCGGCAACGGCATCGACGACGACTGTGATCCATCCACGCCGGACACGCCCGCGTGGGGACCGGCCGCAACGGCTGAAGCCTCCGGCCATGGGCCGGGTCTTCCCTGCGTCACCGGAATGCTCAATCCCCTGGGCATGCTTCTTCTGCCGATGTTTGTTGCGGTCTGTCTGAAGGCTGTCCGGAAGAAACGTTGAGGCCCTTCCTGGAAACCAGGAGGTTGAAGAAAGGACACAAGATGGTGCGCAAAAGGGGTGTGACTGCCTGTTCCCTGTTCGGGGTCTTCACGGTGTTGATGATCCTGGCTCCCTTTGGAAGAGGGTTTGCCGCTCCCCCGTTCGTTGCGCGGGTAGATCTTGCCGTGGGTGAATTCCCACTGTCCGTCGCCATCGAGGATCTGAACGGAGACGGCAGCCCGGACCTGATCGTGTCGAACAAAGATGACAACAATATCTCGGTGCTGCTGGGGGATGAAGGCGGCCTTTTCAAGGCACCCGTGAACTATGGAGCAGGAATCCGCCCCTCCGAACTGGCGGTTGCGGATCTCAACGGAGACCAGACGCCGGACGTGGCCGTTGCAAACATGTACAGCGACGACGTCTCTGTCCTCCTGGGCAACGGGGACGGAACCTTCCAGCCCGCTGTTCACTATCCGGCCGGAAAGCTGCCGCAATCCGTTGCCATCATCGACTTGGACGGGGACGACATTCCGGACCTGGCCGTGGCGAACAAGTTTGATTTCGACGTTGCCGTACTTCTGGGCAACGGCGACGGCACCTTCCAGCCCGATGCAAGATACGAAGCCGGCGACCTGCCTGAGTCCGTGGCTGCGGGAGACCTGAACGGGGACGGCATCCCGGACCTGGCTGTTGCGAATTTCTACGGCAATGATGTCTCCGTTCTGCTGGGTTACGGGGACGGCTCCTTCCGGGCCGCCGTACACTACGGAGCCGGTGAATGGCCCAAGTCCGTCGCCGTGGGGGACCTGGACAGAGATGGAGTGAATGACCTGGTGGTGGCGAACTTTGAGAGTGATGATGTCTCCGTTCTGCTGGGCAACGGGGACGGCACCTTTCCAGCCCCCGTGAATTATCCGACCGGAACCGAGCCTTATTCGGTGGCCGTGGACGACCTGAACGGCGATGATGTGCCCGATCTGGCCGTAGTGAATTTCAAGAGCGAAGATGTAGCGGTGCTGCTGGGCCGGGGGAACGGCACCTTCCGGGAGCCAGTCGCCTACAAAGCCGGTGCATGGCCCTTCGCCGTTGCCATCGGAGACCTGGACAGCAACGGAACGGGGGACCTGGCCGTGGCCAACGGCTGGAGCGACAACGTCTCCGCCTTCTTTGGTGTCGGGGACGGCACCTTCCTGGTCGCTCCCGACTACGAGGTGGGAGATGAGCCCAGGGCCGTGGTGATCCACGACCTGAACCGAAACGGGAGGGTGGATCTTGCGGTGGCAAACTGGGGCAGTGATACGGTGTCCGTTCTGAAGGGCAAAGGAAACGGGACCTTTTGGCCCGCCGAGCACTACGGGGTCGGCGGTTATCCGATATCGCTGGTGGCGGGGCACTTTAACGGAGACCCGGTTCCGGACCTGGCCGTGGCGAATCAGAGCTATGACAACGTCTCCCTTCTCCGCGGCAACGGGGATGGCTCTTTCGTATTTTCCGGCTACTTCCCGGTGGGATTCAACCCGCGGTCGCTGGCCACGGACGACCTGGACGGCGACGGAAAGCCTGACCTCGCCGCGGCCAACCGGAACAGCGACGACGTTTCCGTGCTGCTGGGAGACGGCGACGGGACCTTTCAGCCGGCCCGGAACTACGGTGTTGGAGACGGGCCCGAGTCCATCGCCATCGGGGATCTGGATGAAGACGGGGCCCCGGACCTGGTGGTGACCAATGCGACCCTGGGCAGCACAGACATTTCCGTTCTGCCGGGAAACGGCGATGGGACCTTTCAGCCGGCCGAGAACCATTACGTGGGAGACCTGCCCGAGGCGGTGGCCGTGGCGGACCTGGACGGTGACAACCACCTGGATCTGGCCGCGACAAACGCGGAAAAACAGCGGGTTTCCGTGCTCCTGGGCATCGGCGACGGCACCTTTCTGTGCTGTAAAAACTACACGACCGGACAACAACCCGAGTCTGTTGCGATCGGGGATCTGAGCGGGGACGGCGTCCCGGATCTGGCCGTGACCAACTACTGGGACGACAACGTCACGGTGCTTCTGGGCAACGGTGACGGGACCTTCCGGGTTCAGGCAAGTTTCGGAACCGGGAGGAACGCTTCCTTCGTGGCCATGGAAGACCTGGACGGGGACGGCGCTCTGGACCTGGTCGTCACGAACACCGGAACGGACAGTGTGTCGGTGCTCATGAATACGCTTGCCTGTCACGACGACGACGGGGACGGCTACGGGGACCCGGCAAGCGGAGGGTGTCTCGAGCCGAGACAGGACTGTGACGACTCGGACCCGGATGTGCACCCCCGTGCAACCGAGGTCTGTGACAACGGGAGGGATGACGACTGCGACGGGTTCACGGATGAGGACGACCCGGGCTGCGCCGAGCCCTGGGCCGTTCCCCTGCAGGCGCACACTCCGGGTCACGGTCCCGGCCCACGGAATCCATCCGGTGCTGTGAACATCCTGGCCCTGCTTTGTGTACCGCTCGGAGCGGTCGTCTTGATGGTTTTCTTCAGGAAAACCCGCATCCGGAAAGGACAAGAACATGTTTGAAAAACCTTCCGCCGCACGCGTCATGCTGGGGGTTCTCCTGGGGATCTTTCTGATGGGGGCCCCGCAACCGGGCCTGGCCGGCGAGATCGACGAGGATCTGCTTGCCGCCTTCCAGCAGGAATCCTCCCAGAACTTCTTCGTGGAATTCAGGGAGCAGGCGGACCTTTCCGCCGCTTACTCCATGGAGGATTGGAACGCACGGGGCCGCTATGTGTGGGGTCAACTTGCGGCCCAGGCGGAGAAGAGCCAGAAGCAGGCCCTTGCGTACCTGGCGGCCCGGGGGCGGAAAGCCAAGGCCATCAAGGTCGCCAACGCGGTCTACGTAAAGCAGGGAACCCTGACCGACGCGGTCCACATAAAAGACCTGCCGGGCGTGGACAGGATCCGGCTCGAAACCTTCCTCCCGATTCCGGAACCGATGCCCGCCCCCAAGATCCATCAGATCAACTCGGTGGAGTGGGGCATTGCCGACATCAACGCCGATGATGTGTGGAACACGTTCGGCGTGACCGGTGCCGGGATCGTTGTGGCGAGCATCGACTCCGGCGTCCTGTACACTCACGAAGCCCTGGTCAACCAGTACCGCGGAAACCTGGGAGAGGGTAGCTTTGACCACAACTACAACTGGTGGGACCCCTCCGAGGTCTGCGGATCCCCTTCCACAGCCCCCTGCGACAACGTCGATCATGGGACCCATACCATGGGGACCATGGTGGGGGATGACGGGGCCGGCAACCAGATCGGCGTGGCCCCCGGCGCCCAGTGGTTTGCCTGCAGGGGATGTGAAATAAACTCCTGCTCCGAGTCGGCCCTCCTGGAGTGCGCCGACTTCATCCTGGCGCCCTGGGACCTGAACCAGGCGAACCCGGACCCGGACAAGCGGCCCCACATCGTGAACAATTCCTGGGGCGGCCGCGGCGGCGACCCCTGGTACCTGGCCAAGGTCAACGCCTGGAGGGCTGCGGGGATCTTTCCCGCGTTCGCCGCGGGAAACGACGGGCCGGGCTGCAGCACCCTGGGGGATCCGGGCACCTACCAGGAGTCGTTTGCATCGGCGGCTCACGATGCCGGCAGAACCATCGCCGACTTCTCCAGCCGCGGATCCGGCCCCTTCCCCGGGGCACGGGTGAAACCGAACCTGAGCGCCCCCGGCGTGAGCGTTCGGTCCGCCATCAGCAACGGCGGCTACGATTCGTTCAACGGCACCTCCATGGCCAGCCCGCACACGGCCGGCGCCGTGGCGCTCCTGTGGAGCGCGGTGCCTCCCCTCCTGGGGCAGATCGAGGCAACCTTCGATGTGCTCGAGATCTATACCGATCCCAGTGCTCCGGCAGGCTCCTGCGGCGCGCCCGGGCCGGAGACGGTACCCAACTATACATACGGCAACGGCTACCTGGACATCTACGCCGGCGTGGAAGCCATGAGCGCCCCGGTCCCGCACCTGCGGGTGAACGGAAGCTCGATGGACGATTCCGCCGGCTGCCTGCCCAACGGAGAGCTGGATATCGGGGAATCCGTGGTCATCTCGGTGGAGCTGATCAACATCGGGCTCATGGACGCCGCCAACGTGTCCGCGACCCTGTCCTCCGTAAGCCCGTACGTGACCGTGGACACGGCCACGGCGGCCTTCCCGGACATCGCCTCCGGATCCTCGGGGGGGTCCCTGGCGCCCCACTTCCAGGTGAGCGTGGACCCGGCGGCCCCGCCCCTCGCCTCCATCTTCTTCGACCTGGCCGTCTCGGCGGACGGCTTCACCGGTTCGGGCAACATCTTCCTCCAGGTCGGCGGGGCTTTCATGGACCCCTCCGAGCCGTTCAACTGGATCGATGCCACCACGGGTACGGCCCTGGGTCTGGGTGAAGACGACTTTTCCATCCGGGCCATGGGGTTCGACTTCGACTACCTGGGCAACGTCTACGACACGGTCATTGTTTCCTCCAACGGGTACCTGACCTTTGGCACCAACGGCGCGGCCTACGGCAACACCGTGATCCCGGACGCCGGCCAGCCCAACGACCTGATCGCCCCGTTCTGGGACGACCTGGACCCCTCCTCGGGCGGAGAGGTCTATGTGGTGCTGAGCGGGACATCCCCCAACCGGGTCTTCACGGTTGAATGGAACGGCGTGCACCACTACAGGACCGTGGGGGATTGCACCTTCCAGGTGAACCTCTACGAAGGGACCCATCATATCGTTTTCCAGTACCAGGACGTAATCTTCGGCGACGAATACTATGACAGCGGCGCCAGCGCCACTGTGGGCCTGGAGAACGAGGACGGATCCGCCGGGGTCCTGTTCAGCTACAAGAGCGCATCCCTCAGCGACGGAACGGCCATCCGGTTCCTGACCGAGTCCTGTGCCGGCGACGCGGACGGGGACGAGATCCCCGACGACGAGGACAACTGTCCCTACGTTCCCAACCCGGACCAGGAAAACGAGGACGGAGACCCGGCCGGGGACGCCTGTGACTGCGAACCCTCGGACCCGGCTGCCTACCCGGGCGCTGCGGAAGGTCCCGACGGGGATCCCACCTGCCAGGACACGAAGGACAACGACTGTGACGGCAGCACGGACCTGGACGACCCGGGCTGCATCCCCTGCACGGATGGCGACGGGGACGGTTACGGGTCCCCGGCCGGCGTAAACTGCATCTATCCCGATGAAGATTGCGACGACACGGCCCCGGAGGTGAACCCCGGCGCGGAGGAGGTCTGCAACGGCGGGATCGACGACGACTGTGACGGCACGGCGGACGATGTGGATGCGGACGGCGACGGGTACATCGCTGATGCGTGCGGCGGGGACGACTGCGACGATGCCGACGACGAAGTAAACCCCGGTGCCGCCGAGGTCTGCGACGGAACGGGGGCGGACGAGGACTGTGACGGGCTGGCGGACAGTGCGGACCCTGACTGCACCCCCGCCTATCCTCCCAACGCACAGGTTCTTGGGTACGGGGCGGATTCGGTCGCAGGGTCCGGTATGTTGAACCAGCTGGCCCTGCTGTTCGTCCCGATGGGCGCCGTGGTCCTGCTGAGGATCCTGCGCCGGAGGAAGTAGAAAAGACTCCTCCTTAACTGGCCGTAAAAAATTGGATTCTGTGTTTTTCTCCATTCCGGACTTGATCCCGAATCCTGCATTTTCAAGCACTTCTGGATCCCGGCCTTCGAGAGTGTCGATAATCGTTCCTTTTGCACTTTTATTAGGGGTTTACAACGATAAGCCCCATGGAGGAGATTGCGAGCGAAGCGCGGCAACCCCCCGGCCCCGTTTGGCATTTTATCCCGGGGGGTTGCCCCGTCGCCTTCGGCTCCTCGCAACATTCGCCATTATAAGATCGGCAGCATCTATTTATCGCCGCCCACCTTCGCCGGGATGATTGCAAATTGGACTTTTCAACGGGCTGTTAAACTCCCTGCAACCCGCGCGGAGTTTCTTCGCCTTGCATGATGCCATCCACAAGAACCATTTCCCAAAGATATGCCGGGCCTCGCGGAACGAGGCGATCTGCGGTTCCGACCACCCCTGTTGAGAAGCGCCGGGGTTGTTATTATACTTATCGGGTAGAGTTCTGTTCCTTTTACAACACCGGATGGTGCGTATTTTCGCGCAGCTTCAGACGGAAACCAGAGGAGAGGAACGATGAAGAAGACGAGTCTCCTTTCTATATTTATTCTGGTCATGTTGTCGGTATTGCCCTGGATGTCCGGGTGCGCTGACAGTGAAACCACGACCATTACGCGACCGGAGCCCCCCTACGACTGGGCGGACCCCGAACTTCCGTCGCGTCTCAACACGGCCATGGAAGGATGGGCCCGGGACTTCGGGTACCACGGCGTGGCGGTGGCCGTGTACACCCCCGAATGGTTCAACTGGTCTGGCAGTTTCGGCGAGGCGAATATTGAGACCCATGTTGCGTTTCAGGACGACACACAGGGCCGCGTGGCCAGCACCACCAAATCGTTCACCGCCACGGCCATCCTGCAGCTGGTGGACGAGGGGCGCCTGTCACTGGACTCGACCCTGGCGGAGTTCGTTCCCGATTATCCCAACGGGGAGAACATCACCGTGGAACATCTGCTCCGGCACCGGAGCGGGATCCCGGAGGTCCAGCTCATAGACGCCTATTTCATCGCCTCGATCATCCTGTTCCAGTCCCACTGGTTCACCCCTGAGGAGATCCTCAAGTGGACCTACCTCCCGCCCCCGTTTCCACCGATCCTGAACCTGTACACCGGTGAGGAGATGCCCCGGCAGCCGGTGGCCGAACCCGGCGGGGACTACCACTACTCCCAGCCCGGCTACGTGGCGCTGGGGTTGATCGTGGAGAAAGTCACGGGCAAGGACCTGGCCGACGTGTTCGAGGAGCGCATCTGCGGGCCCCTGGGCCTGACCCGGACGCACCTGCCCCGCCTGGACGACGGCGTGGAGCCCGGGGGATACACGAACCTGTTCGGCCTGCTGGACGGGAAGGTGGCCGGGGCCTCGATCCTCACCGTCTCGGCGAACTCCTTTCACAGTTCCGGCTGGTCCGCGGGGGGGCTTATCTCAACGGCACGTGACATGACGATCTTTCTTTCCGGCATGCTGGAGGGGCGCCTCTTTTCGCAGGCAAGGCTCGAGAACGCCATGGACTGGCCCGAAGGTGGAAATTACGGGATGGGGCTGTACCGAAGCCATTACGACGGCTACATCACGCTGGGCCACGACGGGGGTCTTCCCGGCGGGGGGTCGGTCAACCAGTACATCCCGGACCTGGATGTCTACGTGGGCGCGGTCCGAAACACGGACCCGGATCCCGCGGAGGCCCCGAACCTGATAGAGCGGGTGAGGAGCGCGCTGCTCAACGAAACCCAGGGCGCCGATTAGCGGGCCGGCGTTGCCTCCATCCTCATTCTTGAATAACCATGAATACAAACAAGGAGTATTCGAATGATCTTGAAAAGAGCCCTCCTGATTGCCACCGTTCTCGGTCTCGTTGCCGGAAACCCTCTTTCCGTTTCGGCTGCTGAATTCATGCCGGGTGAAATCGTCGTAGGGTTCGGAAAATACCGGACAGAAGCCGAAGCAGCCATCAGCGATCTGGGCGGCCGGATCGTCAGGACCACAGCCGGCGGCGACGTGGCCCTGGTTCGCATTCCCGAAGAGGCCGATGTCGAAGAAACCGCAGGAATTCTATCAGGTACGGCCGGACTCGCGTATGCGCAACCCAACTTCATCTACCGCACGAACCTGATCCCGAACGATCCGGGCGGCGGCTCTTCCTGGCCGCTGTGGGATATGGAGCGGATCGTCGCCTTCGATGCATGGGACGTCAACACCGGTTCGGGAAATATGATCGTCGGCGTGGTGGATGTGGGCATCGACTATACGCACGAAGACATCGCAGGCAATATGTGGGTCAACGCACAGGAAGTTCCGGGAAACGGGATCGATGACGACTTGAACGGCGTGATCGATGACGTCTACGGCAAGAACTGTATCACCGGATCCGGCGACCCCATAGACGACAGTCCTCCGGTATGGCATGGAACACACGTGGCCGGATCGATCGGGGCCGTTGGAAACAACGGCGTGGGTATCGTGGGCGTTAACTGGAATGTTCGTCTCATGGCCCTGAAATTCCTCAATTCCGAGGGCAGCGGCACCGATTTCGACGCGATCGACTGCATCGACTATGCGCTGAATATGAAGGCACGCGGCGAGCCGATCGGCGTGCTGAACAATTCATGGGGCGGCGAGGACTACACGGAAGGCCTTCTGGATGCCGTGGTGCGATCCCACGAAGCGGGCATTTTGTTCGTTGCGGCCGCGGGCAACGACTCGGAAAGTACAGACTGCGTGCCGGAATACCCGGCCAGCTTCGAGGTGCCGAATGTAATCAGCGTTGCTTCCACGGTAAAGGACGACACGTTTGCCGGTTCGTATTCGAATTACGGCCGTGCCAGTGTGCATCTCGGTGCCCCGGGGCACTACATCATGAGCCTGAAGGGCAACAACACCTATGGGACACTGAGCGGGACCTCCATGGCCACACCGCACGTGGCCGGAGCAGCGGCTCTGCTGATGGACACGTACCCCGCTGAGACACATCTGGACGCGAAACACCGAATTCTGGCCGGCGTCGACCGTCTGGATGGCCTGGCGGGAAGGACACTCACCTACGGCCGGCTCAATGTTGCCAACGCCATCAACGGCATAGAGGTTGATCTCGACGGAGATACACTCCCGACCGGAGAAGACAACTGCCCGGACCTGGACAACCCGGACCAGACCGACACCGACGGGGACGGGATCGGCGACCCCTGTGACAGTGATGAACCCTGTTCGGACCCGCCGGGCTGTTCATCCGTGCCGGCAGGTTCCTATCCGCCGCCAGGAAAAGGGGTTCTGGTTCTGCTGCTGGCTTTACCTGCACTCCTCATCCTGGCTGCTTGCGGGAGAAGACGACCCTCAGGCCGGTAATGCTCGGTTATTGCCTTTGATATTTAATAGGCTCTATCGTCCTGTCATGCTCCCATCCTTTAAAAAAATTGAGTCTCCGGCAATCCCGGGGCGGTTCACCCGGGATTTCACCCGCCTTTGTCGGGCGGACTACTCGTCGGGATAACGCCATAGGACTTCCTGGGTCACGTAATCGACTTCAAAGACGCTTCCGGTGGTACTGATCCCCGGGCCTGAAACCAGTATATTCTCATTATCCAGAAGATCCGCCTCGTAGGGTTGTGACTGGGTTCCGATGACGTCGATTTCATATGCCCGAGGGTTTATTCTTTTCATTCATATCTCCGGTTTCTTTGTGGAACCTGATTGTCTCGGTTTTCCATGATTTCAATCACCGGAAGCTCCATACGACTGTCTGGGGGGAATAATTCACTTCGTAGATGGTCCCGGATCCCATCCCCGGACACGATATCAGCATATTTCCATTGTCCAACTGATCCGCTTCGTAGGGCTGACTCATCGTTCCAATGACACTGATACTGTATTCCCAAACCTCGTCACCGCTCTCGTTCACCTCTACCACACGCCCATTCCAGGAATCCGCAATCAAGACATTACCATTGTCGAGTACGTCCGCATCGCGCGGCCAGCTCAGGCCGTCTCCACCCGAAGGGTCATATTCCCAAACGATTCCACCCGCCGAATCCACCTCGAGAACACGGTTGTTGTTGGAGTCCGCAATGATCGTGTTTCCGTCTGAAAGCCTGTCCGCATTATGCGGGCCGTTCAGATGCGTATCATCGTTTCCGGATTGGTTCGTTACGCCGAACTGCCATACAATTGCCCCCGTATCCCGATTGACCTCAATCACCCTGTGCCGGTCGCGATCCGTAATCAGGAGGTTGCCGTTGGAAAGGAAATTGGCATCATTCGGATAATCAAGACTGAAGCTTGCGTCGTCATCCGAGTTCCAGACTGTTTGAAAATCGGGGCCCTCACTGTAAATACCGTTGGTTGCTTCTACGATGAGAACGCGGTCATTGCCCGTATCCGAGATGATCATTTCCTCATCAAGGAGATCGGCGTTGTGCGCAAAATTCAGCCCGCCCAGATCACTGGCATCGTATATCCACAGGGCCAATTCGGTATCGTTGTGCAGTAAGATTATTTCCGAATCTTGGTTGGTAGCCGTATCATAACCATTTGTAATGAGTGTGAATTCGGAAAGGACAGGATCGTCTTCATATCGCACGACACCTAAAGGGTTTATCGACCCCACCGTTATGCCGGGAACCAGCTCTTCGTATCCATCATCCCCACTGTTCCCACACCCGGAAAGACTCAACGCCACGCCAATACAAAAACAAAGAATACAAAACACTGCGGTCCTTACCATTCCCCTTTTTCGTAAGATCTTGTCTGCGTGCATTGTTCATTTCCTTTCTTTTCTCTTTTCGGTTACAAGTTCTCTTGTTGCGTGGTTCCTTGGCTCAATGCCGTTCACAGGCTCCACTCCTTTGTCACATACCCATAGAATAGCGCTCAATTGTGGAGTAAATGCGGAGGAAATATGGGGTGGTTGTGGAGATTTTAATAGGGGAGTCTGAACTGCACCCGGAAGAACGGTCGGCTTCAGATAGAATACCGAAACCCCATTGATCCCCTTGGGGTTACGAACGTTTCCCAGCAAAAGAAAAAGGCCGCCTCTCCTCGGAAAAGCGGCCATTTTGATATCTAGCCCCCCATCGTGGACGACTTGAAAACTTTACTTATTGCTCCCTCGCAAGGAATATTGGGGGCCGTTCATGAGGCGGATCTCATGATGAAATATTCCGTAAAAACAGAGGCTTGTAGAGCTGCAAACCTGCCGTGTCAGATCCCCTGCCCCGCGCGGATACCGTCAGCGATGGAGCCCTCGACGTATCGGATCTCGTTGCAGTCCCCGATCAGGTGAAGCTCGGCAACCCCGGGCTCCAGGGCCTCATGAAGGTCGTGGTTCGGGACGACACCGGTGGCCAGGAGCACGGTGTCAGCCTTTTTCTGCCGCTTCTCACCGTCACGCGTATGGAAAACGACGCCCCCGTCCACGACCGCCTCGAGCCGGACACCGGTGAGGAGTTCGGCCCCATGCCTGCGCAGCTCGTGCAGGGTGCGCCAGCGCCTCGGGATCGCCATCTCCGGCGCCAGCCATTCGCCTTCCTCGAAAACCGTCACGTGCCGGCCGCGCTCAGCGAGAAACTCGGCGATCTCCAGCCCCACCAGCCCTCCCCCGAGAATGGCCACGCGCTTTCCCAGGGGCATCCAGATCTTTGACAGCCTCCGGGCCTTGTCCGGACGATCCGCGATGCCGAGAAAGGCGTGTCCCGCCCGGAGCATCACGCGCTCCCAAAAAGAAAGCTTGGCCAGGGTACCCTTCTGCGTGTCGCCGGTCATGAGCTGCCGCAGTTCGTCTCCGTTCAGGACGTTCCGGCTTCCCATGCCCGGGATCGCGGGCAGCTCGCGCTTGGTTCCCACGGCCAACAGGATGATATCTGCTTCCTGCTTCCCCACGAAATCGGGGGTGACTTCCTGGCCCAGCCGCAGATCGATGGGCAGTTTCCGGACCTGGTTCGCCAGATAGTCAACCAGCCTGCCGTTCTCCTCATAGACCAATGAGGAGAAGGAAAACGTCCCGCCCAGCCGGTGGGCCCTGTCACAAAGCGTGACATGGTGCCCTCGCAGGGAAGCCACCCGCGCTGCCTCTAAGCCGGCGGGGCCGCCCCCGACCACGAGCACCCTCCTGGGCACCTTTGCCGGCTCGATCGAGAACTCCGCCTCCCGGGCCGTTGCGGGGTTGACCGCACACCGCACGCTCTGGTTGATGAAGATCTGGCCGACACAGGTATAGCAGTAGATGCAGGGACGTATATCCTCCGGCCGTCCTTCCTTGAGCTTGTTCGGGAGGTTCGGATCAGCGAGCAGCGGCCGGGCCATGGCAATGAAGTCGGCCTTGCCTTCCGTGAGCGCATTCTCGCCTTCCTCGGGGGTGATCCTTCCCACAGCGATCACAGGCACATTGACCACCCTCTTGATTCCCGCGGCCAGGTGCAGGAGGCCTGCCTTGGGGTGAACCAATGTGGCCTGAGTGAACCCGATGCCGGAAGGCCCGCCGTAGGCGGTAACATGGAGTGCGTCGAGCCCCGCCTCCTCGGCCAGGACGGCGGTCTCCCGGGCGTCCTCGACCGTGATCCCGTTCTCGATTCCGAACTCCTGCCCGTCCAGTCGACACCACACGGGGAAGTCGTCCCCGACCTTCTCACGAATCGAACGGATCACCTCGAGCAGAAACCGGGCGCGATTCTCCAGGCTGCCGCCATAGTCATCCCGGCGCCTGTTGGCGGCGCGGGACAGGAACTCCGCGATCAGGTAGCCGTGGCCCGCATGGATCTCCACCCCGTCAAACCCGGCGCGCCGGGCGCGCCATGCGGCCTCGCCGAAGCGGGATACGATCCGGGCGATCTCAGCGATGCTCAACTCGTGGAGAATGGACCCCCCTTCAGGCATCTTGGTGTAGATTCCCGTGATTTTCTGAACTTCGTCCGTGGTAAGGTCCTTCAAGACCCCTTCCATGGGCATTCCGATGTCTGCGGAGGGGACCGACATGGGACGTCCGTCCGCAAGATCCTTTGTGGCGATCTTTCCCGCATGCTGCAGTTGGATCGCCGCCTTGGCTCCATGCCGGTGAATGCGCTCCACCAGGTCGGTCAATCCGGGAATAAACCGGTCGTCGGAAAGGCTGATCTGGCGGTTCATGGCCGACCCCCGCGGATAATCCACGGCCGCGACCTCCACGATCACCAGCCCGACCCCTCCCTTTGCCCGCGTTTCGTAGTAAAGCTTGTGCCGCTCGTCCAGACCGCCGTCCTCCTGAGCAAGAACCGAACCCATGGGCGCCAAGATGATCCGGTTTCGCATCTCCATCCGCCCGATACGGCCGGGCTGAAGCAGTTTGTTCATTTCATGCCCCGTTGGGGACGCCGCGGATGGGCATCCCTCCTTTTGTAAATTATGAGAATCTAGCAGGAAGCGGAACAACGGATTTCGAGAGAACAGGAACCGATCGTTCATCTTGAATCGGCAGGGGGGAGCTTGTCAATAAATCCACAAAAACGCATATTGTACAAAGGTTCGTTTCCGGGCTTGAGCGGGAACGAGGCCGCTGTTATTCGGCATGAGTCCGTCCGCCGGATGACCCGATCGGGAGGTCGCGGCCCGGGATGAGGGCCCATGAGAACGGAAGTGCACCCATTTTATCTTTGATGACCGGAGGGGAAGGGGGTATAAAGACACAACGGCAGGCACGGTTCAGGACCACACTTGTTGACGGATGAAGAGCGGAACAAAGGACAGGGCATGACAAACGGGATGAATGCGCCGGACAAATGGGATATGGAGGCGGACCTCGTGGCCGTCGGGGCCAGTTCCGGCGGGCTGGCAGCCGTTATCCGGGGACATGACCTCGGTCTGAAAACCGTCCTGCTGGAGAAGTCGGACTATCTGGGCGGCGGCACGGCTCTTTCTCAAGGCATCCTCTGGGTTCCCTTCAACCACATCATGCAGGAGCAGGGCCTGGCAGATTCCCGGGAAGAAGCGGCCACACATATACGACACACCAGCATGGGGCGTCACGACGAGGAACTGATGGGCGTCTTCCTGGAGGCGGGCCCGGACGTGGTACGTTACATGGTGGAACGGACCCCCTTGAAGTTGATCATAGATGCAAGCCCGGATTACTATGCCGACCTCCCCGGCGGGAAGAAACGCGGGCGCCAGTTGTACCCGGACCCGGAAACCATGGTTCCGCTGTTGAGCGAGGCGGAAAAAGAACATCCCCTGCTGGCAAAGGTGCGTCCCGACCCTGTCCCCTTCTTCATCGGTATCCGCGACAAGTGGGCCGAAGGGCGGGGGCTCATCGGCGGCCTCGTCCTGGGATGCTCCGAGAGGGGAATCGACGTCCGTACCGGTGTCCGGGCAAGAGGGTTGATCGTTCAGGAAGGCAGCGTCATCGGCCTGCGGGCGGAAAAGGACGGGAAAGACTTTTTTGTCAGGGCAAAGAAGGGGTTGCTGCTCGCTTCCGGAGGGTTCGAGTGGAACGCGGAGATGGGCCGGCGGTTCATGAATGTGCCGAACCTGCGCGGTATGTCGCCCAATTCCCTGGAAGGTGACGGACACATCATGGGGATGGAGGCCGGCGCGGCAATCGCCCTCATGGACCATGCCATTTATCAACCTGTCTTTCGTGTGGAAAGGGAGACGGTTCAGGGGAAAGAGTTCTACAGACCGTTGAGCTATGGGTACCCCGGGAACATCATCGTCGACCGGCATGGAAAACGCTGCTGCAATGAGGCGTTCTATCCGGACATCGGCAGGGCCTTTGTCGAATATGACAAGAACCTCTCCGTGTTGGCCCATGCCCCGCTTTTCTCCATATCCGACCATGGTGATATTGAAAAGTCAGGCATGGGCGCACTGGCGACCATCACCGAGAATCCGGATTGGCTGATCAAAGCGGACACGTTGCAGGAACTGGCGGAAAGGCTGGGAATCCCCGGAGACAACCTCGCGGAAACGGTGGAGCGGTTCAACCTCCATGCCCGCAGCGGTTCCGACCCGGATTTCCACAGGGGGGAGAGCACGTACTGCAAATTCTGGGGCAGCCGGCGCAACCCTCAGTATTCTCCCGGCCCGGTTCTCGGCCCCCTGGAACAGCCGCCCTTTTACGGGATCCGACTCGAGTTGGGATCGGTAGGGACCCTGGGGGGACTCGTAACGAACGGCGATGCCCAGGTAATCAACAGTCAGGGGAAGGTCATCCCCGGCCTTTATGGCACCAGCAATACGACGGCGCTGCTCACAATCGGCTTCACATACACCAGCGGCGCGTGCCAGTCCAAAAGCCTGATCTTCGGGTACCTTGCGGCGCAGCACATGGCAGCGTGAAGGGTCAGGATCCCGGGATGTCAACACACAGTTCACGGAAACGGATCGACCGGATATCCGTCTCACGGCCGAAGAATACAGAATCATACAACGTAACGTGAGGACACCTTTGCGAGCAGAGGGGACGCGACATGGGGAATGAGAGGTTTAAAGAAAAAGCCGCTATCATCACAGGCGCCGCTTCGGGGATCGGCAAGGCAACCGCAACAGCGCTTGCAAGGGAAGGGGCACGCGTCTGGTGCGCGGATATCAACGAGCAGGGTGTGGAAGAAACCATAGGCGAAATCAAGCAGTTCGGGGGTGAAGCGGAGGGCAGCCGCTTCGATGCCACGGACGCAGGGCAGGCGAAAGATCTTGTCGAACGTGCGGCCCGTCACTTTGGCCGATTGGATGTCCTCTGCAACATCGCCGGCATGGTGAGGTTGGTGCTGACCCAGGACGAAACCCCCGATGACTGGGACAAGATGATGGCGGTCAACTGCAACGGCCCTTTCTATTTGAGCCTTGCAGCCCTCCCCCACCTGCTGGAACAGAAGGGCAACATCGTAAACCTGGCATCCGTTGCCGGGCTGATCGGCCAGGCTTACACAGCCGCCTACTGTGCATCCAAGCATGCACTCATCGGCCTTACGAAATCCATGGCGCTGGAGTACGGCCGGCAGGGGCTTCGCGTCAATGCGATCTGCCCCGGTGCCGTAAACACAAACCTCATCAAGGCCGTCACCGTGCCGGAAGCCGCCTCCTTCGATCTCATCGGACGCTATAACTTCGCGAAGGGGACAGCGGATGCCGATGAAGTGGCCACCATGATCGCCTACGTTGCCTCGGACGAGGCGCGCTTCGTAAACGGATCCGTTTTGTCGATCGACGGCGGGACCTCTGCCGGGTAGCGGCTGCGGGAAGCGGACAGAATTCTCCCGCCTTCGAGTGGTCCGCGCTTCCTTCCGGCTCTCCAGGGAAATCCAGCCGGGTCTCGGACCCTGAGTCCACGGATTACGAGCCGATCCTGCTCTTTCGAAAAGCGCAGGAAACCTCGGAAAATGTTGGTCGGATCATGGACCAGGACCTTCCGGACCGTCCCATGAAGCGCGCAAGGCGTTGAGCAGCGTTTCCATGGATTCAACACCCTGAAAAAAACCTTTGACAGACGCCCGTCCGGGCTGTATCTTTATTGCAAGGAGAACGCCATTCGTCTCCCGGGTGCCGTCCCCGGTCCGCAGGGGCGGGGATTCCGCGTTACGAACTCCAACGAGAAGGAGTCGGGCAATGCAACGAACAAAGACGCTGGCACTGAAAATTCTCCTCGGGTGCGCCGTGCTCGCCGCCCCGCTGCAGGCCGCGGGCGAGAACATCGAGGTCGACCCCTCTGGCTGGGACTTCGGAGAGGTCGAGGTCGGCCAGGCAGAAACGCAGACCTTCAACCTCCTGAGCGCGGGGCCGACCCCGCTCTGGATCTTTTCCGTCCAGATCACTGACGACGATACATCGTCCTTCTCCATCACCTCGATACCCGCCATTCCTGTGGAACTCGCTGCCGGGGAGTCGATCGATGCCGAGGTCACTTTCTCCCCGTCCTCGGTGGACCCCCACGACGCTTTCCTGAATATCATCAGCAACGCGATTCCGCCGGATAACGACCTCGACGTACCGCTCTCCGGCACCGGCGTCCCTAACATATGGGGCCCGGCCTCCTCGCTGGGCGCGGGGCCTCACCCCCCCTCCGACGCCGTGAACCGCCTTCTCGCCCTTCTCGTCCCTGCCGGGGCCCTCGCAGTGTTCAAGCGACTGCGAAAGAAAAGGTAACAGGGCTTCGGGCTGAAGAACCTCCGTTCCGTGAATTTTCTTGTGCGGCATCCGGGTTTCGTGGCATAACCGTTTCCGGAGCCGTCCGGGCTCTCCGTCTCCTTTCTCCGTTGTAAGACAGGCCCATGGACAGGGGTGTCCCATGATCGTTCCCGGATTCATCGTCGGCCGGATCTACCGGAAGGGCAGCCTGCACCGCGAGCCGGGGGGCTACTACGCCTTCAGCTTCAGAAACACCATCGCCAGGGGGACCGCCACGCTGGTCTCGCCCGAGAGGATCGCGGTGAAAAGCTCCGTGGGCGACATCGAGCTGACCCGGTTCCCCGAGCTCTACGTGGACGGCCGGCTCGTGAACAAAGAAGACGCCATGATGCTCATTGGCGGGCAGGAGATCCCCCACTACGACGAGGAGGCGGCCAGACAGAAGGTGGGTGAGTCGATCACCTTCAACAAGGGGGACGACTTCATCACCCGGATCCGGGGGGAGCTGCCCGACGGCCGGCACGAGTTCCGCAGTGTGTTTCACTCCAGGCAGTTCGGGGAGATCATCCTGAACTTCAGCGACTATCTGGGGGAGGCCCCCCGGAGGCCGCTGGGGGAGAGGCTCCTCGATTTCGGCAGGGCCCTCCTGGGCCGGGCCGGGCCCGCGCACGAGACCCCGGCCGCCCCCGCCGACCTGAAGGAGACCCGCTTTTTCATCCTGAAGGACCAAAGGCCGGACCCGGACTTCGGCCGACTCCTGGACGCGGTCAACCGGAAGGAGCCGGACCGCGTGCCCCTGATCGAGCTCATGGTGGACGAGGAGGTCAAGACCGCCTTCCTGGAGCGGCCCCTCACCTCCATGAGGGACGAGGTGGAATTCTGGCTGGCGACGGGGTACGACTACGTGCCCCTCTTCGTGCTCAATGTGACCCCGCGCAACATCAGGGTCATCGACTCCCACGAGACCACGTACAAGGAGGGGCTCCAGGAACGGGCCTGGATCGACGAGTCCCGGGGGATCATCCGGACCGAGGAGGACCTGGAAGCCTGCGAGTGGCCCGAGGCGGACGACAGCCTGTTCGAAAGCTTCGAGGAGCTCGAAAAGGAGCTGCCCGCCGAGATGAAGGTGATCGGCTGCATCTCCGCGGTCTTCGAGACCGTGACCCAGGCCATGGGGCTCGAGACCTTCTGCATGAACCTCTACGACCGGCCCGACCTGATCCGGGCCCTGTTCGACAAGGCGGGGACCCTGATTACCAGGTGCATCGAGCGGATACTCGAGTTCGAGTCGACCGGGGCCGTCTGGATCACCGACGACCTGGCCTACAGACAGGGGCCGATCATCTCACCCGAGATGCTCAGGACCCACGTCTTCCCCTGGTACCGGAAGTTCGTGGAGATGGTTCACGCCAGGGGGCTTCCCGTGCTCCTGCACACCTGCGGCAACACCGAAGACCTCTTCGAGGACATCATCGAGGCGGGCTTCGACGCCCTGCATCCCCTGGAGGCGAACGCGGTGGACATCTACCGGGCCAAGGAAGAGATCGGCCGCAGCATCTGCCTCTGCGGCAACCTGGATCTGAGCTACATGCTCACCCGGGCCGAGCCGGCCGAGATCGAGGAGGACGTCCGGAAGCACCTGAGGGGCCTGGCCCCCGGAGGGGGGTACTGCCTCGGTTCCTCCAACAGCATCCCCAACTACGTGCCCCTGGAAAAGTACCTGGCCATGAACCGGGCCTGCCTCGAACTGGGGAGATACCCGATCTCCGTGTGACCGCGCCCCTTGCAAAGCGTCTCGTCTCCCGAGAAGAAGTGAGACAGCGTGATGGATGAAAGGCTTGCGGACCTGCTGGCGGAAAGAATATCAGGCTCCCAAAGGGTCGTGGCCTTTTCCGGCGCGGGGATCTCCGCGGAGTCCGGGATTCCCACGTTCCGGGGGGAAGGCGGCATCTGGGAGCAGTACAGCCCCGCCCTGTACGGGAACATCCCCGGCATGCTGAGCGTGTTCCTTTTCCGGCCTTCCCGTCTTCACCGGTTTTTCCTCGAGGCGATCTCCACCTTTGTCCGGGCCGAGCCCAACGCCGGGCACCATGCGCTTGCCGGGATCGAGCGGCGGGGACACCTTCGCTCGGTCATCACCCAGAACGTGGACGACCTTCACGAACGGAGCGGGCACGGCAGGGTGATCAAGCTCCACGGGGACCTCTACCGGTTCCGCTGCCTGGGCTGCGGGACCCGCGCGCCGCTCTCTCGGGAGGAGGTGGGAGGGATCGGGGAGGCACTGGGGCGCATACGGTCCACGAGAAGGCATCTCGTCCGTTCCTTCCGCCAGGTGGTCCCGGCGTGTCCCTCGTGCGGCGGGAGGATGCGGCCCGACGTGGTCTTCTTCGGCGAATCCCTGCCCCGGGAGGACCTGTCCGAGGCCATGGAGGAGGCGCGGACGTGTGAGATCATGCTCGTGATCGGCACCTCGGGCGTGGTTTACCCCGCCGCCTCGATCCCGCAGGTGGCCCGGGAGAACGGGGCCCTGATCGCCGAGGTGGGCACCGAGCCCACGGCGATGACCGCCATAAGCGATCTCTTTCTCAAGGGCCCGGCGGGCGAGGTTCTTCCCGAGATTGCCCGGCGCCTTTCCTGAGCGGACCTCAGGCCCCCCATACCTAACCCCTAATATATCCTGGCACCCCACCACGCACGCCTTTGAGAACGGGTAGACAGCCTTTGTTTTTGAAACAAATTCAACGGGTTATTGCCAGAGTGGGGTGCCCCCCCTGCCCTCCCGTGTTGCGTAAAGAAGGAAAATCCAATACCATTTACTCTACCAATATGGTGGGGTTTATCTCGCGCCTGCTAAATGAACTGGAGAGATACCGTGGGAAAGAAGGCCTGTTCGAGAATTTCGGCTCCGCTCGTTATTTCTATTGTGAGCCTTGCATGGTTGTCCGTTGTTGCCGGGTGCATTGAAGAAAACCCGTCCGGCGGCAACACCGATCCGGTGTCCTACGAGACCGAACTGCTCGAAAAATTTCATCCGATCCTGATCCAGAAACTCGCGGATGACTACCAGACCCTGCCCTACCCGCCTGCCAGTGACCTGATCGGGAAACTGTCCCTGCACCTCGACCCGGAAGGTTTCGATTATGCGGTTCAAGTGGATACCGCATCCCCGGTCATGTATACCAAAACACGAAAAGCAACGATCCACGGCAGGCAATATAATCAACTGGTCTACGCACTGTTTTATCCCGAGCGTCCGATTCCGTTGACCTCGGAGGACAACCCCTTCGAGTACTTCTCGCGCTATATCTGGTCCGGCCCGCTCGACGGCAAGGTCATCCGGATCACGCTGGATGCCGATGACCGGTTCCCTCTGTTCGTGGAGGTTTCGCAGAATTGCGGGTGTACCTGGCGGCTGTTTGTGAACAAGGACGTGGACGATGCTGCGAGGGCTGAATTCGAGGCTGCCGGCGAGGTTTATCCCGGAATCGCCCGGCCCGAGGCACCGCACGATGTCCAGTATGTCTGGCCCATACCCGAAGACCTGAAGGGGGTTGAAACGCGCGTTGTCGTGGTTGCCGAGGATGGGTGGACCGTGTCCTCCCACGACCCCCTGGGCGTGTACACCAGCTACGAACAGTGGACCGAATCCGACGCCCGGGTGGACAAGGGTGTGCTCTACCTGCCCCGCGGCCTCGATGTTCCCATCTTCGATGCACAGTCACTCGATATCGAGTACTTCGAACGTATGGACTACGCCCCGCTCTATTCCATGGTGCCGGAGGGATCGGATCAGCAGATTGGAATCTTTGATCAATACCTCCACATCTGGAATTCTTATCCGCCCTTTTCATTGCTCTTGCGCGACCTGGGCCTGACAGCGAAGTTCCCCGGAACCCCCAAAGACGTGGACCACCTTGAAGTCGTTCACGAAACCCGTGACTACTGGGACACCTCGCTCTATGACGAGTTCATTTATATGCCCCGTTCCATTTTTGATCTCGAGATGGACAGTGCCGCTTCATCGCCATGAGGACAAAATTTTTTAAGTAGTTGTTTGAGAATTCCTGCACCCTTTGCAGCAAAATGATAGACCATCTCTCATGGTTGACGGGGACGATCCCATCGTATGTTGAAATCCCGATCAGGTCTCAAGACGACCTTTTTCACTCTCCTCATCGTTGTGCTTTTCGCTCACCAGGCCCATTGCGGTTCCTCTACCGTGTACAAGGACGGGGCGTCCGAAACCCCCGACGGGGATTATGCCAATGCGGATTTGCTCATATCTCCGGAGGCGCTGGAGGCGGAACTCGGCGGTTCACAACTCCTCGTCATCGATACCCGCCCTTCGATCGATTATCGCAAGGGGCACATCCCGGGCGCCATCAATTTACAGTGGACCCAATTCACCTATCTGATCGGGCCGAAATACTGGCAGCTCCTTCCCCTGCCCACGGTTCAGCAGCGCCTGGGGCAGGCGGGCATATCCAGAAACCACGGGATCGTGATCTACAACGATCAGGAGAACGGCTGGGGGGAGGACGGACGGGTCTTCTGGATGCTCTCTTATCTCGGACAGGAAAGAATACAGATCCTGAACGGGGGCTGGAACCGGTGGATCCTGGAAGGGAGGGAGACAACCCGGGAGGTTCAAGCCAGGCCGGCGGCGGTGTTTGAGGCCGAAGTAAAGCCGGAGGTTTTGGCCACCAAGGCGTGGATGGTGGAGAAGTACGAGGGTTCAGGGGTAAGGATCATTGACGGCCGCAGCCCCGAAGAGTACGGGGGAGCGGTCCTGTACGGAGAAGCCCGGGGCGGTCATATCCCGGGAGCCGTGAACCTCCCCTGGGGGGAGACGCTTTCACAGGATTTCTCGATCAAGCCTGCAGCGGAACTGAACAAGACCCTCAGCGGCATGGGCCTCAACACCGCGTCCGAGGTGGCCGTCTACTGCACCGGCGGCGTTCGTTCCGGATTCCTCTTCTTCATCCTGAAACTGCTCGGCTATACGAATGTACGCAACTATGACGGTTCCTTCTGGGAGTGGGCGGCAGATCCCGAACTCCCGGTGGAATGAAACGGTTTTCCTTGATCATCCCGTGATCCGGCTTTCCGAGGTTCCTGCCAAGGGAGGAAACAATCCCCCGATGAGAATGAATATCCGTTTTCTTTTCACTCCGGTGCTGACTGCTTTGTTCCTGCTTTGGGTTCCTTCCAACGCATTTCCCGGCGCCTGGACTCAGCCGAAAGGAACCCAGTACAACAAGGTCTCGTTCAGCTTTTTCTGGTCCACCCACGCCTACGATATTGATGGCGACGTCACCCTCCTCAGCGACAACGGTGAGTTTCAGGACTGGAACCTTTGCTGGTATCAGGAGTACGGGATTCTTGATTATTTAACGATCATCACCTCGATCCCATACAAATATGTCCGGTACGAGGACAACAACCTTGTTTCGGACACGTGGGGCCTGGGTGACGGGGAGATCGGCGGAAAGGTCCTCCTTCTGGGAAACCCTTTCGTCATGAGCCTTCAGACCATGCTGAAGGTGCCTTTGGGTTATGAAAAAGATGAAGTGGTGCCCATCGGAAACGATCAGGTGGACGCAGAAGTTCGACTGCTGTTCGGGAAATCCCTCTACCCCGTTCCTGCATACGCAGGCGCGGAGATCGGATACCGTGTACGAGGCGAAGATCCGTCCGATGAGATCCGATACCTTGTGGAGTTCGGCTACACCTTTGTTCCCTGGCTCTCCGGACGGCTCAAGCTGGATGGTGCCTTGAGCGTTGGGAACGGGAGGGAGGAAAAGCTGACCCCCAACCTGACATTGACCAACGAATACAATTACGGGAAGCTCGAGATCACCGCGTCCTTCAAGGTTCGAGAGAACGTCTTCATCGAGGGAACCTGGACCCCCACGCTCTACGGGGAGAACACCTCGCACGGCCACAATTTTTCCCTGGCGGTGACCACAATCTGCCAACCCGGCGAGCTGTTGAAAAAATTATTCAAAGAGTAGTCCTCATGCCAACGTGCACAGGTTTAAGAAATCGATGGATGAAACGGATATCCTGTCCGTGGCTGAGCGGATGCCTTGCTCTTCTCCTTCTCCTGCAGGGTTGTGGGTCCAGCACACACTACAAAGATCCTCCTGGTGGATCGATGGACGCCCCCCTCCCTTCCACGAATCCTCTGCAGGAAATCCTTGACGGATACATGGACGCCCAGGGCTTGATGGATTACGATGGCCTCGAGGAAAACCGCCGGGGCCTGGACGAGTATATCCATGCATTGGCGGATGTCTCCCTGCCCGAACTCGTCCCGGATACAGGCCCGCTGACCGATCAACAGCTGGCCTTCTGGGTAAACCTTTACAACGTTGCAACCCTTCAGCTCATTCTGGATCATCTCCCCCTGAAAAGCATCCGGGACATCAATGGCCCCGCTACATGGGACCTGGCCGTTTTTAACGTGGGGGGGCAGGAGGTGAGCCTGAACACGATGGAACACGGTATCCTCCGCCCGCTGGGGGAAGATCCAAGGGTCCACTTTGCGATCAATTGTGCCTCCATCAGCTGCCCGCCCATTTATCCGCAGATCTTTACCGAGGCGAACGCGGAGAAGAACCTGGAGGAGGCAACGCTTGCTTTCGTGAACAACGACCAGTATGTAGAGGTGGATCCGGTCAGCCAATCCGTGGAAATCTCACAGATCTTCTCGTGGTATCAAGAGGATTTCGGCGGATTCGAAAACGTCAAGGTGTTCATTGCAGATCGTCTTGAAGACTCGGAAAAGAGGGGTTTTCTCCTGTCCTATCCGGCAGGGAACATCTGCTTAAAGCACTACAACTGGAACCTCAACATACAGGACCCCGGGGGCAACGCACAGAAAGACAGCGATGAGGAAGGATTCATGGACGAAGACGACAACTGTCCCTCCCACCCCAATCCGTCGCAATCGGATCAGGATCGGGATGGAAGGGGGGATGACTGCGATACGGACGGTCCTGTCATGTGCTGCGGCGTTGCAGAAACAAGGGGGGACCACGCCAGCTTCACACAGGTTGGGATCCTCCTTTTCTGTCTGTTCCTTCCTGCCCTCTGGATGGGAACTGTCAAACAACGGTACCAAAGAAAAACGCAGGGGGACGGGACGGTCCGCTAGAGAATTTGCACGCGGTTCCACCCGTCAAGAGGAACGCCTTCCAGACGAGACCGCCTCGGGTCCCGGGCACGAAACCGTTGTAAACAAAACTTCATCACAACTCGGAATCAAGGAATCGCCATGAACCATTTCCTGGGGATCCTGCTCGCGATGTACTTTTTTCTCTTTCTCGTTCTCTCCCTCTTCGGCCTGCACCGTTACCTTCTTGTGTTGGGCTACTACCGGGGGCGGAGAAGACAGACCCGGCCGGGAACGCTGGACCCCCTGCCTTCCGTAACGGTACAGCTTCCTATTTACAACGAGGTCTATGTGGTGGAGAGGTTGATTGAAGCGGTCTGCAGGATGGACTATCCCAGAGACCGGATCCAGGTTCAGATCCTTGACGACTCAACGGATGAGACACAGCATATGGCATGCGCGGCGGCGAAGCGGTTCAGGAGGGAAGGTTTGGATATTGTGTACATCCATCGTTCCAGCCGGCAGGGGTTCAAGGCCGGCGCCCTTCAAAATGGACTCCGTTCGGCCAGGGGAGAGTTTGTTGCCGTATTCGACGCTGATTTTCTGCCGCAACCGAGCTTTCTCAGGGATACCATCCACTACTTCTGTGATAAGCGGGTTGGAATGGTGCAGGCACGCTGGGATTACCTGAACCGCAACTATTCCCTGCTCACCCGGGTCCAGGCCCTCTTCCTGGACGGGCACTTCGTGGTGGAACACAGTGCGCGTCAGGCGTTCGGTTGTTTTTTCAACTTCAACGGCACGGCAGGGTTGTGGAGAAAAAGGTGTATCGAGGATGCCGGGGCATGGGAACAGGATACCCTTACCGAAGACCTGGATCTGAGCTATCGGGCTCAACTCAAAGGCTGGCGGTTCGTCTACCTTCCGGATGTTTCCGTCCCGTCCGAGATTCCTGTGGATATGAACGCATTC
>CAYTRL010000020.1:0-28154 GCA_964439795.1 uncultured Thermodesulfobacteriota bacterium
TCAGCCGTTCCACAGGAACTCCACAGGAAAAAGAGCCGAACCAATTTCCGTAAGGAACCGGACCGAAAAGAGAGACTGTGAAGGTCCTTTTTATCTATCCCGATCTGTTTGACTTCATTCCGGACTACCCGGGGAATTATTATGTGGGGATCGGGTCCCTGGCTGCCCTGGTGAAGCGGGAAGGCCACACCGCCCGTCTCATTCACCTGTTGAAGCCCTGGAAAAACAGGGAAGAATTCCTGAACAGGATTGACGCCGAGAACCCCGATCTCATCGCATTTTCCTCCACGACCCTCCAGTTCTCCGTGGTCGAACAGATGGCACGATGGCTCCATGAAGCGGAGGTTCCTGTCCCGACCTTGTGCGGCGGCGTGCATCCCACGATCTGCCCGGAGCAGGCGATTGCGGCAGACGGGATGAATATGATCTGCCGGGGGGAGGGTGAAGGGGCCATCGTTGAGGTTTGTGAAAAGCTGGAGAGGGGCGGGGACACCTCCTCCATCAGGAATTTGTGGGTCAAAACCGGAAACCGGATCACGCAGAACGACCTGCGCCCCCTGGAAGACCTGGACGCGCTGCCTTTTCCGGATCGTGACATCTTCCCGAATTACCAAAACCTGTGGTGGGAGCGGAACGGGACCGCGGTGATCATGGCTTCCCGCGGGTGTCCCTTTAGTTGTAACTATTGCTGTAACAAGATCCTGCGGGAGGTGCACCCGAACCATAAGAAGATTGTACGCTTCCGCAGCCCGGAACTCGTCATCGAGGAGATCATCAGGATCCGGGAGCGCTTTCCCTTTGTGACGTCCCTGAATTTCGACGATGATATCCTCGTGCTCCGGAAAGACTGGAGTGACGAGTTTTTCCAGCGATATCAACGCGAGGTCGCTCTCCCCTTTTGCTGCAACGTCCGTCCCGGGTCTTTGACCCCCAAACTGGCAGGTTCCCTGCGGCTTGCAGGATGCAGGGAGGTGAGGATCGGCATCGAAAGCGGCAACGACCGGATCCGCAATCAGGTCCTCAACCGGAGCATTTCCCGCAGGCAGATATTTGATACGATCGCCCTTCTTCGTGAGAACGAACTCTATGTGCGATCCTTCAACATGGTGGGGATCCCGTTTGAAACCCCCCGCGATGTTCTGGATACCGTGAAAATGAATGCCGAACTTGGCATTCCCGATCCGCAGTGTACGATCTTTTATCCCTTTCCGGGAACCGAACTCCATGAGACCTGCCGCAAGAACGGATTTCTAACGGAGCGTGTCCTCGTGGATTACTATCTTGATACGGCGCTTTCCCTGCCCACGCTGTCCCATGGACAGATCCTGATGTTTCATCATTATTTCGACAGGTTTCTTCGGCTCTATTCCTTTCTCTTTTCCCTTCCCGGTGGAATTTCGCGGGGGCTCGTTTCTTGTCTGGACACCGTCCTGGCGCATCCCAGGGCCCCGTTGCTGGCCAGGGCCGTGAGAAACATCCTGCACCGGGTCCGCGGTCCGCGCGCCGGAACACGGACCCACCGGCCGGATGAAGGCTGAGAGGAATCCCCGCTTTCGCGGGGACAAACTCCGCAGAGGGTACTTTTTCAACGGCCCGCTATAAGGAGAAAAGAACCTTGAAGGATAGATCGACCACCTATATCCGGAGATCCTACCAACCCCGGGTCCTCTCGAACCTTTCCTTCTATACCCCCCGCAAAATCATGAACCGTATCAACGCGGAAAGGGGGTTCCGGGCAAGAGAAACCGTCACCTCGGGGATGCCGTATTATCTGACGGTTGAACCCACAAATTTCTGCAACCTCCGTTGCCCTCTTTGTTTCGCCTCGCTGAAAGAAGGATATCGAAAACGCGGATACATGGAGTGGGATACCTATGTTAAGGTGCTGGATTTCTTTGGCCCCTACCTGCTGAAACTGCAACTCTACAACCAGGGCGAACCCCTGCTGCACGAGGGGATTTACGACATGGTCGCCCTTGCCGCCAAACGGAAGATCAAAACACAGATCAGTACGAACCTGACCGTATTCGATGAACGTCATGCACGGCGGCTCGTGAACTCCGGTTTGGATTCCCTGGTCGTCTCCATCGACGGCGCAACTCCGGAAACCTACGCGAAGTACCGCGTGGGCGGCGATTTCAACACGGTCATGGAAAACCTCAAGCTCCTGCTGCGGATCAAACGGGAGATGAAATCGCATACCCCGAGAATCTTGTGGTCGTTCCTTCTCTTCCGGCATAACCTTGCGGAGCGGGACCGTGCCCGGCGGATGGCGCGGGAACTGGGAGTGGAAATCCTCATGCAAAGCGCGATCCTGGGTGGCGTGGTTCCCTCGGATTCCCGCGATCCGGAACTGCTTCAGGAATGGCTTCCCAAAGGGGACGGGATTCCCAGGCTCTTCGACTATTTTTCCAACCAGGCCCACCTGAACCCTTCGATCTGCCCGTGGCCATGGCAAAGCTTCGTGGTTCTGTGGGATGGGTCCATTGCGCACTGCTGCCATGTGGATACTTCCATCGAGAGCCTGGGCAGCATCCCGCTTTCCGATCCCTCGGCCCTTTGGAACGCCGGGCCGTTTCAATCTTCCCGCAACGAGTTTCGCAAGCAGAAAGAGGAAGGACGTTTCGAGCCTGTCATCTGTCGTAAGTGCGAGATTTACCGAAAGCCATGAACCGGACCTCCATGAAAGTCGCGCTGGTAAGTACAGGGCTGGGAAATGTACGAAGGGGGTTTGAAGTTTTTTTTCAAACCCTTTTCGAAAAGCTCAGCGGAAAGATCGACGTCACCCTGTTGAAAGGGGGGGGCGTGGCGGAAGGTCCCCACGAAAACGTTCTTCCAAACCTTTCCAGGGATTCGGGCCTGTGGAAAGCCCTGGGAATGCATGAAAAGAATTTCTGGAAGCGGTATCGCGTCGAGCAGCTTTCCTTCCTTGTCCCCCTGTTGCTCAGCGCTCGGAAACACCGGTTCGACATCCTTCACGTAAGTGAATACCACCTGGGCAGGTATTTGAAGATCCTCGGAAACCGTCTCCTGCCCGACGCCCCCTCCGTGGTTCTGCACAACGGTCATCCCCTGTTACCGGCGCAGTACACGATCTTCGATCAGGTTCAGCACCTCACGGAATATTTTTACCTGCAGGGGATCGATGCTGGGGTCCCGCCGGATCGGATGTCCATGGTCCCCATCGGTGTGGACGAAAAGGTTTTTGCTCCCCGGAAGACATCTTCTTTTCGGCAACGGATGAACATCCCGGAGGATGTGCTGCTGATTTTGAGCGTCGGCGCGCTGGAGCGGAGGAAGAGGCTCCATTGGCTCATCGAGGAGGCCGCTGCGTTACGGAAAGAACTCTTCCTCCTGATCGTGGGGGAAGTCGGTGAGGGGGATGAGGTCCGCGAGATCCGCTCCCTGGCGGAAGAGAGGATGAAGGGACGGGTGAAATTCGCCTGTCTCCAGCATGCCGAAATGCTGGAAGCCTACAGCGCCGCGGATCTTTGCGTGTCCTGTGCCCTGTATGAGGGGTTCGGCATATCCCTGATCGAATCCATGTCCATGGAGGTTCCGGTTTTTTGCCATCACCACCCCAGCCTGCGGTGGATCGTCGGCCGGGGCGGTGAATCCATGGACATGGAAAAGAGGGGAGAACTCCAGGCAAGGATCCGCTATTTCCTGGATCATCGGGCCCAACTCGGTGAAACCGGCAGACAGGGGCGGAAGCGGATTCTGGAGCAGTTTTCCTGGGACGTTCTCGTCCCACGCTATATCGAGATGTATCAGAAGACCTGTTGCCTTCGGTAACGGGGCGTGGATGTCATGTACGCCGGGTCATTTTTTTTCGTCCGATAGCACGTGGGCCAGCACGTTCTGCAACTCGGCGAGCCGGTACGGCTTGGGCAGGACCCCTGAAAACCCGTAGTCCTGGAACCGGGACATGACCGGATCCTGGGAATAGCCGCTGGAGACGATCACCCGGGCGCGGGGGTCGATGCGCTTCAGTTCACGGATGGCCTTCTCCCCGCCCATCCCCCCGGGGATGGTCAGGTCCATGATCACCGCGTCGAACGGCTTGTCTCCCTTCAGCGCCTCCTGGTACTTGCCGATCCCCTCGACTCCGTCCCGGGCCTGTGCCACCCTGTATCCCAGCCTTTCCAGGATGGCGCCGGTGGATTCCCGGATGATCGACTCGTCGTCCACAATGAGGATGTTCAGGATGCTCTCGGCGGGTTTGTGTTCAGGGATCCGGGCACCCTGCTGCTGCGGCAGCGGTTCATGGGAAGCGGGGAAGGTAACCTGGAAGGTGGTGCCCACGCCCACCTGGGAGGACACGTGGATCCTGCCCTCGTGGCGGTTCATGATGTTGAAGGCGGTGGACAGGCCCAACCCCCGCCCTTTCTCCTTTGTGGAGAAGAACGGGTCGAAGATCCGGGTCCGCTCTTTTTCCGGGATGCCGCACCCGTGGTCCTGGATCGACACGCGAATGAATTCGCCTCCCTTCCGGTTCAGCGTCGGTTCCTCGGGCAGGGTCACGTTCTCGGCACGGACCCGGATCCTGCCCCCGTCGGGCATGGCCTGGTCGGCGTTGATGATCAGGTTCTGGAGCACCTGCCGGGTCTGGCCCTCGTCGGCGGAAACGGGCCGAAGGTCCTGGGAGATCTCGAATTCGCACACGCTGCGGGATCCGCTCAGGGCCAACGCCGCGGTCTCCTTCAACAAGGTTTCCATGGAGAAGGTGGTCTTGATCGGCGCTCCACCCTTGGCGAACGCCAGGATCTTCTGGGTCAGGTTCTTGGCCCGAAGCGTTGCCGTCTCCGCATGGGCGAGCATCTTCTTCTCGTGAGGTTGAAGGTGCGGATTGTGGTGTAACGCCGAGACGCACGCGAGGATGGCGGTCAGCAGGTTGTTGAAGTCGTGCGCGATGCCGCCGGCGAGCACCGACAGGGACTCCAGTCGCTGGACCTTCAGGATCTCCTGCTCCATCCGCTTCCGCTCGGTGATGTCCTGGGCGGTGAAGGTGATCCCCTGGGTGAGGTCGCCGGGGTGCACCGGGGCGGACCGCAGCAGGATATCCAGGACCCGGCCGTCCTTCCTTTTCCAGCGCGTCTCCACTTCGCCGATCCCCTGCCGGTCCATGGCCCCGTATTTCACCTCCCCCACGCGCCGGTATTCCTCGTCGCTCTCATAGAGGATCCTCGCACTCGAACCGATCAACTCCCCGGGGGTGTACCTGAGCAGCTCGCACATCCGGTCGCTGACCCAATGGAAGACCCGTTCGCGTGCCAGACCGATGCCGATGGGGGCGGCCTTCAGGATGCTCCGGGTGGTGGCCTCGCCCTGCCGGAGCGCGTTTTCCATCCGCCTGCGCTGGGTGATGTCCCGGGCCAGCAGTGCCACCTTGTTCACTTTCTCCCCAGCGTCGAACACGGGGTGTGCGATGTAGTCGAACCAGACCCCCTCCCGCTCCTCTTCGAAGCGGACGGGCTGGCCGGAGAGGAAGATGTGCTCGAAGGTTACGCCGCGGGTTTCCGCGAGGCGGGGGGGGAGCATTTCCAGGAGGGGGCGGCCGAGGATCTCGTCCAGGCGCCTGCCCAGGCTGCGGGCCATGGCCCGGTTGGCTGCCAGGACGGTGATCTGCCGGTCGATGAGCACGGCGGGGTCGTCGACGGCGTTCAGGAGGGTTTCCAGGGACGCCGTGCTCTCCGGCTGAACCGGCGCTGCCCGTGGGGACAGGGGTGGTTTCGTGTCCGGCCCGCCCGTCCTGCTTCCGGGGGCATCGGACAAGGTCTTTTCAGGCATATGTCTCCTGATCCTCCTGCGCAAGGGGATCCAGAGGATAAAAGAAATGATAACAGGTTTTTCCAGGGGAAAAAAGGAAAAAAATCAAGGAAACCGGAAATAACTTCGGGGCTCGGGAAAGAAAGCTGTCACAGGGTGCTTTTCGTGAATACCCAATTGAAAATCAGCAGGGTAAGGCCCTTGCGTCCCAGGCCGGCAGGGTTTCCATATGACAGGAGGAGGATGTTCCGTGGATGTACAACAGGGTAACCAAGAGAGGCAGGGTGGTACGGACAACTCAATCCGCCCGGGAAGGACAACAGATTTCTGGGACACGCCCTAGAGCAGGGGGAGGAGTCCCCTGACCGCTTCACCCGCCACCCGGCTGAGCCACCCCGGCCAGAGGCCCAGGAGGAGCACCGACAGGGTGCAGAAGCCCACGGACACGTTGAGGTAGAACGTATCCAGGGAGGTTTCGCAAAGCGGGGCCGGCAGGGGTTCCGGGGCGTTTTCTTCCGCCGGGTCCTCCATGTACATGACCACCAGGACGCGGAGGTAGAAGTAGGCCGACACGGCGCTCATCAGGACGCCGATCACGGCCAGACCGACATAGCCGGCTTTGACCGCCGCGGCGAATGCGTAGAACTTCCCGATGAAGCCCCCGGTGGGGGGCACGCCGGCCAGGGAGAACATGAACACCGCCATGACCAGTGCGTACAGGGGGTGTCGCCGCGCCAGGCCGGTATAGTCCCGGATCCGGGTTCCCCGGTCCCCGTCGCGGCTCAGGCAGATCACCACGCCGAACGCCCCCAGGTTCATCAGGGTGTAGATGGACAGGTAGACCAGGGCGGCCTGGATGCCGGCCTCGGTCCCGGGGGTGAGGGCCAGCAGGATGTACCCCGCGTGGGCGATGCTGGAGTAGGCCAGCATGCGCTTGATGTTCTCCTGGACCAGGGCCACCACGTTGCCCAGGATCATGGTGACCACGGAGAGACACCAGAAGATGGCGGACCAGTCCACGGACAGAGGGTTCAGGGCGAGCACCACCACCCGGATCAGGATGGCGAAACCGGCCGCCTTCACGGCCACGGACATGAAGGCCGTCACCGGTGTGGGAGCCCCCTCGTACACGTCCGGGGTCCACATGTGAAAGGGGACCAGGGACACCTTGAAGCACATGCCCACCAGGAGGAACCCCAGGCCCGCCAGGAACAGAAGGTCCGTGGCCGAAAGGGCCAGGGGCGCATAGGCCAGGAGCCCTTCCAGTTTCGTCGTCCCCGCCGCCCCGTAGAGCAGGGCCATGCCGAACAGCAGGAAGGCCGACGCGAACGCGCCCAGGAGCAGGTACTTGAGGGCTGCCTCCGGGCTCTTGGCGTTGGTCCGCATCATGCCGGTCATTACGTAGGCCGGGATGGACATGATCTCCAGGCCCAGGAAAACCGTCATCAGGTCGTTGGCGCCGGCCATGAACAACATGCCGATCATGCAGAGAAGCAGTAGCGTGCAATACTCACCCGCCGGCATGCCTTCGCGTTTCACGAAGCTGCCGGAAAGCAGCAGGGTGAGCAGGCCCGCACCGAGAAAGATCACGTTGAAGAAGTGGGACAGGTTGTCCATGAGCACCAGCTGATAAAAGGCCGACCCGGTGGTTCCCCAGGACATGGCCGAGGCCACCAGGGCCACGAGGCATCCCAGAAAGGAGACGATCCAGCAGGCGGTCTTGTCTTCCTGCCCCCAGAACAGGTCCAGGAGAATGCAAAGCAACGCGGCGCCCGTGAGTATCAGCTCCGGCCGGATCACGCGCAGGGCGGTCAGCACATCCTGCAGGTTCTCGATCCCCATTTATTCTTCCCCATGGTCGGGTTGCGTCCGGTCGGTTTCCAGCAGAAGGAGACTCTCCTCTTCCTGGATTCCATGGGCCGGATCTTCAACCACCCGCGCTTCTTCCAGCACGGCCTCGTTGTGGTCTACGACAAGTTGCACGCGCTCCCGGAGCACGGGATCGCCGGTGCCGGGCGTCTCCCGGACGGCCGCTGCATTCTGGGTCTGCGTGGTGCGGGCCAGAAAGACCTCCACGGAACGGTCCATCTTCCGCAAAAAGGGTTGCGGGTACACACCGATCCAGACGATGAGAACCACAATCGGGACCAGCGTGGCGATCTCTCGAAGGTTGAGATCCTTCAACGATTTGTTCTCTTCCTTGTCCAGCGGTCCGAACATGGCCCGCATGAACATCCAGAGCATGTACACGGCGGCTAGAATCACCCCGGAGGAGGCCAGAACGGCCAGGAGGATGTTCTTTTTGAACGCCCCCAGCAGGATGAGAAACTCACCCACGAACCCGTTCAGGCCGGGCAGCCCGATGGAGGAGAGGGTCACGATCATGAAGAAAGCGGCGAAGACCGGCATGGATTTCGCGATGCCCCCGAAGTCCGCGATCTGCCGCGTGTGCCGCCGCTCGTAGATCATGCCCACGATGATAAAGAGGGCCCCGGTGGAGAGGCCGTGATTGACCATCTGGATAACGCTTCCCTCCACGCCCGGCGTATTCAGGACGGCCAAGCCCAGCATGACGAAGCCCAGGTGGCTCACCGAGGAGTAGGCCACGAGCTTCTTCAGGTCCGGCTGGACCATGGCCACCAGCGCGCCGTAGATGATCCCGATGACACCCAGCACCCCGATCAGGGGGTAACACGCCTGGGCCGCCTCGGGGAACAGGGGCATGGAGAACCGCAGGAACCCGTAAGTACCCATTTTCAGGAGCACGCCGGCCAGGATCACGCTTCCCGCGGTGGGGGCCTCCACGTGTGCATCCGGAAGCCAGGTGTGGAACGGGAACATGGGGACCTTGATGGCGAAGGAGAGCCCGAAGATCAGGAACAGGAGGATCTCGGTGTTGATCGGGAGCTGGACGCGGTACAGGTCGTACAGGTCGAACGAGTAGACGCCGAACTGGGTGTGGAACTGAAAGTAGAGGTACAGGATGGCAACCAGCATCAGCAGGCTGCCCGCCAGGGTGTACAGGAAGAACTTGACCGCGGCGTAGATCCTCCGGGGGCCGCCCCAGATCCCGATGATGAAGTACATGGGGATCAGCATGGCCTCCCAGAAGATGTAGAAGAGGAACAGGTTCAGGGAGACGAAGGCGCCCAGCATGGCCGTCTGGAGGAGGAGCAGGCTGATGTGATAGGCCTTGACCCCTTCCTTGACCGAATTCCAGGAGCAGAGCACCACCAGCGGCCCCAGGAAGGTGGTGAGCAGGAACAGGAGCAGGCTCATGCCGTCCAGACCCACCTTGTAGAAGATGCCGTAGTCCTCGATCCAGGCCGTGGTCTCCAGGAACTGCATGGTGCGGTCGGATTGCCCGTCGTAGCCGAAGAAGAGCTTCAGCGAGATCACGAACCCCAGCAGCATGATGAAGAAGGTCGCCCAGCGGATGCTCGCGGCCTCGGCCCTGCGCATGAACAAGAAGATCAGGAAGGCCCCCGCCAGCGGCAGGAAGACAAGGAAGGAAATGAGATGCTGGTTCAACCATTCCATGAGCTACACGATCCTCACTTCAGGAGAAGAAAACCGATAATGGCAAGGACCCCCACCGCCATGCCCACCGCATAGCTTTGCACGTCCCCCGCCTGGAGGCGCCTGAGCCGGCGGGCGGATTCCCGGAAGAAGCGGCCGGTTCCGTTCACAAGGCCCTCGTCCACCAGGCCGATGTCCACCAGCTTCCACAGGATCGTGTGGGAGGCTCGGCGGATGGGCGTCACGAAGAGAAAGTCGTAGATTTCGTCCACGTAATACTTGTTGTACAGGAGATCGAAGGCCCGGGGGAACTTCCGGGCCAGCCGTTCGGGGATGGATCCGTCCTTCAGGTACATCCATGCGGCCAGCACGGTGCCCACGGTCGCGGCCAGGATCGACAGGCAGATGAAGAAGATCTCCACAAAAATGGCGTGCGGGCCGTGCGCCACGTGCTCGGGCTTGCCCACCACCGGTTCCAGGAACTGCTCGAACAGGTTGTGCCCGAGGTTCCAGGACTCCGGGATGCCCAGGAACCCCACCGACAAAGCCCCCACGGCCAGCAGGGCCAGCGGGATGGTCATCACGGGCGGGGATTCGTGGGCGTGATCGTACAGGTGCGGGTCCCGGGGCTTGCCGAAGAAGGTGACGAAGACCAGCCGGAACATGTAGAAGGCCGTGATGCCGGCCCCCAGCCAGAGCAGCAGCCAAAGGGCCAGGGAGCCGTGGTGGTGCATGCTGTAGGCCTGCCACAGGATCTCGTCCTTGGAGAAAAAGCCGCTCAGCGGCGGAAAACCGCAGATGGCCAGGGTGGCGATGAGAAAGGTCCAGAACGTCCATGGCATCTTCTTCCGCAGGGCGCCCATCTTGAAGATGTCCGTCTCGTTCCCCATGGCGTGCATCACACTGCCGGCGCCCAGGAATAGCAGGGCCTTGAAGAAGGCGTGGGTCATCAGGTGGAAGATCCCCGCAGCGTATGCGCCCAGCCCCACGGCGACGAACATGTACCCCAGCTGGCTCACCGTGGAGTAGGCCAGGATCTTCTTGATGTCCCGCTGGCAGAGGCCGATGGTGGCGGCGAACACGGCGGTGAGCGCCCCCACCCAGGTGACCCACTGCATGGCGAAATCGGACGCGATGTAGAGGAAGTTCATGCGGGCCACCATGTAGACTCCTGCCGTGACCATGGTGGCGGCGTGGATCAGGGCGCTGACCGGCGTGGGGCCCGCCATGGCGTCCGGGAGCCACACGTACAGGGGGAGTTGGGCGGACTTGCCCATGGCGCCCAGGAACAGCAGCAGGCAGACGGCCGTGATGACGGCGGGGGTGAGCAGGTCCGCGTGTTCCCGGATCACGGAGAAGTCGATGGTCCAGATCCCCTGCTGGCCCAGGCTCCAGAACAGGAGGAAAATGCCCAAAAGGAATCCGAAGTCACCGATCCGGTTCACCACGAAAGCCTTCATGCCGGCAGCGGCCTTCTCCGGGTCCTCATACCAGAACCCGATGAGGAAGTAGGAGCACAGCCCCACCCCTTCCCACCCCAGGAACATGAGGAGCAGGTTGTCGCCCAGCACCAGCACCAGCATCATGGCGGTGAACAGGTTCAGAAAGGCGAAGTAGCGCGCGTAGCTCCGGTCGCCGTGCATGTACCCCACGGAGTACACGTGAATCAGGAATCCGATACCGGTGACCACCAGGGTCATCACGGAACTCAGGGGATCCAGGCTGAATTTAAGCTTGGCCGTGAAGCCGCCGGAGGCGATCCAGGTGAACACGGTGTCGTTCAAGAGCCTGTGTTCCGTGGGAAGCCCGTGGAGCTCCAGGAAGGCCAGGACCGAGATGACCAGCGCGCCGCAAGGGGCCAGGCAGGCCACCCAATGGACCCGGCGGGTCTGCCAGACACCCAGGTCGGCCCGTGCCCCCAGTCCGTTGATCAGAAACCCGATCAGCGGCAGGGCCGGAATCCACCGAAGCAGAGGGAAAACAACCGCTTCTTCCAAAAAGGTTCTCCTTTTACCCCATTACGAAAAGGATCTCATCCCGTTTGAACGTTTCAAGATCCGGAAAAAACCATGCGCCTTTATGATAATGATCCTATCCAGATTCATCGCTTTATGTTCTGGAAAATAGCTACCCCTTCATGATGTTGATCTCATCCAGATTCACCGCTTTCCGGGTCCGGAAGATGAGCACCACGATGGCCAGGCCCACGGCCGCCTCGGCCGCGGCCACGGTCATGATCATGATCACGTAAATGTCGCCGGCCAGGTCTCCCAACTGCCTGGAGAAGGTGACAAAGGCCAGGTTGCAGGCGTTCAACATGAGTTCCACCGACATGAGCACCACGATGGCGTTCCGGCGGATCACGAAACCGGTGGCCCCGATGACGAACAGAATGATGGCGAGGCAGAGGGTTTCGTCCGTCATGACTTGTCCCCTTTCGATTTGCGGGTCAACACGACGGCGCCGATGATCGCCGCCAGGAGGAGAACGGATACCATCTCGAAGGGAAGCAGGTACTCGGTGAACAGGACCATGCCCACGTTTTCGATGGAACCAAACAGGCGGTCCACCTTCGGGACCTCCGGAAACCAGTGCTCGGACAGCCGGATCAGGAGCAGGATGCCGGTGGCCGCCAGGATGTAGGCGCCGAAAATCTTGCGCCAGTTTACCTTGGCGGACCCCAGTTCCCGGGGGGAAAGGTTCAGGATCATGATCACGATGAGGACCATGACCATGATGGCGCCGGCGTAGACCAGGATCTGGAGGATGGCCAGGAGCGGTGCCGACTGCAGGGCAAAGATCCAGGCCACGGTGAAGATGCAGCCGATCAGGCAGAGCGCGCTGTACAGGGGGCTCCCGAAGGAGATGACCCCCAGCGCCAGGACCACCGCCGTGGCGGCCAGGATGTAAAAAAAGATGGCCGGTATCATGAGCCGGACTCCCCCTCGTTTCCCTGTAGGAGAAAATCTTTGTCGAACACGGCCCGACGGGTGTCCGCCATCTCTGATATCTGAGTCATTTCTATGGCGTCCTTGGGGCAGGCCTCCACACAGTATCCGCAGAAGATGCAGCGGGTGATGTCGATATCGTACCGCCTGGGGTAGTTGCCCATACTGGGTTCGGGATACGCCTCCGCTTCGATGGTGATGCACCGGGAGGGGCAGTTGGCCTGGCACAGCTTGCAGGCCACGCAGCGCAGGGAGCCGTCCTCGTTTTTCTTGAGCCGGTGGCGTCCCCGGAAGCGGGGCGAGTATTCCCGGTGCTCTTCCGGGTACTGGATGGTGACCACGGACTGGTTTTTCCGTCCGTAGGTGACCAGGTTCCGGACCAGGTGCTGCAGGGTCAGCCCCAACCCCTTTGCGATTTCCACGAGGTAGGCCCGTTCGGCAAGGTCATACCGCTTGGCAATAGGTGCAGGGGTAACGTTTTTTACCTTGATCATCTTCTAGAACACTCCCAGAACGAACGGAACGGTGGCGGTGATCAGGATGTTCAGCAGGGCCAGCGGCAGCAGGACACGCCAGCCCAGCCCCATGAGCTGATCGTAACGGAACCGGGGCAGGGTCCAGCGCAGCCAGACGAACACCCACATCAGGAACCAGAGTTTCACGACAAAGACGGCGATCTGAAAGCACACGGTCAGGATGGGGCCGAGCCAGGAGATCGACACGCCGAGCCAGGAAAAGCTAAACAGCGAGTTCAGGGTCTCGGTGGTCAGCCACGGGAACTGCCAGCCGCCCAGGAAGAGGCTCACGATGAACCCGGAGGCCACCATCATGTTCACGTACTCGGCCATGAAGAACATGGAGAATTTGAAGCTCGAATATTCCAGGTGGTACCCGGCCACGATCTCGGCCTCGGCCTCGGGCAGGTCGAACGGGGTCCGGTTGACCTCTGCCAGCGCCGCCACGAAGAAGATCAAGAATCCAAGGGGCTGCACCACGATGCCCCAGCGGGGGATGACCCAGAACATCAGTTCACCCTGCATCTGGACGATCTCGCTCAACCGGACCGTCTCGAAGATAATGAGGATGCCGATGACAGCCAGCCCCATGGAGATCTCGTAGCTGATCATCTGTGCGGCGGAGCGCAGCCCGCCCAGCATGGCGTACTTGTTATTGGAGGCCCAGCCGCCCAGCACGATCCCGTAGACGCCCAGCGAGGCGATGGCGAAGATGAACAGGAGCCCCACGTTCAGGTCGGCCACCTGCATGGTAAGACTGTATTTTCCCAGGTGCAGGGTGTCCGCGAACGGGATCACGGCAAAGGTGAGCAGGGCCGGGATCAGGGAGAAGGCCGGGGCGAGAAAGTAGAGGAACTTGTCGGCCCGGGCCGGGAGAAAGTCCTCCTTGACCAGGAGCTTGAGCGCGTCGGCCACGGGTTGCATGAGCCCGGCGTTCCGGAACCCGAAGATCGTCACCCGGTTGGGGCCCACCCGGTCCTGGATGAAGGCCGCCCCCCTTCTCTCCAGCCACACTGCAGGCACGATTCCCGTGAGAAGGACCACGGGCACGATAAGCGGGAAGATCAAATTTTGTACGGTCCAGACCAGATAGTCGAGAAACACCGTATGGTCGCTCCGCTGTAAATAAAGAGTGAGGTTGTTTTACGGGTCTGATGCGTGCCCGTGCCTCGTCCGCCGGTGCCCGGGGGTTCCCGGGATCCGGAGCGTTACCTGTCCAGTTCCCCCGCGATGATGTTCAGGCTGCCCACCACGGCGATCAGGTCCGCCAGCATGGCCCCCTCGGTAAGCCGGGGCAGGGCCTGGTAGATGGCGAAGCAGGGCGGGCGGACCTTGATCCGGTGTGGGTTCTTGGTGCCGTCGCTCACGATGTAGTATCCCAGCACGCCGTTGGCCGCCTCGGTGGCCGCGTAGACCTGCCCCGCCGGGGGCAGGATCCCGTCCAGGATCAGCTTGGTGTGCTGAACCAGGGAGCCGAACCGGGTGTAGACCTTCTCCTTGTCGTGCAGGACCACGTGCCGGTCGTCCACCTTGTGCGGGCCTTCGGGAAGCCCGTCCAGGGCCTGCTCCACGATGCGCAGGCTCTGCCGCATCTCTTCCATCCGTACCAGGTAGCGGTCGTACGTGTCGCCGTTTTTCCCCACGGGGATATCGAAATCGAACTTGTCGTAGTCGTAATAAGATTCGTGAGCCCGGAGATCGAAGGGGATTCCGCTGGCCCGGAGGCACGGGCCCGTGAAGCCGTAGTCCAGGGCCTCTTTTCCGGAGATCATGCCCACACCCTGGGTGCGGTCCACAAAGATCCGGTTGCGGGTGATCAGCTTTTCCACTTCTTCGATGGAACGGGAAAGCTTCTCCCGCACCAGCGTCCGGCATTTCTCCACCCAGCCCTCGGGCAGATCGTGGGAGTGGGCGCCGATCCGGGTGTAGGAGGTGGTCAGCCGGGCGCCGCAGAGGGCCTCCAGGAGTTCGTAGACGTACTCCCGGTCCCGGAAACAGTACCAGTAGGGTGTCAGGGCCCCGATGTCCACCAGGTTCGCGGCGATGCACACCAGGTGGTCGATGTAGCGGGACAACTCGCAGATGATGATGCGGATGTACTGGGCCCGTTTCGGGACTTCCAGGCCGAGAAGCTTTTCCACGGCCATGACGTATCCCACGTTGTTCATCATGGCGGACACGTAGTTCAGGCGGTCCGTGAGCGGTACGACCTGCTGGTAGGTGAGCGCCTCCGCGGTTTTTTCAAAGCCCCGGTGCAGGTACCCGATTTCCGGGATCGCCTCGAGGATGGTCTCGCCCTGGAGCTTGGTCAGGATGCGCAGGGTGCCGTGCATGGTGGGGTGGGCCGGGCCGATGTTCAGCACCGTGTACTCCCCCGCGGCGGCCTCCTCCGCCGTTTCCTCTCCCCACCCGAAGTTCGTAGGTGTGGAGAGCGGCTGCCGCTTCCCGATGGGATAGTCCTTGCGGAGCGGGTGACCCACGAACTCCTCGTGGTTCAGGATGCGCCGCAGGTTGGGATGCCCCTCGAACCGGATGCCGTACTGATCGAACGCCTCGCGTTCGAACCAGTCGGCTGCCTTCCAGATGCCCATGACGGACGGCACGGAAGGGTGGTCCGCGGCGAGCGGCACCCGGAGGCGGATCCGTTCTTTCCCCTTTATGGAATAGAGGTGGTAGACCGCCTCGAACCGTTTCTCCCGGCCCGGGTAGTCCACGCCGCAGATATCCTCCAGGTAGTCGAACGCCTTGTCCGGCCGGCCGGCAAGGAACTTGGCCACCTCCGTAAGCCGGTCCGTGGCCACGGTGAACGACGTTTCCCCGCGGAAATCGTCATCCGGGGTAACCGCGTCGCTGAACTTTTCCTGAAGGGTTTGTGAGATTTCGGCTGTCAAGGTAGTACACTCTCCGCGTTCGTTCGAAGCACAGGCTGTTGAAAAAGCACCATCTGCTGCGTTCCACTCATCCTTCGTCAGTCAACGTACTTCTAATGTACGCCTCCTTCCTCAGTATTGGATTCGGGCCGACGCCGGCCCTCACCCTGTGGGCACGTCAATCCTTCGGATGACGTGTCCAATTCCGCTCTACTGTCAAGCAAGCGCAGAATTGTCATACGCCTTGCATCTAGCACTTTTTGAACAGCCTGTTCCATTGGGCAATTGAAACAACCTGCTTTCCGGTCCGTCCCGATCAACCCCGGAATTTGGGGTCCCGGATCGATTCCCCCTCGATGATCTTTTGGAGCTTTATGATGCCGTCCAGCAGGGCCTCCGGGGAGGGTGGGCAGCCCGGAATGTAGACATCCACCGGGATCAGGGTGTCGATCCCCTGCACGGTGCAGTAATTGTCGTAGATCCCGCCCGAACAGGCGCATGCACCGTGGGCGATCACCCATTTGGGTTCACACATCTGGTCGTATATTTTTTTCAGGATCGGGCCCATCTTTTCCGAGATCGTGCCGGAAACGAGGAGCAGATCGGCCTGACGGGGGGAGAAGCGGATCAACTCGGCGCCGAAGCGGGAGATGTCGTAGTGACTGGCCGCGATGGCCATGAACTCGATGGCGCAGCAGGCGGTGCCGAAGGCGTAGGGCCAGAGGGAGTATTCCCTGCACCAGTTGATGATCGCGTCGATGGGTTTGGTGACGAGATCGTTCTTGCGGAGGATTTCAGCGGTTTCTAGTCCCAATTCAGGGCTCCCTTTTTAAGGATGTAGATCAGGGCGACCAGGAGAACCAGGATGAAGGTCAGCATTTCAATCAGACCCAGGAGACCCAGTTTCCGCAGCAGGATGGCCCACGGATAGAGGAAGACCACCTCGATGTCGAACAGGAGAAACAGCACGGCCGTCACGTAGAACTTGATGGAGAAGCGGTTGCGGGCGTCCCCGATCAGGGGTTCCACGCCGCATTCATAGATCGATGTCTTCTCAGGGGTCAAGCGGCGTGGCCCGAACAGGGAGGAAACGCCGATGAGAAGGGCTGCGAGAAACACCGCCCAGACCATGCCGACCAGAACGGGGATGTATTGCGATATCATCTGTACCTGTCTGGCGTTGTGTTGTTGGGGTTCGTGCCGGCCGGAGGGGACCGAGTCGGGGTTGCCGCTGCAACGTCTTCCGGTTCCCTCCGGGGCCTGACGGACCGGTTCACCTCTCCTTAATCATGGAAGGAAAAGCGGTTTTCCCTGCCGAGGGTTTCTTTTCATAGCATAAATCAGGATCAAAGACAAATAGGGGAGAGGAAAAAAAACCGGGAGCCCGCGAGCGCTGCCGGCGCTGCGGATCCCCGGATCAGGATGTGAAAAAGCCGGCCCCCGGCAAGGGAAATCAACCGCCCGCCGCTTAGGGAGAGGATGTTTCAGGGAGAGGAGGTGTCGGCGCAGAGGCGCTCCATCTTTTCCTTGTGGCGCAACTCCTCGCCGGCCATCTGCTTCAGCAGGTCCCGAACGGCTCCCGGAGGGTGGAGTTCGCTCAGCCCCGTGTAGAACTTGTAGGCCGCGCTTTCACGCTTTGCGGCGAGGAGAAAGGCCTTCCTGGGGGTCAGCGGCCCGTCCGTGTCGGCCGGTTCTTCGGGTTCGCCTTCCATGTACTCCACGAGCTTGTCGTCCACCCCCTCGTTCATGCGCAGCGACCCTTCCTGGAAGCCGCCGGCCAGGTACTTTTCAAGAAACACTTTGTGCTTCAGTTCTTCTTCCGCCAGGAACGTGAGGGTATCCCGGGTGGTGGGTTCCTCCACCTTCTCAACCAGATCGAGGTAGAATTGGTTCGCCTCCTTTTCCTTACGGACGGCGATTCTGAGCACCTTTTCAATGGGTGTGTTTCCCTGCATGGAGCACTCCTTTTTCATGGTAAAGCGTTTCATGAACCGCTTGGATTTCTGGTTCTGCCCTTCCTGCCATCCTGCCGCGTTCCAACGTAAGCACGATCCCCCAAAGGGCTGCGACTTACCTTTTTTACTTTTCCGTTCGATGTCTGAGTCAGGCAAACGTGCGCAGACCGTTCTTTTTCATAGCGTGAACATCCGGGTTCGTCAAGCAGGCATATTCCAGCCGTTTGCTCGTTTCACCCGTAACGGATATCTGTATTTTCATGTTTTTTCTTTTGATGATAAAGTGAGGCATTGGTTGCAGCAGGCATCTCGTCGGCCTATTCCGGCGAAAAATACGGAGGGTGCACTTATGACATCCATAACGCATTTCATGTCCCTGCGGCGGATCGCCCATGGCAGGAATCCGGGAACGGTTCCGCTGTGGTTCCTGGCAATCGCCGGGCTGGCACTGCTGGGCGCATGCGGCGATTTTACTCTGTTTCCGGAGGACAAGGTCTATCCGGAAGTGGTGCTCACTGTGGAGCCAGCTGAAACCAAGGCATGCGGGCAGGAGAACGTGACCGTGGACGGTTCAGGAAGCACGGATCCTGAGCCCCAGGAAGAAGAAGTGCTTCTCTACGAGTGGACGTTCGCACTGAAACCCGACGGCAGCGAGGCCGCCTTCGTAGACTCCACAGCGGCAACCACTACCTTCTCGCCGGATGAGCCCGGCACCTACGAGGTCATGCTCAAAGTGACCACGTCGATACGGGAAGCCTCCGCCGAGAAAACGGCCACGATGACGGCGAAGGATACCCCGGTCGCCGCGTTTACCTACTCTCCCGAAAGTGTCACCGCGGGTGATAAAGTGTCGCTCGACGGCGGCGGGAGCAAGAACCCCACCGAGAACTGCAGCAGCGAGGGGCTGACCTTCCTTTGGGAGCTCTCGGCACCCCCTGAGTCCAGTGCCGTTCTCGACGATCCTTCATCCGAAACCCCTTCGTTTACAGCGGACAAGGCCGGGGATTATCAACTCCTGCTGACCGTGACTCAAGAGGATACGCCGCAGGAGACGGATACGAAGACGGAGTCCTTCACGGCTGAGGAGAGCAGTTGATCCTAGGAAGAAACGAAATTGGGGACAGGCACCGATTTCCTAAAATCGGTGCCTGTCCCCAATTTTTCTGTCCCCAATTTTTCTGGGCTGTTCGATTACGTCAGGGCGCGGGCTTGTCCACTTCTGCGTTCGCGCTTGAACTCACGTACTCGATCTTGGCAGGACCGCGCAGTTTTTCCAGGTAGTCGTTGAGGGTCTGCTCCCGCTGCTGACGGTCCAGGAAGGAACGCACCTTTTCCTTGACCTCATCCAGGGGCATGACCCTGCCCGGCTGGCGGTCTGTGACCTTGATCAGGTGGTACCCGAACGGCGTCTCCACTACCTCGCTGACCTCCCCTTTTTTCAGGGAAAAGGCCGCATCCTCAAACGGTTTGACCATCTTCCCCTTTTCGAACGGGCCCAGGTCGCCCCCCTTGGCCTTGCTGGGGCAGGCGGAGTGCTTGGCCGCCAGTTCCCCGAAGTCCGCACCGCCGTCGATCTGTTTTTTCAGGCCGGCGAGCTGTTTCCGCTTTTCCGCCTTGGTTTCCGGGGTGTCCTCTTCCATGGTGGCGATGAGGATGTGGCTCGCGTTGACCCGATCCGGGACCTGAAAATCCTCCGGGTGTTCCTTGTAGTAGGCGCTCACCGCCTGGTCGTCGATCTTATTCAGCACGTCGAACTTTTTCTGAAGCATCTTTTCGATCTGCAGGTTCATCTCGATTTCCTGCCGGAACTCCTGGTCGGTCATGCCCATGGAGGACAGTACGCCCTGGAAATCCTCGGGGGTGGGGAACCGGCCGGTCAGGGCCCGGTAGCGTTCATCCACCTCAGTCTTGTCCGGTTTCGTCCCTTCCTTGTTCGCCGCTTCCAGGAGCAGCTGCTGATTGATCAGATTCTCCAGGGCCTGGGTCCGAACCTGGGCCCGCAGCATCTCGCGCTGGCCCGGCGGAATCTGGCTCTCGTACTTCTTCAGGATGCCGTCCGTGGCCTGGTCCACCTCTTTGCGCGTGATGACCTTGCCGTTCACCTGGGCCACCATCGCCTCCGCGGCCTTGGTTTCGGGATCGGGTTCGCCAAAGGTTTGCAACGGGCTCTGCAGGCTTTCCGGTTCGGATGCCTGCTGGGGTTCCTGCTTACCCTTGCAGCCGAAGACCAGAAACATGGCGATGGAAAAAACGGCCAGAACAGACATAACCGCTACTGATTTTCTCATGAGTTTCCTCCTGGAGCCCAGAATAAATGAGCCGGCGGTTTGGGGGGGTATCTTTCGACTGAGGGGAAACGGAAACACCGATCCTGATGAAAAAACCGATGGAGGTCGAAGGGTTTCGGTGCACCCATTCAATAGGAAACGTCCCCTCATGTCAAACGTTGTGAGAGGGATGACCGGTCAATCTTCCGGTTCCGGAGGGGAGGTGGTTCCTTCCCGTCCCGTAACCCAGTCCATCTTGCGGAGGATCCCCCGGAAGATGCTCACTTCCCGGGAGTCCAGGGCGGCCCTTCCCAGCACCCTGCGGAGCACCCGGAGGATCCGGTCCGGGTTCTGCGGGTCCAGAAACCCTACCCGGAGAAGGACTTCCCGGCCATGCTGAACCAGTTGTTCCAACTCCCGGGAGGTAGCGCATGCCGTTCCGGGTCTGTTTCGCAGCGGGAGGTTTCGGTCCGTCCGGCCCAGTTCGTAACAGACCAGGAGCACTGCCTGCGCCAGGTTCAACGAGGTGTGCTCCGCGGATGTGGGGATGGTAAGCAGGAGGTTGCACAGGTCCAGTTCCGGGTTTTCCAGGCCCCGGTCCTCCCGGCCGAATACGATGCCCAGACCCGTGCCGGGCGGGAACCTTTTCAGCCACGCGGGGAGATCCCCGGGCTCCAGCAGGGGATGGCGGCCCTTGCCCCTCCTTGCCGTACAGCCCACCACTACCTGCAGGTCGCAGAGCGCGTCCGGAAGGGAGCCGAAGATGCGGGTTTCTTCCAGGATCTCCTCGGAGCCCGCGGACATGCGCCTGGCCTCATGGGAAAGGTGGGCCTCGCTTCCCGGGGGCGCCACGATCCGGAGTTCCCGGAAGCCCATGTTCTTCATGGCCCGCGCCGTGGCCCCGATGTTCACCGGAAGCGAAGGCTCCACCAGAACAATTGCCGTGGAATCCGGTTGGATCACCGAACTCTCCCTCGAGATTCTAAAAGCCGCGACGCGGCGTTCCGGGGGGGCAGACGCCCCGGGGTTACCCGCACGAACCGGCTTGACCACGCGGACCGCCGCCCGCTTCCGGATTCAACGCTCTTCCATCGGGTCCCGCAGAAAATCGAACGTGTCTTTCCAGCAGGCCCGCGCGTTCTTCCTCCAGATCAGTGCGTGGAACGCGTGGGCCTCCTCTGCGTAGTAACGGGCATCGCAGTGGACCCCCAGGTTTCGCAGGGCATCGTCCAGACGCCGCGTGTCGTCCAGGAGCGGATCCCGGGTTCCCACCGGCACGAAGAAAGGGGGCAGCGGACGGTCCGGGGTTGGTCCTCTTTCCAGGAACAGGAGGGGATCGGCCAGCTCCAGCTCTTCCCGGGGCAATTCCCCCTGGCGGAGCAGGTAGGCACGGGAGACCTCCCGGATCCGGTCCCACACGAAACGGGACAGAGGCATCTTTCTTTTTAAGCGGTCCACATCCGAGACCTGGTAGATGCCGCAAGCCGGCACCACCGCCCGGGGGAGCCTGTCCAGGTCCCATACCTTGCGCGCATACGGCTCACTGCGCCGGTAGCAAAGGGCCATGGTGAGAGACGTGATCAGGTTGGCCCCCGCCGATTCTCCGGCCAGGACGCACCGGGTCGGATCTCCACCGTAGGCCTCGGCGTTCCGCAGCATCCACGCGTACGCTTCGCAGGTATCTTTGATGGCCGCGGGGAACGGGTGTGCAGGGGCCAGGCGGTAGTTGATGTTGAACACCAGGTAGCCGCGCCGTGCGAAGATCAGCCCCATCAGCCAGTGCGTGTCCTTGGAAAGGATGCGGAAACCGCCGCCGTGGACGTACAGGCACACGGGCAGGGGACCCTCCCGCCGTATGGGCCGGTACACATCGAGCCGGTGGGCCTCAAGACTGCTGTCCCGGTACGGAATATCCGGGAGACGCTCCACGCCGTGGCGGTCCAGGCGGGAGTCCGGATGCAGCCGGCCCGCCCGGGAGAGGCCCTGGAACGCCCCCTCCACCAGCAGGGAGCCGGCCTTTGAATAGAGTTGGGAAACCAGGGGGTCCGATGGGGTGTTTCCGGCTTTCATATGCATGTTTTTCACCTTCGAGTTGTCGTCCTGGAGTCTCTTGAAAAAGGGTTCCGGCTTTCGAGGGGTGAGGATATAAATCCTTGAGATGAAAAAACCGGATTTTCCGGTTTTCGGACACCTTTTTAAGCCGGTTTTCCTGGATCTTTTGTTGTTGTAGCACGTGTGCGGACGCAGATCAAAAAAGCATTTGCAAAACGGTATCAGATAGATTACGATTTCTTAGATAGCCCTCTTATAGAGGTATATTTCCTGCCTTCCAGAGGCGGTTACGGATGTTCTTCGAACCGGACCGCTTTCTCTTGTGGATATATAACATATTGAAATAAATAGAATTTTTTAAATTAAATGAAAAAGGAGGGTCATGATGGAGGCTTCCAGGCTTGTGGACGATAAATCACGGGAGGCAACCGCAGAATCCTTTCAGGAGGGGCTGTCAAAGATCGTGGGACCGGAAAACATTCTGGATCGCCGGGAACAGCTGGCCGACTATTTCCCCGGGACCGCCGCCGACATCGGGGATCTGACGGCCGTAAAGCCGGCTTCCCGGGACGAGGTCCAGGAAATCCTGCGGCTGGCTTCCGCGAGCAACGTACCGGTTCGCACCCTGAACGATGGCACGCTGAGGCGGGCGGACCAGGGGCAGAAAGGGGTCGTTCTTGACTGCTCCCGGATGAACGGTATCGAAAAAGTGGACAAGCGGAACCTGCTGGCCCACATACAGCGCGGGGTCACTTTTCAGGGGTTGAAGGAGGTCCTGCAGAAACAGGACCTGAAGATCGCCACCCCGCTGGCCGCCACATCGGACTCGGTGTTATGCAACTTCGTGAACCGGGCCCCGCTGAAAAAAGCCACCCTCTTCTCGGAAGTGCACGTCTTCACCATGCAGGTCGTGCTCGCGGACGGAACCCTGTTACGGACCGGGAGCCATGCCCTGAACGAGAAAGTGGATCTCCGTGAAGACGGGGGGCCGAGCCTGAGTCGCTGGTTTTTCGGTTCGGACGACATCTTCGGCGTGGTGGTCCGGGCCACGATCTGGCTCTATCCCAGGACCGAGCGCCGGGACGCGCTCCTTCTGGGGTTCGACGATCTCCAGACGGCCGCCAACGCCCTGCGCAACGTGCCCCGGACCGAACTGGGGTGGGAGTACCTTGCCGCGAACCGGCGCTTTCTCGCCGACCTGCTCAAACAGCCGGAAGCGGAACTGCCTCCCTGGACCATCATCGTGGGCTTTGACGGCGCGGAGAAGCTTGTGGACTACCAGCGGGGCAAGGTCCTGGAGATCATGCAGGGCCTGGGGGCCAGGCCGGTGGAGGAGCACCGGGAGACCGTGAGGGACCTGTTGGACGAGCCCTGGGCCCAGGCGTCCCCCCTGCACACAGGGTTCTACACGCCCCCGGGCCGGGTCTGCGAGTTCGACGAACTGGTCCGTGGACAGACTGCGAAAGCCGGCCTCTCCGGAGAGGACGTGGGACACTGTCTGCTGGCCGTGGATCGTGGAAGGTGCTTCTACTCCCAGTACGATCTGTTCGGGGAGGCCGCCAAGCAGGAAGGGATGCTGGGGACGTTGGAAAAAGAGCTTGCCGGGAAGGGTGCTTTTTACGATCGGCCCCGGGGAGATTTGACGGATTTTGTGCTGGAGCGCATCCCGAACTTGAAAAAGCAGATACGCACGATCAAGGGGGTGATGGATCCCAAGGGGATTCTCAACCCGGGACGGTACGTTTCCATGGAGGACCCGGTGTACAGTCCTCCCACCGTGGAACTGGAAACCGAGGAGGACACCGGGATCGAGGAGGAAAACCTGAAGAAGGTGGAGGAGATGATCCGCGAGGCGGTGGGGGAGAAGTGGGTGAGCTCCAACCGGGCGGACCTTGCCGCCTACGGCCGGGACTTCACCATCTATTCGGGCGAGCGGCCGAACCTGGTGGTCCTTCCCCGGACCACGGAGGAAGTGCAGCAGGTCATGAGGATCGCCTATGCGCACAAGATCCCCCTGGTGCCGCTGACCACCGGGTTCAACCACGGGGGGCTGACCATTCCCCGGAAGGGGGGGATCCTGCTGGACCTGAAACGGATGGATCAGCTTCTGGATATCGACGAGGAGACCCTCACGGCCACCTTCCAGCCGGGGGTCCGGATGCGACCCCTCTACTTCGAATGCCAAAAGGTGGGCACCTTCCGGGACCTCAAGCTCAAGCCGATCCTGCCCCTGACCCTGGCCAGCATTTCCCTGTTGAGCAACTACGTTTCCCGGGGCGGCCCGGGCACCGCGGTGAAGTACGGGGGCGGCCCGGATCTCACGGTGAACATGACCTGGGTGCTGCCCAACGGCGAGATTCTGCGGACCGGTCCATCCTCCCACCCGGAAACCGGACCCCTGGGGATCCACTGGGGTCCCGGTCCGGACATGGGGGGAATGTTCTTCAACGCGGACGGGGCCTTCGGGGTCTGCACGGAGATCACGGTGAAGCTGTACCCGGAGAAGCCGTGCGAGGAAATGGTGCACACGGCGGTCTTCGAGGAGGACCCCGAGGGGTGCGAGAAGGCCTGCAACACCATCTACGACCTGGCGCAGAAGGACCTGGTGGAGTTCATGTACAAGAGCCACCCCGGGGTGATGTGCGTGACACTGGCCGGGGCGGTGGACACCGATCCCCTGGACCTGGTGGCCGTGGCCCCGAAGCACCCGCTGGAGATCGTGGTGACCGGCCTGGACGAGAAGGAGGTGGAGACCCGTGTGGCCCTGGTCCGGGAGGTGCTGGAGAAGAACAATGTGGACGAGATCGACCCCACCATGTTCGGGCCTGCCATGAGCGACATGATCTCCACGGACATGCTGAAGATGAGCGTGGGGGTGAAGAACAACTTCGTGGGCGCCTACCGGGGCGCCTTCCAGTGGCAGGCCGGGTACATCAGGGTGGAGGACGTCCCCCGGATCAACCAGGACTACCAGAAACTGATCAAAAAATATTGGAAGACCTCGGACGTGAAGGCCACCATGGAGACCGCGCTTACCGGGACCGACGTGCAGGGCCCGCTGCCCTATGCCCGGATCGGTACCGTGGAGTTCGATTACTGGTGGGACCAGGGGAACCCCGAGTCGGTGAAGCGGGCCAGCGTGCTGATCCGCAAGACCACGGAGCTCATGCTCCGCTACGGGTGCATCCCCATCCGTAACATGTTCGGTTTCGGGGAACTGCTGCTGCCCAAGCTCCGGGTCTACAACAACATCTTGAAGAAGGTCCGACACACGTTCGACCCCGCGAACCTCATGCACCCGGACGTGCTGCCCATTACAGACGATTATGTTTGAGGATTCGTGGGTTCGTGGGGTTGAGGGGTTGTCCGGGAACCGGCCGGACAGGAGGACGGACCGGAAGGTCCACAGGGTTTTCGCACCCCCAAGGAAGGAGACAGAGAGATGAAAGACGCCAAGGTTGCCAGGGACATCAAGCCCTTGATGGAATACAGGAACATGTCCTGGAAGTGCTGGAAGTGTGGATTCTGCCGGATGAGCCATCCGGACGAAGTGTTCAGCCACCAGGCCTCCGACAACTGCCCCCGCGGGAGCCAGATCCGCTTCGAATCGTACAACGGGACCGGCACCCAGGAGCTGGTTCGGGCCCTGACATGCGACCCGCCCGAGCTGGACATCACCGACCGCGCAACCGTGGAGCGGATCCAGAAGATCGTCTACACCTGTCCCCAGTGCGGTGCCTGCCAGACCAACTGCAACCCCACCAAGTTTCTGGAGCCGGCCAACGCGTCCATCGCCCTCCGGCAGTGGCTGGTCGAGCAGGGCCTGGGCCCCCTGGCCGAGCACGAGCCGCTGATCAAGAGCATCATGAACTACGACAACCCCTGGATGCAGCCCCGGGCGGCGCGGGAAAAGTGGGCCAAGAAGAGGAAGGTGAAGAACGCCCTGAAGGAAGAGGTGGAAGTGCTGTACTACCCCGGGTGCACGGCGTCCTACGATCCCACCATCCAGCCCGTGGCCGGCTGGGTCACCGAAGTGTTGGACAAGGCCGGCGTAGATTTCGGCATCCTGGGCAAGAACGAGATCTGTTGCGGGTCCACCGTGCTCCGCGTGGGGGACCAGGACTCCTTCCGAAAGATACGGGCCAAAAACCTGGAATCCCTGAACCAGGTCGGGTCCCGGGTCATCGTCACGGCCTGCGCCGGCTGCTACAGCACCCTGACGCACGAGTATGCAGAGGCGCTGAACGCGGAAGTGAAGCACATCATTGAGTTCATTGACGAGCTCATCCAGGAGGAAAAGCTGACCTTCACCCAGGACCTGGACATGGTGGTGACCTATCACGATCCCTGCCACGTGGGCCGCTACTGTGACGTCTACGACCCGCCCCGGAACATCCTCAAGGCCCTGCCCGGGGTCGAACTCCGGGAGATGGAGCGGATCCGTGAGTGGAGCTGGTGCTGCGGCGCCGGGGGCGGCTGCCGCACCGCCTTTCCCGAGGAAATCGCCGGGTTCGCCGCGGAGAAGCGGCTGGAGGAAGCCTACAATACCGGCGCCCGGACCCTGGTGTCGGCCTGTCCCTTCTGCGAGCAGAACCTGGGGGACAGCGCCAAGCGAACCTTCGACCGGTTCGGCATGGAGGTGAAGGACATCCTGGAACTGGTGCACCGGGCCCTGTAGGCCGGGCCGCGGCACGGGAAAGGGAAAGCCTATGAGGCTGAAACCGTTTTACAGGATGCTGCTGAACGGGAACGCCTTTTCCTTTCTTTTCCTTGCCGGGCCGATGAACAATTTTTTCCGCATGAGCTTCCTTTCAACCCTGATTTCTGAGGGGATCCATTTACAGCTTGCGAACGGTCCGACCCCGTTGGAGGAATTAGCGGAAACCTTCGGGGGTCCGGCGAACCGGGAAGCCCTCGAATCCTTTCTCAAAATAGGCGTCGAACTGAAAGAGCTCAAGCTCGGACCGAAGGGGTACAGCCTTCGAGGCCGCTTGTTGAAAAGGCTGGTCAAACCGGAAAACGATGCCTATGCAGCCCTGCTCAATGAAGTGGTGCTCCTTTCCCATGAAACCATCACCAAATCCCCGTCGCTGCTGCGGGAGGGAAAGTGTTTCGACTTCCCCGAGGTGTATGGCGAACTGATCGCTCGATCATCACGGGTCCTGGAAGATGTTCTCTTCTCCGTGGTGGATGAGGTCGTTCCTGCCCGCGGGGAATTCAGGATGCTCGAAGTGGGCTGCGGTTCCGGCATCTACATCCGAAGGGCCTGCAGCCGGAATCCCGATCTGACTGCGGTGGGACTGGAACTGCAGGAGGATGTCGCAAGATTCACGGAAAACAACCTGTCGGCCTGGGGCCTCGGCGGCAGGGTTGAAATCAGGAATACGGACGTGCGGGAATTCAGGGCGGATGAGGAATTCGATCTTGTGACCCTGCACAACAATATCTATTACTTCCCGGCCGGCAGCCGTGCGGACCTTGCGGCCCACCTGAAAACACTGCTCAAACCCGGCGGCTGCCTGACGTTTACCACGGGCTGTCAGGACGGCAGCCCCCTCATGGAATATTTGAACCTGCACTGTATCATGACGGAAGGGCTGGACGCGCTTCCGTACCCGGAGCAGTTTGAAGGCCAGTTGAAGAGCGCGGGGTTCCGTCCGGTGAAAAGCAAACGGTTGATCCCCAGACAGATGGACAGTTTCTATGCCTTTATCGCTAAAAAGCCAGCCTAACAGTCTGATCATATGAAAAAGCTGCCCATGTTAATGCCAACCGCTTTTTCATAGGTGTTGAAAAAGTCCAATTTCTTGTCATCCCGGCGAACCCCGGATCGGAGTCCGGGGCAGGCGCCGGGATCCAGAAGTGCCCGAAAACACTGGATTCCGGATCAAGGCCGGAATGACGGAAAAAAATTGAATCCTTGTTTTTCAACGGAAGGCCAAGGACCCTCTTCGAGAAACCGAGCATAGCCGGAAACTATTCCCGTATTTCCTCCCCCGGACGGAACGGATACACGTTGCACAACGTTGCGGTTGACACGTTCCACGAAAAGCGAATAAGTTTGTGCGGAAGGAAGCGAAGGGGCGTGTTTCCACGGTTTCGAACCTGTTCCGGAGGGAAGACCATGCAGCGTTTTCGTGGTTCCGTCGTACTGCTTGTTTTGTTGCTGTGCTGTTATGCCTGTGCATCGGTGGAGTCCCCACCGGAGCCGGCGGTGCCCACCATCCCGGAACCGGCGGGCGGGTGGAAGGTGATATCG
>CAYTRL010000021.1:0-27721 GCA_964439795.1 uncultured Thermodesulfobacteriota bacterium
GATATGGGTTTTTATTCCCTCCCCGGGAATAAAAACCCATATCTCCAGATCTTCCACCTTCTTCAAGGCACAAGCCGCCGCCTCACCGATACGGGAAAGCATGCCTCCACCGGTGTCTCCCCTCCCCTCTCCTTCGGGGTCGTGAACCAGGATGAAAGCGATCTTCTCCGGAATCTCCCCGTCGTACGGCCGAAGGATCAAGCCCCCGTACGGTCCGTCTTCGTCCAGGATCCTATCGAACTGAACGGCGCTCACCACGTTCCGGTACTCTCCGTAGCCATACTCCCCCCGGGCAAGCGGCATGTACTCGCCCGCATCCGGGGAGACGACGACGCGATCCACGGTCAGCTCCAGGACTTCATCTTCCCGGTCGAACACGATCGCCTTGGGCTCGCATACCGCAAGGCAGAGCCCGCACCCGATACACCTCCTGCAGCTGAGGCACCGGCTCGCTTCCCTTCGGGCCTCTTCCGTATGGAAGCCCGTCGCCACTTCCTCGAAATCGCCCTTCCGCTCTTCCACCGCCCTTTCGTTCATCCGCTGCCTTTGGGAAGGGCTATCCTGGAAATCGATGATGTATCGCTCTCGAAACTCCGTCACGGTTCGGTCCTATCTTCCGCTGAGGTAGTTGTGGATGGCAACAGCCGCCTTCTTTCCCCCGGCAACCGCTTCGATCGCTATCCCCGGCCCGGTCACACAGTCGCCGGCCGCAAAGACCCCTTCTTTTCCGGTGGAAAAGGTAACCGGGTCCACGAGGATGGTTCCCCGCCGGGTCACCCCGATGGACCCGTTGTCGGAAAGAAACGAGAGGTCGGGCGTCTGCCCGATGGCCGGCAGGATCATGTCAAGCTCGATCTCGAATTCCGACCCTTCCACCGGAACCGGCCGCCTTCTCCCGGAAGCATCCGGTGCGCCGAGCTTCATGCGGACGCATCGGATGCCCGCGACTCGACCCTTCTTTTTCACGACGCCTGCCGGAGCCACGAGATACTCGATCCGGACCCCTTCCTCCAGGGCTGCCTCGATCTCTTCCTCACTGGCGGGCATCTCTTTCCGGGACCTCCGGTACAGAAGGGTCACCTCCCGGGCGCCGAGCCGCAGGCAGGACCTGGCGGCGTCCATGGCGACGTTTCCCCCGCCGATGACCGCGACCCGTGCTCCCACCTTGGCCTCGTCACCGAGGTTCAGCGCCCGAAGGAAATCGACACCGGAAATCACACCCGCCGCATCCTCGTGCTCCATCCTCGCGCTCAGTCCGAGATGGGCGCCCACGGCGACAAAGGTTGCATCGTAGCTCGGCGGGAGAAGGTCATCCAAGGAAAGGTCCCTGCCGATCCGAACGCCGTTCCGGATCTCCACCCCCAACCTCCGGATGTCATCGATCTCGCTGTTCAGGACGTCCCTCGGCAGCCGGTATTCCGGGATGCCGAGAACGAGCATTCCCCCTGCCGCGGGGGAAGCCTCGAACACGGTGACGCCATAGCCGAGCTTCGCGAGATCGTGCGCGCAGGTGAGCCCGGCAGGACCCGCCCCGATGACGGCAACCTTCTTCCCGTTCTTTACGATCTTTTTCAGCGCGCTTTCCGCCGCTTCCCGATCCTTCCCTGCGTCGGCGGCAAACCGCTTCAGGTCCCGAATGCACAGAGGCGCCCGGTCCAGCGGATTCCGGTTGCATTTCTCCTCGCAGGGATGCGGACACACCCTGCCGATCGTGCCCGGAAAGGGAAGCTTTTCCCTGATGAGCCTCAAGGCCTCTGCGGGCTTTCCGTCGGCAATCAGTCCGACGTAGCCGCGGACATCCAGGTGGACGGGGCAGGTTTCCTCACAGACCGGCCTCTCTTTGATCACGTTGTACGCGCGGCTCCTCCCGTTGAAGACGTCGATGGCTGTCCGCAGGGACAGGCCTTCGTGGTCCTCGTCACACAGGCTCACGGGACACACCCGGATACACTCCCTGCAATCGTTGCATTTTTCCTCGATGATTCTCGGGGCCGCCCTCCGGATCCGGACCCGGAAGCTTCCCCCGCCCTTTTCCACGCTTTCCACCACGGCGTTGCCGAGCACCTCGATGTTCTTCTGCGCCCTGACCTCCTGCCACAGGGAACGGTCGGCAGCTTCTCCGCCGGGCCGGGGCGGCAGGTCCACCAGCGTAACCGTGTCCCCGCCCCGGGCCCGTTCCAGGGCCGAACGGAGAGCAGCGGCACTGCCTCCGATCATCAACACCTTCTTCGCTTCCACGGTTCTTCCTTCTCAGGCCTGCCGGTCGGACACGACGTAAAGAGGGGAGCGGCCTTTCACTCCGGAAACCTTCACCTGTTCTTTTCGCTGCAGCGCAAGCACGTGCCGGAAGACGTCGGGCGGACGGAGATCGAGCCTCCCCGACAGATCCTTCACCGAGAACGGTCCCTGTTCCAGCAGCAGCAGAATCTGCTGCGCCGTGATCTCCTCCAGGATGACTCCGTCCAGGAGCCTGTGCGTCTCATGGGCCGTGAAGAGCTCACTGTATTTGTTCCCGTCCGAGACGAACTCCGTCTGTTTCGCCGCGACCCACCTGAGCTTCTCGCCCGCCACCGCGGCTTTCGCCGCCCGGAGCTTGAACGCGAGATCCTCGGTTCCTTTCCCGGCATCCGCGCTCAAGGGGCCCAGCTGCTTTATCTTGTCCGTGAGAGCGGTTACGACCTCCGCAAAGCGCGCACCCTCCGCAGCGGAGACCCACTCCAAGAGCAGCCTCTCCGGAGAAACCCCCAGATGGGCCAGGATCTGTTTCGCCACTTGTATCGTACGGACCGCTTCGTGATTACCAGACTGGTAATGGCATTCCCCCGGGTGTCAGCCGCCCACCCAGACCCCGTCGCAACCCGAGGAAAAAGCCTCCATCAGGAAGGAAAGGTCCACCCTCCCGGTGCACATCACCCGCACGACCCTCATGTTGGGCGGGTATTGCAGGCGGGAAACCCCTGCCAGGTCCCCACCCGCATAGGCGCACCAGTTACACAGGATACCCAGGATTTTCGGCTCGAAGGTCATCGTTCCTCCTGTTTTTCGTCCGGTCTCTCAATTCGAATCTCCCTCTCGGAGACCCGGTTCGCTCTTTATCCCGGCCGCAAAGGCCTGGATCTGAGAAAGGATCTGTTCGTGGGTGAACCCCCCCATGGTGATCGCCTGCCGGGGGCATTTGGATGCGCAGATCCCGCACCCCTTGCACGACGCGGAAACGGTCTGGGCCTTCTCGCCCGATTCGGTGTCCACCACGTTGATGGAACCGTAGGGGCACAGATACGCACAGATACCGCAGCCGAAACATTTAACGGGATCCACGGAACTGACAATGGGCGCCACCGTTACGCAGCCCCTGGCCAGGGGAATGGAGGCCCTTGCCGCCGCCGCCCGGGCCTGGCAGATCGATTCTTCTATGGGCTTCGGGGAGTGGGCGAGCCCGCACAGGTAGATGCCGTCGGTGGCAAAATCAACCGGCCTCAATTTCACATGGGCCTCCTGGAAGAACCCCTCCGCGTTCAACGGGATTTTCAGCAGGCGGCTGATCTCCTCGTTCGCGCCGGGCACGACCGCCGCACTCAGCACGACCAGGGAAGGATCGATCCGAATCCGCTCCCCCAGCAGGGCGTCAACGGCCGTGACCTGGAGGCTGCCTTCCTGTTCACGCACCTGCGGCCTGCTGTCGTCGTCGTAACGGATGAAAAAGATCCCCTCGCTCCTCGCCTGGCGGAAAGAATCTTCGCTGAGACCGTAGGTCCGGATATCTTTGTAGAAGATGTAGATGTTCGAGGCAGGGTGCCGTTCCTTGATTTTCAGGGCGTTCTTGATGGCCGCGGCGCAGCAGATCTTGCTGCACCAGGGTCTCTCCTTCGTCCGGGAGCCCACGCACTGGATCATCACCACATGCTCGAGTTCGGGAAGGGTGCAACCGCCCCCGGCAAGCTTTTCCTCCAGCTTCTTCTGGGTGATCACCCGCTCGTGTTCTCCGTGCAGATATTCCTCGGGCGCATATTCCCGGGCGCCGGAGGCCACGATGATCACGCCGTGGGGCAGATCTTCTTCCTTTCCGTCGGAGACGATGCGCGTGCGGAAGTTGCCTATGTAGCCGTCCACGCTCCTGATCTCGGCCCGGGTGAAGACCCGGATCCGCTCGTTGTCCGTCACCCGCTGCACCGTCTCCCGGAGCAGCCGCTGCGGGTCGCTCTTCCGCAGCGTATAATGGATCCTCCGGAGATGGCCGCCAAGCTCCGCCTCCCGTTCCACGAGATAACAGTCGAAGCCCTGCTCCGCCAGGGCCAGGGCGGCGGTCATCCCCGAGAGCCCGCCCCCGATCACCAGTCCGCTGGACACCACCGGAAGCGATTCCTCTTTCATGGGAGACAGGAGCCTGGACTTGGCCACGCCCATCCGTATGAGATCTTCGGCCTTTTCCGTGGCCGCCTCGTGTTCCCGGGCGTGAACCCAGGTGCACTGATCCCGGATGTTGGCCATCTCGAACAGGCACCGGTTGAGTCCCGCTTCCCGGAGGGTCTCCTGAAAAAGGGGCTCGTGGGTCCGGGGCGTGCAGGCGGCCAGGACCAGGCGGTTCAGCCGGTGCTCCCGGATCATCTCCTTGATCTTGTCCTGACTGTCGCGGGAACAGGCGTACAGGCTTTCTCCCGCATAGACCACTTCGTCCAGGCCTTCGGCGAACTCCCGCAGCCGGGAAACGTCGGCCACCCCGGCCACATTGACCCCGCAATGGCAGACGAAAACGCCGACCCGGGGGCTCTGGCCCTCCACGTCCGTCTCGGGAACCGGCTCTTTCCGCTCCACCAGGCTCCCGCGGGCGTCGGAAAGAAACGCCGAGGACAGCGAAACGGACCCGCTGGCCTGGGTGACGCTTTCCGGGATATCCTTGGGCGATTGAAAGGCCCCGGCAACGAAGATCCCCTCCCGGCTGGTGTGCATCGGGGAAAACTCCAGCGTGTGACAGAACCGGTCCTTGTTCAACCGGAAGCCCAGGGTTCCGGCCAGGTCCTGCACGTCTTTCGACGGTTCCAGGCCCACGGACAGCACCACCAGGTCGAACTCCTCCTTCCGGTGCTCCCCCTCCTCCGTCACGTAGTTCAACCACAGGTTTTCCGTGTCCAACGACCGCTCCAGGGAGGCAAGGCGGCTTCGTACGAACCGGATGTGGAACTCGTTTTTCGCCCGTTCCAGAAACGCCTCGAAGCCCTTCCCCTGGGTCCGGATATCCATGGCGAACAGGGTGATTTCCAGCGCCGCATCGTGTTCCTTGGCGATGATCGCTTCCTTGACGGCATAGGTGCAGCAGACCGAAGAGCAGTAGGTGTTGGCGGATGCATCCCGGCTGCCCACGCACTGGAGGAACGCGATCCTTGCGGGGGCGGCCGCATCCGACGGTCGCGTGATCCTTCCCTGGAACGGTCCGGAAGCCGACAGGATCCTCTCGAACTCGATGCTGGTAATCACGTTGGGATATTCCCCGTACCCGTAATCCTTCTTCTTCCGGGCGTCGTATTCATCCACACCGGGGCAGAGGATGACGGACCCGACCTCCACCTCCAACCGTTCCTCCTGCTGGTTCAAGTCGATGGCCTTGAGCTCCTTGCAGGCCTGTTCGCACTGCCTGCACTCTTTGTTCACCACAAAGAGACAGCGTTCCGGGTCGATCACATAGGAGGCCGGCACGGCTTGCGGGTACGGGATATAGAGGGCCTTCCTTTTCGCCAGATTCTCGTTGTAGGTGTCCGGGATCTCCACGGGACAATAGTCCACGCAGCTGCCGCAGGCGGTACAGAGCGATTCATCCACGTAGCGGGGCCGCTTACGCACGGTGACCCTGTACCGCCCCGCCTCCCCCGCAACCGCATCCACCACGGCGTTGGACAGGATCTTGATGTTCTCGTGCCGTCCAAACTCCACGAGTTTGGGGGACAGGATTCACATGGCGCAGTCCAGGGTGGGAAAGGTCTTGTCCAGCTGGGACATGATCCCCCCCACGGCCGGTGAACTCTCCACCACATAGACGAGGTAGCCGAGGTCCGCCAGGTCCAGGGAAGCCTGGATCCCGGCGATGCCTCCGCCCACCACCATCACGGCGCCAACGTTCCCTTCTTTTGCATGCATCCCTCTTCCCCTGTCTTCCTGCATGGGTACACTCAACGGCCGCGTCCCGCTCTCACGGGTCGCCGCAGAACCGTCAAAGCCTTTCCGTGACCTTGCGCAACAGATCTTTAGGTTGAACCTGGAAATCTTCCGTCTTCCTGCCCACCACCTCCATGACCATGTGGTGCCGCAGGGTCTGGGAGAAGCGTTCGATTTCCGCGATGCCCTCCAGAAAGGAAGGCTTGACGTACCCTTCCCGTACCGCCATCTCCCGCAGCACGCCCATGACCTTTACGAACTGCACGTCCTGCGGACAGTGAAACGAACAGGTATAGCACATGCTGCAGAGCCAGATGATGTCCGAAGAGAGCACCCTCTCCCTCATTCCCAGAAGGATCATCCGGATGATCTTCCGGGGGTCGTAGGCGGGATCCGCCTCGGATGCGGGACACCCGCCCGTGCACGCCCCGCAGGCAAAGCACGCCTTGACGGCCTCTCCCCCGGGGTGCTCCGCCACCTCGAACTTGAAGCGGGGGTCGAGCTTGTTTACGACGATCTCTTCCACGTGCGTCCCTCCGGTATTTCAGTATTCGGCCGGCATCTCGCGCAGCTGCGCCAGGGAAAAGACCGGCCCGTCCTTGCAGACATACTTGCTTCCGATATTGCACCGCCCGCACATTCCGATGCCGCACTTCATCCGCATCTCCAGGGAAAGAAGGATCCTCTCCGGGGAAAATCCAAGCTGCATCAGGACCGGGATCGTGAACTTGATCATGACCGGCGGGCCGCAGACCAGCACGTGGGCATCCTCCGGGGAGGGGGCCACCTCCCGGGTGACCGTGGGAACGAAACCGACCCGTCCCTCCCAGCCCTCCACCGGGGTGTCCACGGTGATGTGCAGGTCCAGGTCCTCCCGTTTTCCCCACGCTTCCAGCTCCTCTCTGTAGAGCAGCAGTCCCGGGGCCCGCGCCCCGTAAATGACGGTGATCCCGCCGAACGCTTCCCGGTTCCCGTCGTCCAGCATGTACCGGGTGAGGGACCTCAGGGTGGTGAAGGCAAACCCCCCGCTGACGATCACCACGTTCCCGCCTTTGAGCGCCTCCACGGGAAACGGGTTCCCGAAGGGGCCCCGGACACCTACGGTCTCCCCTTCCTCCATGTTGTGAAGCGCCGTGGTAACGACACCGGCCTTGTTGACGCTGAATTTGAGGATCCCGTTCTCGGTGGGGGACGAGGCGATGCCGAACGGGGCCTCCCCCTTTCCGAGGATGGAGACCTCGGCGAACTGGCCGGGAACGAACCGGAAGTTCTCCCCCTCCGCCTCGTCCGTGATCCGCAGATCAAAGGACTTGATGTTCCGGTCCTCGGTCTCCGTCACGATCTTCTCGATCCTTGCGGGCAGGGGCAGGTACGGATTTTTCATGGCGACTGCGCTCGATGGTTCGGATTCTGTATTTGTTCCAGCACGTCCCGGATATCCAGGTTCACGGGGCAGGAGCGGACACACCGCCCGCACCCCGTACATGCCGCCTCACCGTGATTCTCCACAAAGTATTGAAACTTGTGCATCACCCGCTGCCGCATCCGCTCCTTGCCGGTGGGGCGGGGGTTGGCCCCGGAAGCGTGCAGGGTGAACTGGGGAAACATGCACGCATCCCAGATGCGGATCCTCTCCCCCGCGGCGTCTCCCTCGTCCAGGATATCGAAGCAATGGCAGGTGGGGCAAAGAAAGGTGCAGACCCCGCAGCCGATGCACTTCTCGTGGATCGTTTCCCAGAAAGGATCTTCAAAGTCCCTCCGGATCGCCTCCAGGATCGGGTCGATCCGCAGTCCGGCGTTTACGGCGTCCCGGGCGTGTTCCATCCGCTCACGGCCCGACGCCGCCCGGTCCGGACCGCCGTTCTCGAACCCGGCCGATTCCCGGAGAAAAGCCTCCCCTTCTTCCGTGACCGGCTGCGCAAGGAAGTTGTCCCCCACGTCCGTCAGGAGCAGGTCCGCTCCCTCCCTGGAGAACGGCCCGCCCCCCGTCAACGTACAGAAACAGGTGTCGGCGGGCCGGCTGCAGCCCACGGCGACCACCAGGGTGTTCTCCCTCCGGGTGACGTAGTAGGGGTCCCGGCAGTCCCCGCCGTCAAAGACCCTGTCCAGCAGGGAAAGGCCCCGGGCATCGCAGGGCCGCACCCCGAAAACGACCCGCTTCTCGTCCGGGAAGCCGGGTGCATCGATCGTTCCCCCCTGGTAGCTGAAAAGCCTTTCTCTCTGGGGAAAGAACAGCCCCTTCACGCTTTCCCGGGTACTGCCGTCCGAAAAGGAGATCTCGTCCCCCCCCCGGATCTCCTCAAAGGCGGCAACCCCTTCCCGGAAGACCGGGGCGAACACGCGGCGGGTCCTGCTCAAATCCGCCAGGAGATCCCTCAGTCCGTCTTTCCCGATGCACTTATCTTCCATGCCTTCACGGATCCGTGTTGTGGGTGTTCACTTGACGAACTCCCCGGGGTCGTCCGGTTGATGGGTCGTCAGCGGAGGGGACGCCTCCGGATCGGTCCCCGCCTCGAAGGAGAACATCTCCCGAACATCTTTTTCGACCTTCTTGTTGAGGAACCTCAGGTCCACCGCCATGGGACAGGCGTGTACACAGGCGCCGCAGTCCACGCAACGCCCGGCCACGTGGTAGCAGCGCATGAGATGGAAGACCTGGGTGTCGGAGCACTCCACGGACTTTCCGAACCATTGGGGCGAGGAACTGTCCACGCAGCATTCCTCGCAGTAGCACACGGGGCACGCGTTGCGGCATGCATAGCACCGGATGCACTTCCCGGTCTGCCGGGAAAAATAGTCCCATCTCTCTTCCGGGGATCGGTTCTCGAACGTTGATATCCCCTCGAATTCATCCTCCGCCTGCTGTTCCTCCACCGCTTCTCCTGCCAGGATGTCGTACAGGACCGGGTTCCGATGACGGCAGGCCCTGCAGCTTTCCGAGAGGAGATCGCCCCTTTTCATTACCTCGTCAAAATCCGCGCCCTTCAGGACCACAGCTTCTCCGTCCGACTCCGCATCCAGGAGCGCCCGGCGGTTGAGCCTTTCCTCCACCTTTTTCCGGTCCAGGATTCCGTTGCAGGGGACCCCGATGATCACCAGGTTCTCCCTTTCCACCTGTTTCTCCAGCAGCAGGCCCACGATGGAGCGGCTGTCGCATCCCTTGGCAACGATCCCGACTCTTTCCTTGCTGCCGGGCAGGTAGGCGGCCAGGTTGTTCTCGCAGGAACCGTTCCAGACGAGCCTTTCCGTTTCCCCGGCGTTTCGTAAAAAACACGGGGCGGCCCTCAGGGGCAGGCTTCCCTTTTCAAAGCCGATCACCAGATCGACCCTGCCCTCCTCGAGCAGCGTCCTGGCAGCCTCCCGGATCTTTTCCGTCCGGTCTTCCATTTCCTCACACTTTCCGCTTGACGAGCCGTTTCGCGGGGCCGAGCTTCCGGACTTCCTCGGTCACCTCGCGGATCACATCCGCAAACTTGCCGGACTCCGCCGCCGAGATCCATGAAAAATGGACCCTGCCCTGTTCGATCCCCACGTAATCCAGGAGTCGGCTGAACACGGCGAACTTTCTTCGGGCGGAGTAGTTGCCGCTCAGGTAGTGGCAGTCCCCCGGGTGGCACCCTGAGACCAGGACGCCGTCCGCACCGTTCTGCAGCGCCCGCAGGATGAACAGGGGGTTCACCCTGCCCGAGCACGGGACCCGTATGGTTCGCGTGTTCGGCGGATACTGGATCCTGCCGATCCCCGCCAGGTCCGCACCGGCATAACTGCACCAGTTGCAGAGGAAGGTGATGATCTTGGGTTCCCAGGATGCTTCCCTTGCTGCCTCCATCTCCGTTCCCCGGTTCGCTCAAAAGGAATCGATCGCGCTCAGGATCTGACTGTTGGAAAAGCCGTACAAATTGATCGCCCCGGAGGGACAGGAGGCCGCGCAGACCCCGCACCCCTTGCACAGGGCATCGTTGACAACGGCGTGCCCCTTTTCACCATGGACCTCCACGGCCCCGAAGGGGCAGACACCTTCGCAGGCGCCGCAGGCGGCACATCTTCTTTCGTCCACAAAGGAAACCGTACCCGGCAGTTCCACGACTTCCCGGGACAGCACGGAAGCGGCCCGGGAAGCGGCGGCCCGGGCCTGGGCGATGCTCTCCTCGATGAACTTGGGCCCGTGGGCCAGACCGCACATGAAGATGCCGTCCGTGGCGAACTCCACAGGCCGGAGCTTCATGTGCGCCTCGAGGAAGAAGCCGTCCTGATCCAGGGGCACCTTGAAGAGCCGGGAGAGATCTTTGTTCGTGGAAGGGGGGACCGTGGCGAGCGCCAGGGCCAGAAGGTCCGCATCGATGACAAGCGTTTCCTTGAGAATGGGATCCTCCACGGTGACCCGCAGGACCTCCTGCCCCCCCTCTTTCTCCGGGTGGACCCGGGGGCCCGATTCGGGCTCGTAGCGGATAAAGACGACCCCCTCTTCCCGGGCCTCTCGGAAGAAATCTTCCTTGAAGCCGTACGTCCGGACATCCCGGTAGAGGATGTAGACGTTCGTTTCCGGCTGGAGCTTTTTCAGCGACAGGGCGCATTTGATGGAGGCGCTGCAGCACACCTTGCTGCAGGTGGGGTTCTCCTCGTTCCGGGAGCCCACGCACTGGATCATCACCAGGTTCCGGCAATCCTTGATCCGCTTGGTGTGCTTGACGACCTCCTTTTCCAGGTCGAGCAGGGAGAGGACCCTGCGGTTTTTCTTGTAGAGATATTCCTGGGTCTTGAACTCTTCCCCGCCCGTGGCGATGAGGACCACGCCGTGACGGATCTCCCGGGGTTCCTTTTTCGACCCGCTCTTGATCCGCGTGGTGAAGTTCCCGATGTACCCGGAGCTCTCCACCAGGACGGCCCGGGTGTGCACCTCGATGGACGGGTGCTGCATCACCTTCTCGGTCAGCCCTTTCAGGTATGCCTGAACATCCCGCCCGTTCAGGGTGTGAAAAACCTTCCGCCCGATCCCCCCCAGGCTCATCGCCTTCTCCAGCAGATGGACCTCGAACCCCTGCTCCGCCAGGTTGAGGGCGGCCTCCATGCCGGCGATCCCGCCGCCGATCACCAGCGCGGAGGGGAGGGTCCGGAGCACGATCGGTTCCAGAGGCTCGGCGAGTCTCGCCCGGGCTACGGCCATTCTCACCAGGTCTTTCGCCTTGCCGGTGGCCCGGCCCGGCTGCTGCTGGTGCACCCAGCTGCACTGGTCGCGGATGTTGGCCATCTCGAACAGGTGCTTGTTCATGCCCTGTTCCTGGAGGGTCTCCTGGAAAAGCGGCTCGTGCGTCCGGGGGGAGCAGGAGGCGACCACCACGCGGTTCAGGCGGTGCTCCTCGATCCGCTGCTTCATGCCCTCCTGCGTGTCCTGGGAGCAGGTGTACAGGTTCTCGTTTACGTAGACCACGCCGGGAAGCGATGCGGCGTACGCCTTCACCTCCGGAACATTGACCACCCCCCCGATGTTGATCCCGCAGTGGCAGACAAAGACACCGATCCGGGGCGGTTCCCCGGTGACAACCGTCTCGGAGGGAAACTCCCGCTTCCGGACCCGTTCCCCCCTTGCCTCCGCCAGAAGGGCGGCGGAAGATGCGGCCGCCCCGCTCGCCTGCATGACGGTGTCCGGGATGTCCTTGGGCCCCTGAAACGCGCCGCAGACGAAAACGCCCTCGCGGGAGGTCTGCATGGGGGAAAAGTCCCGGGTTTCGCAGAAGCCGTACGCGTTGCGTTCGATCCCGAGCCTTTCTGCCAGATCCACCGCACCGGGCCGGGGTTTCATTCCCACGGAGAGAACCACCATGTCGAACGCCTCCCTCTCCGGCGCCCCGCCTTCCGTTGCGTAACGCACGGACAGGTCCCCGTTGCCCGACCGCTCCTCGACCCCGTAAATCTTTGCCCGCACGAAACGGACCCCGTGCTGCTCCTTCGCGCGCTCAACGTACCGGTCGAACCCCTTCCCGTGGGATCTCATGTCCATGTAGAAGATGGTCACGTCCACCGGGTCCACGCTGTGCTCCTTGGCGATGACCGCCTCCTTGATGGCGTACATGCAGCACACCGAGGAGCAGTACCCGCTGTCGCAGGTCACGTCGCGGGACCCCACGCACTGCAGCCAGGCGATCTTCCGGGGCGGCTTCCCGTCGGAGGGCCGGGCCAGGTGCCCCTGAAAGGGCCCCGAGGCCGAAAGGATCCTCTCAAACTCGATGCTCGTCACCACGTCGGGGTATTTGTCGTAGCCGTACTGGGAGATGATGCTCGTGTAGCCGTAGGCGGAAAGGTGGTCCGAATCCACCTTGAACTCGTCGAACCCCGGGGACAGGATGATGGACCCCACCTCCACTTCCATCACTTCATCCTGCTGCTGGAAATCGATTGCATCGGCCTCGCAGACGTCCCGGCATATCCCGCAGGCCCCGGTCTTGAAATGAATGCATTTCTCCCGGTCGATGACGGGAACGTTGGGCACGGCCTGGAGATAGGGGAGATACACAGGGGACCGGGGCCGAAGTCCCTCGTCGAATTCGGAGGCGATAGGCGCGGGCTTGTGCCGGGTGATCTGTTCCAGCTCGAGTACGCCGGTGGGACAGACGGAAACACAAGCGCCGCAGGCCATGCACACATCGGTCTGGATGTGGAAGGGGGTGTCGACCTTCAGGTCCACGCCGCGCCCGACCAGGCTGATGGCGCTTCTCCCCATCCTTTCCTCGCACATCCGGACGCACAGGCCGCACAGGATGCACGCATCGTCTTCCAGGCGGAACCGGGGCCGGTCCACGCCCAGTTCCCCGGCCAGGTCCCGGATCACCTCCACGTCCGGGCACCGTGCCCAGAGCAGTTCGATGATCGTTCTGCGGGCGCTGAGCACCTCCTCGGAATGGGTGAAGACCTCCAGCCCTTCGGAAACGGGATAGTTGCAGGCGGTGACGAACCTCCTCCTTTTCCCCGCCACGACCTCCACGGTGCAGAGGCGGCACATGCCCTGGGGTTCCAGGGCCGGGTGATGGCACAGGGTGGGGATGTCCATCCCGTTCTTCCGGGCCGCATCCAGGACCGTGGCATCTTCCTCTGCCTGGATCTTCCGGTTATTGATCGTCAGATGGATCATGAAAACCGCCTGCCCGACTATGTGATAAACACCGCATCGAATTTGCACGCCTCATGGCACACGCCGCACTTGATACACCATTCCTGATCGATCCGGTGGGGCGCCTTCTTTTCCCCTGAAACGGCCTCCTGCGGGCACTGTTTCCTGCACAGGCCGCAGCCCTCACACGCCTCCGGATCGATGTCATACCGGATCAGGGCCTTGCAGACCCCGGCCGGGCATCTTTTTTCCTTTATGTGGGCCTCGTATTCATCCCGGAAGTACCGGAGGGTGGTCAGGACCGGGTTGGGCGCCGTGCCGCCCAGGGCGCACAGAGCCGTTTTCTTGATGTTCCCGCTGAGCTCTTCCAGGAGCGCCAGATCTTCGTCCGTTCCTTCCCCCCGGCAAATAGAGGTGAGGACCTCCAGCATCCGTTTGATCCCTTCGCGGCAGGGGACACACTTCCCGCAGGACTCGTTCCGAAGAAACTCGATGAAATACCTGGCGATATCAACCATGCAGGTATTTTCATCCATGACGATCAGGCCCCCGGACCCCATCATGGACCCGGCCCGGGTCAATGCGTCGAAATCAATGGGCAGGTCGATGAGCGACTCCGGGATGCACCCCCCCGAGGGGCCGCCCGTCTGGACCGCTTTGAACCTTTTCCCCCCGGGGATGCCGCCCCCGATATCGTAGATGATCTCCCGGAGCGTGATGCCCATGGGGACCTCCACCAGGCCCGTGTTCCGGATCTTGCCCACCAGGGAAAACACCTTGGTCCCGGGGCTGTCCGGCGTGCCCATGCTCCGGTACCAGTCCGCCCCCCGGGACAGGATGACGGGCACATTGGCCCAGGTTTCCACGTTGTTCAGGTTGGACGGTCTGTCGCGAAACCCTTTCTTCACCGTATGGATGTACTTGGCCCGCGGCCGACCCACCTCGCCTTCCAGGGAGGCCATCAGGGCGGTGGATTCCCCGCAGACAAAGGCGCCGCCGCCCCGGACGATCCGGACGCTGAAGTCAAAGCCCGAGCCCAGGATATTATCGCCCAGCAGCCCGCATTCGTTCGCCCGGGCGATGGCCGTCCGCGTATTGTCCACCGCCAGGGGATACTCGTTTCGAACATAAACATAGCCCTCGTGAGCGCCGATTGCGTAAGCGCCGATGACCATCCCCTCCAGAACACAGTGGGGGTTTCCCTCCAGCAGGGAACGGTCCATGTACGCGCCGGGGTCTCCCTCATCCGCGTTGCAGATGACGTACCGCTCTTCCCCGTCGGCGTTCCGGCACGTTTCCCATTTCAGGCCCGTGGGGAACCCCCCGCCTCCCCTTCCCCGCAAGTTGCTCTTCTTGATCTCCCGGATGACCTCTTCCGGGGACATCTCGAAGAGGGCCTTTGTCAGGGCGGCATAGCCCCCGATGGCGATGTAGTCCTCGATGCTCGTGGGGTCGATGTGCTCGTTGCTCTCCAGGAGGATGCGGGTCTGCTTCTGGTAGAAGGGGATCTCCTTCTGGGTGAGGGCATGATCCCCGGTCAGGCGATGGATCACATGGTCCATCACAATGCTCTGGTCAATGATTTCCGGCACATCCTCCACCGTCACCCCCTGGTAGAAAAGATCGCTCGGCTGAAGAACCACCAGGGGACCCCTCTCGCAGAAGCCCCGACACCCGGTCCAGCGCACATCGACCTCGTGGCTGAGGCTTCGCTTTCCGAGCTCTTCATGGAAAGCCGCCAGGACCTCTTCCGCGCCGGCCGCGCGACAGCCCGTTCCCGCGCAGAGCACCACGCTGCGTCTTGCGGGATCGAGCGTCTCCTCGAAAGAGCGCCGCAAGGCCTCCAGCCCGGCGGCACTGTCGAGCCTTTCCATGAGGGGAGCGGGCCGTTCACCCATAGCGTTTCATCACTTTGTCCGCCTTGGCGGAATTCAGGTTGCCGTGGTACGTGTCGTCGACCACCATCACGGGCCCGAGGGCGCAGCATCCCAGACAGTTCACGGTTTCCAGGGTGAACTTCCCGTCCTCCGTGGTGGCTCCGGCGCAAACGCCCAGATCCCGCTCGAGCTTTTCCACCAGCCGCTGGCCCCCTTTGACATGGCAGGCCGTGCCGAGGCAGACGGTGACCTGATGCTCCCCCCTCGGCTCCAGGCTCAAGGCCTTGTAAAACGTGACGACACTGTACACCTTGCTCAGGGGAATCCCCAGGCTCTCCGCCACCTGCTCCAGGGCCGGCGCCGGAAGATATCGATAGGTCGCGTTCACGTCCTGGAGAATATGGATCAGATTTTCAGGGTCCGCATCATATTTCTCCAAAACCATCTTCTCCACGCTCCGGAGATCCACGTCTTCCACGGTCATCTTTCTACTCTTCCTCTGGAATCTGGGCCGTGTTCGTCACCGGGCACGTATCGTAACAGGTCCCGCAGCCGGTGCATTTTTCCGCATCCACGTACCTCGCCTTCTTGCGGATGGAAACCCGGAAACGTCCTGGCCCGCCATCCACCTTCAACACATCCGCGTAGGGAATCAGTTCGATATTGGGGTGCCGCCCGCACTCCACGAGCTTGGGAGAGAGGATACACATGGAGCAGTCGTTGGTCGGAAAGGTCTTGTCCAGTTGCGGCATGACCCCGCCTATGGCGGGAGACGCTTCCACCAGGTACACGTAGAAACCGGAATCCGCCAGGTCGAGCGCGGCCTGAATGCCGCCGATCCCCCCCCCGACGATCAGTACGGCCCCCGTCTTCCGGGCGCCCGGTTTCTCCTCATGGGAAATCATGGGCATGCTTAGAGGCCCGTGGCCTGCGCCAGGAGCCGCGTGATATCCATGACCTGGATCCCGTCATCGAGGTCTTTCGCCGTCTTGGTCAGGTTCCAGTCACAGAAGGAACAGGCCGTGACGATCGTCTCCGCGCCCACGGCCCGGGCATCCCGGATCCGGGTCTTTCCGCTGATGTGGGCCATCTCCGGCTGTTCCACGGGAAGCCTTCCACAGCACTGGGTGTACTCCCCGTTGGCCTCCATCTCCACGAACTCGAGCCCCGGGATGCTCTTGAGCAGCGCCCGAGGCTGTTCGAAGACCGGCGCGCCGGGCGTCCCGAGCCGGGTCAGATGGCAGGGGTCCTGGTACGTCACCTTTTGCGGAACCGTTTTTTCCACTTTCAGCTTGCCCTGGTCGATCCATTCGGCCAGGACCTCGGCGGCATGCACCACCTCCAGGCCCGAGGTGTCGGCCACTTCGGGATACCGGAACTTCAACACATGGTAGCAGCAGGCGCAGGAGGTGACGACCCTCCCGGCCCCGGTTTTCCTGAGCGCCTCGATGTTGTGCTCGACCACGGAGGCGAACGCCTCCTCCTGGCCCGAGTCCACCAGGGGGTTGCCGCAACACCACTCATCGTCGCCGAGTATGGTGAATTCAGCACCCGCACGTTGAAACAGGCGGGCCGTGGCCTGTGCGATCTCCGTGGCCTTATACGAGGCCACACAGCCCGCAAAGAAGACCGTATCGGCCTTTTCCGGAAGGTTCATCCCCTCCGGAACCCAGCGGGTTTTCGAGACCTTTGCCCCGAAGCGGTTTCCCTGCTTCTTGATGGCGGCGGCGATCTTCCGGTACGGTTCCGTGGGTCCCTTGCCCATGCGCACCAGGTCCGCCCGGAAAGCCCGTAAGATCGGCACCTGCTTCCGTTCCACGCAGCAGCCGGCCCTTCCCATCCGGTCCGGGCCGCAGGCCCCGCAAAGCGTGCATTCATAGAGGGATTCCACAAAATCGTCGTCGATCTCCAGCGTCCCTTCCATCACGGCCCGGGCCGCCGCAAGCCGGCCCTGTGCGGAGTAGCTGAGCCTTCGATAACGATCATAGGACGGACAGACCCAGTCCGTGGTGGGCCCCGTACGCCAGAACGGGTTCTGCGGCCCTTTCTGGCAGGTGCTGCACTGCTGGCAGTTCCATATCCATCGTCGGTATTCTTCAAGCTTCTCGAATTTCATGATCTGCGCCTCCCTGCGACTAATAATCCACCCGGGGTGACATGCCTCGGTGCATGATGTGGTTCGGGTCCAGCTCCTTCTTGATCCGTTTGTAGAACGCCAGGTACTCCGGGGTGATCCGGTCGGTCAGGTCCGGGTTCGGCCCGGGATAGTCCGGCGTGCACCCCAGGTCGGACCACTGCACGCGCAGGTCGTGGGCGGCCTGGATCATCTTGTCCAGCTCCGTTTCTTCATTGTAGATGTAGATCGGAAAGATGTTGGCGTAATTGTTGATCACCCACCAGACCATGCCCCGGGGCAGGTCGAACTTCTCCCCCACCCGGTTGTAGGCATGGAAGACCTCGGCTGTAACTCCCAGGGGGTGAAAGCCGCCCACACAGGCCGTCCGCATCGGCGGTTTCATCCGGGAGGACATCCCTTCCACCCCGTACCAGAACGGGATGGCGTTGGGGATCTCCTTGCCGATGCCGGCCTTTTCCATGATCTCCCTGCCCTTCCGAAGCCGGAAGTCCACCTCTTCCTTCCACCCCTCGGCAAACATGTGAACTACCCAGGGCGCGGCCACCGGCAGCCCGGCGATCTTGCACATTTCGTCATCGTACAGGTTGATCCCGTAGGAGATGTTCGCCTCGGTGAGGATCCGGATCCCCTCCTGCGCGTCCTCCGCCTTGTCGAACCCATAACCGATGAACCCCTCGGTCTCGGGCTTCCGGTACACCCGGAAGGTGATCTCGGTCATCACGCCCATGGTGCCGAAGGTGTTCAGAAAGAGGCCGGTCAGGTCCGGGCCCGTGCCCTGGTACCGGCAGAACTGCTTGGCCCCCTTGAAGGACAACGACCCCGTCTTCACGATCTCCCCGGTGGGCAGAACCACCTCCAGCCCCACCAGGATGTCCGTGACCCGGCCGTATATGGAACCGCCCGCCCCCACGCCGTTGAACGAGGCCCACCCCGCCACGGACACGCCGGACCCGAATTTCGGTTTCAGGGGGATCTTCCAGCCCTGCTGCTCGATGATCTTGATCAGCTTGAAGACCGTGGCCCCGGCCTGCATGGTAATGACCATGGCGTCTTCGTCGATCTCCCCGATCCGGTCCATCCGGTTCAGGTCGATGACGATCCCGCCCTCGCGGGGCAGAGACATCCCCGTGGTGGTCGTTCCGCCCCCCCGGATACACACGGGTGTCTTCGTCCGGTTCGCCAGCTTCATGATCTTGGATACTTCTTCCGTGGAACCCGGAATAGCGATGATGTCGGGCTTCAGAGGCCCGTCGTAGCTCCAGTCCCGGGCATAGGCGATCAGCTCGAACTCCCTGTCCGTGACGTTCTCCGGACCGACAATTTCCTCCAGTTCCTTCAGGATTCCCTTGCCCACTCTGCATCTCCTTTCTGAATGGATACTCACGTTCACAAAGATCCCCGGGGTCATCTGTCTTTGATCAAGGGGGCCCTACCCCGGAAAAAGCCCCCCCAGGCACGGCACTTCCGCGCACCCCGCGTTACAGGGAAAGAGCGACTTCCGCGGCGTCCTCCACCACGTCGACGATCAGGGCCTTCGGATCTTTGCAGGCGCCCACGGCATGTACTTCGGGCACCTTCCCCTGCAAGCGTTCATAGAGATCTTCATTCTTCTTCAACGGAACAACGGGTACAATGGAATCTGCATTCAAAGTGGTTCGATTCCCCTCCCGGTCGGTAAAGATCAAACCGGTTTTCGTTATTTCCTCGAACCGGGCGTTCTTGAAGATCTCCACGCCCTGCTCCTTGAACCATTCGTTGAGCTTGAAGGTGTTCAACCGGGGCATCCCCTCACCGAACGTCAGATCATCCTCTTCACAGACCAGGGTGACTTTCCGCCCTCGCTTCAAGAGAAACTCGGACAATTGAACCCCTTTGATGTCCCCCCCCATGACGATCACGGTTTTTCCGATGGGCATCCAGTGCTCCGTCGCCTTGGCGAGTTTCGAGGGGGCCGAAATTTTCAGGGCCACGTCCAGACCCTTTCTCAGGAACGGTTCGTTGACCACGATCTTGTTGTCGCTGCCGGGCAGTTCCCTCTCCGTCATGGAAGCTCCCGTGGCAACGAGCACCACGTCCGGCTTCTCCTTTTCGATGACCTTGAGGTCCACTTCCTTCCCCTTGACGATCTTGACCTTCAGCTTCTTGAGCTGGACTTCGTAGAATGCAACGATCTTCTGAATGTCTTCCGGGAAATCCCCCTTGATGACACTGGCCATGTTCATGAGCCCGCCGATGAACCCCTCTTTGGAATACAGGACCGGTTCGTGGCCCCGCAACGCGGAGACCCGGGCGGCTTCCAGGCCGGCGGGTCCGGCGCCTGCGATCAGGACCTTCTTTATCCTGTCGACCGGCGGATAGGCGTTGTATTCCTTGTCTCCACCGATAAACGAATTGATTCGACAGCGGATCGGGAGCATGCCCCCCGTCAGGCAGCTCAGGCAGGCGGTGCAGGGGGCCACATCTTCCACCCGCCCCTGCATCAGCTTGTTGGGCAGTTCCGAGTCCGCGAACAACCCCCGGCAGACGGCGATGACATCCACCTTGTTCTGCTTCAACGCCTCTTCGGCGAATGCAAAATCCGAATCCCATTTGCCCGGGCTCACCAGCGGCTTCGAGGTCACCTGCTTGACCGCGGAACCAATCTTTGTAAAGGCGCCGATCCCCCGGTGACTGAAATCCAGGCCGGCCGGGGTGGTGCTTCTCTCTACCGGATAGAAGTACTGCTCCGTCCAGTAGCTTGCCCGGTTGTACAGCTCGTACACCCGGGGTTGAAACGCATCCGCACCGGCATCTTCATAGCGCTTGACCAGCTCCAGCGTTTCTTCCTCCGTGATCCCTTTCTCCCCCATGTTGTTTTCCACGCCGTTGATCGTCAGGATGACGGTAAAACCGTCCCCCAGGCGCTTCTTGATGCCTCGCAGGATGTTGACGACGATCCGCGCCCGGTTCTCGATGCTGCCGCATCCGTACTGGTCGTCTCTGGAGTTCCAGTAACGGGACACAAAGCTTGCCAGCAGGTGGTTTGCCCCGGCCCCCAGCTCCAGGCCGTCGAAGCCGGCCTTGGCCGCCCGTTCGGCGGCATCGATGAACTGTTGTTCGATCTCCTCGATCTCTTCCACGGACAACGCGTGGCACGGCGCATTGTTTGCAAGCACTCTCAGGTCCGGCACCGGCGCAAGTTCGGATATCTGAGGATGCGGCGACGATGAGACGGGCGTCAACCCGGACAACCCCCCCAGGTGCCACTGCCCGGCGTGGTAGAGCTGCAGCAGGGCGGGACAGTCATGTTTGTGAATGACTTGAACCAGCTCCGTTAATCCCGGGATGAATTTGTCATCGTTGATCAGGTACTTGTTCGGAATATCGATGCTCAATTCATCTCCGATGGCGGGCGATTCGACGACGATGCATCCGGCGCCTCCCTTGGCCCATGCTTCGTAGATGAGCTTGCCTTCTTCGCTGACGTACCCGTTCGTGTTGTTGAACAGTTTCGTCCCTGAGGGCGGTTTGTAAATACGGTTCTTGCACTGGATCCCGCCGATCTTCACCGGGGAAAGAAGCCTTTCAAATGTCGAGCCCATTTTTCTTTCTCCATCTCAACTGCAATTCAACTTTCTTCAGGACCTCCCGATACCGGTCAGGGGCTCGTGTGAAAATGTGTGAGCATATCCATCATGGTTCGGATGTCCGGCCTCTCCTCCAGGGTGGCCATGGTTTCCAGGACAAGATCCACCTGTTTCGGGTTCAAGTACACTTCGAGAAAGTTTTTCGACACGTTCGTGACCTGATCCAGGCTCAGGGGGTTCAGGGGATGGCCGAGCTGGGAGGAGATTTCGTTTTCGATCTTCTTCCCGTTCTTCAGGGTGACGACGATCTTGGACCCGGGGTGCCCCATGGGAGGCCACCCTTCCGGGATAAAGACCTCCACTTTTTTCGCAACTTCCCGGATGTCCGCGTCGGCAAGCCTCTTTTCCGAGAAGGTGGAATAATCGATCTTCCGTCTCATCAGCACCTCGGCGGCGGCGAACTGGTAACTGAACCGTGCCTCCGTGGGGGACCTCGGTTCGGGCCGGTTGCAGAATTTGTCGCCTACCATCGTCACGCCCACCTCGATCTTCTCCACATCTTCGGGCTTCAGGTCATGCTCTTCCACCACCGCGAGCACGTTGTCGTTGGAAGCGTGCATCAGGTTGCAGCAGCCGTACTTCTTGAATTCCACGTTGTGTACGCTGAACGGGGGCTTTCCCAGGTCCCGGGTCATGACCTCCAGATCCACCATTCCCTGGGCCCACACGGGCCCGAAAACGCCGTCCGGCCGTTCGATGATGTCCGGCCGGCCGGTGAGCCCCTCCCGTGCGAAGATCGCGGATTGGATCCCCGTGCGGCAGCTGTTCCCGGACTCGATGAAGTGCGCGTCGAAGCCGAGCTGGGCCACCTTGCCCGCGGCGTGGGCCACGGAGAGGCTCAAGGCGTTCTGCGTCTGATCCGCATTCAGCTTCATCAGCCGGGCCGCCCCCACGGCCGCACTGACGGTCCCGTTGTAGGACGCCGTGGAGATCCCGGTGGAGTTCGCCACGGTGAACTCCATTTTCCCTTCCAGGTTCTTCGCGCACGCCGCACGCGTGAGCCGGGAAAGGATCTCCCAGGATGCAACCGCGGAGACGATGATCTCGCGCCCGCTGGAGAACTGGTCTTCCGCCAGGGACAGGATCGCGGGGAACGACCAGTAGTTGCCGTGGCCGTCCCCGGTGGGCGGGAATTCGTCGTCTTCCAGTTCGGACGCATGGGCAAAGACGCCGTGCGCGTAAGCGGCATCTTCCACGCTCGTGCGAAAGCCGCCGCCGGTGACCCCCGCCACGGGGGGGGCCGCGGTGCGGGCGAGGTAGTTGGTGATGGTTTTTCCGATGGGCTCCCGGGCGCCGATCACCATGCCCGTGACGGTCTTCAAGAGAAGGCCCTTTGCACAGTCGACGGTTTCCCGGGGAAAATCACCGTACTTTGCATTGACAATCCACTCCGCTACTGTTCGGGTCTCATCCATGGTTTTTCATCCTTTCTCATCTATCGTTTTGATCCCGTTGCACCCCGGCGGCCCTGCCGTTTCCGGTGGACGGTCTCTCGCCGCTCCCGTTGGGAGTGCGCACCGGTTATATGGATGACGCAATCTCGGATGCATCCGCGATCGCATCCACGATCAGCGCTTTCGGATTGTTACACGCTCCGATGGAAAAAACTTCCGGCACCCTGCCCTGCAGACGGGTGAAGAGGTCTTCGTCCTTCCGCAGGGGAAAGAGCGGAACGATGGAATCTGCGTTGAGGGTCTTCTGTTCCCCCTCCTTGGTGGAAACGATCAGGGAATTCTTCGTGATCTCCCCGTACCGGACCTCCCGGATCACTTCGATGTCCTGCTGCTGAAACCACACGTTCAGCTTGTAGTTGTTCAAATTGGGTAACCCCTCCCCCCATTTGTTGGCCGCCTCCTCCGTGACCACCGTCACCTTCCTGCCGCGCTTGATGAGAAATTCCGCCAGTTGAAGGCCCTTGATGTCCCCGCCCATGATGATGACGGACTTCCCCACGGGCATCCACAGCTCCGTCATCCTGCTGATGGTGGCCGGCGAGACGAATTTCAAAGAGAGGTTCATCAGGCGCCGGAGAGATTCATCCCGTATGACGATCTTGTTGTCGCCCCCCGGTATGACCCGGTCGGACAAGAGGGCGCCCGTGGCGAGGATGACCACGTCCGGCTTCTCTTGTTCAACGACATCCGGGTCGACTTCTCTTCCCTTGACGAGATGCACCCGGTTTTTCTCGAGCTGGACCTTGAAGTATCGCACGATCTTCTGCACATCCTCGGGGTAGGTTCCCTTGACGACGTTCGCCATGTTCATGAGACCGCCGAGGTACTTTTCCTTGGAATAGAGCGTCACCTCGTGGCCTCTCAGGGCGGCGACGCGGGCCGCCTCCAGGCCGGCGGGCCCGGCGCCCGCGATCAGAACCTTCTTTTTCTTTTCGATCCCGGGATAGCTGAAATATTCCTTTTCGCCCCCGAGGAATTTGTTGATTCGACAGCGTACGGGGAACATGCCCCCCGTCAGGCACGTGAGGCAGGCGGTGCAGGGAGCGATATCCTCGATCCGCCCCTCTTTTATCTTGTTGGGCAGTTCACAGTCCGCGAACAGCCCACGCACGATTCCGACCATGTCCACGTGTTTTTTCCGGATCATCTCCTCGGCGAATTCCAGGTTGAAATCCCACTTGCCGGGGGTCAGGATGGGCACCGAGACGGCCTGCTTGATGGCAGCCGTCACCGCATTGAATGCGCCCACGCCTTTGCGGCTGAAGTCCAGACCCGGCGGAAGCGGGTCCCGCTTCTCGGGGTAATAGTACTGCTCCAGCCAGTAGCACGCACGGTTGTAGATCTCATAGACCCGGACCTGAAACCCGTTGGCGCCCGCGTTTTCATAGATCTTCGCGATTTCACAGGCTTCCTCCACGGTGATGCCGTCTCCCTCCATGCCGTTTTCCAGGCCGTTCATCGTGACGATGATGGGGTAATCGTCCCCCAGCCTCTTCTTGATCCCCTGGATGATGTTGACGACGATCCGCGTCCGGTTCTCCAGGCTGTCGCAGCCGTACCGGTCGTTTCTGGAATTCCAGTGCCGGGACACGAAACTCGCGAGCAGGTGGTTCGCCCCGGCATTGACATCCACGCCCTGGAACCCCGCCTTGGCGCCTCGTTCCGCCGCATCGATGAACTGCTGCTCGATGATATCGATCTTTTCGATGGACAGCTCTTCACACGGAGGCAGGGTCAGAAGCGTTTTCAAATCCCCGACGCTGGCGAACTCGGATATGGGCGGATGGGGAGACGAGGACACGGGGTTCAGCCCGGTGATGTCCCTCAGGTGCCACTGGCCGGCATGGTAGAGCTGCAGGAAGGCCAGGGCGCCGTGCTTGACAATCCCGTCGGCCAGTTCGGCCAATCCCGGAATGAACTTGTCGTCGGTGATCTCGTATTTCCCGATCGTATCCACGCTCAATGCATCGGCGATGGCGGGCGATTCGACGACGACACACCCCACGCCCCCTTTTGCCCACGCTTCGTAAAGAAGCTTGCCCTTTTCCGTGACGTACCCGTCGCTGTCCTTGAACAGTTTCGTTCCCGCGGCAGGTTTGAACATGCGGTTTGGTGACTGCACGCTGCCGATGGAAATAGGCGAAAGAAGGTTTTCAAAAGTACATGTTCCCTTGAAAGGACTTCCCATCCTCTTCTCCCTCCGGATGTGGTAAACGGTGGCAGGTTGCGCCCTGGTTACTTCCTCCTGTACCTCATGAACTTGTGTTCATCGATCTCCACATAGTTCTGGGGCGGGATCAGGAAGGTCGTCTGCGTGTGCTCGATGATCGCGGGCCCTTCGATCCGGTTACCCGCTTCGAGCAGATCCTGCTCGTACAGATCGAAGGGTATCCATTCCCCGTCGAAGAAGGCCTTCCGCTGGCCTTTACGCGCCTTTTCCGGGGGCTCTTTGCCCTGAAGCGGATAGGAATGGATGACCGGTTTCGGTTTGACCGCGGCCGCTTCCACGTAGATCTCGGTGATCTGGTAGCCCGACTCGGGGAAGCGTGCTCCCGCGGGATAGATGGTCGTGTAGTTTTCCTCAAAGGCGTTGATGATCCCGTCCAGGTCTTCCAGCTTGTCCGCCCTGCCCACGGACACGGGGACTTCCCAGGCGGACAGCTGCCCGATGTACCGGCAGGATATTCCGTGCCGGAAGGTGATCTCCTCCCGGGAAAAGCCTTCTTCCTCCAGCTCCCTGCAGCCGCGTTCCTCCAGTTCCGCCCAGGTCTGGCTCAACACCTGCCCCTGCATGAGCCGTACCTCGTCCGGCATGTCCGGGGTGAGGAAAAAGGTGACGGCCTTGTCGTACCGGTGAAAATAATCGGCCGCAGCAACACCGAACGAGGAAAACACTGCGGCCCAGGGGACAACGATGACTTCCTTAAACTTGATGACCCGGTCCACCCCCCACAGGTGCAGGGGCCCGGCCGCGCCGTAGACGAGCAGCGTGAATTCCGCCGGGTTCAGCCCCTTGGACAGCATGATCCCGTTGATGTGGTTTACGACCTTGTCGTGCAGAAGATCCAGAATCTTCAGGGACAGGTCATAGACGTCCTGCCCCAGAGGTTCCGCGATCCGCTTCGTAAGCTCGTTTTTCGCCCTCTCGGGGTTGACCTCGATGGTTCCGCCCAGATAGTAATCCGGGTTCACGTAACCGAGTGTCATATCGATGTCCCCGATCGTCACCTCGTCGGATGTGTACATGGTCCCCAAGTCGGCCCGCACGCTTTCCGGACCGATGGTGATCCGGCCGCTGGCCGCATCCGCTTTCACCACGTGGCTGCAGCCCGCCCCCAGGCAGTCGATGGCGATCATCGGCATGCGCACCTTGTGACCTGCGAATTCGGGGGACTTGTTCACCGGCAGCAGGCCGCCCGCGATCAGGCCCACGTCGCAGGTCGTGCACCCGAGGTCCCAGCAGATCATGTTGGGGAGGTTCAGGAACTCCGAGATGAATTTCCCCCCCAGGAGGCCGCCCGTGGGCCCGGAGGCAACGGCCTCGGCCAGCTTGGGGTACCGGACCGTGGCGGCCGCACCGTATCCCAGGAGGGTCATCAGGTCCCGGTCGTACCCTTCCTCCCGGGCGGCGTCCTCCACGAGGATCAACGCTTTTCTCGCCGTCTCCTGGATGTAGCACTGGATCAGCAGGGTCTTCAACCGCTCCGTCTCGTTGGGAACGGAACACATCTCATTGGAGGTGATGACCGGAATCTTGAGGCCGCGTTCGGCGATGACCTGCCGGGAAATCTCCGCCATCCGGTTCTCGTGCACCGGGTTCGTGTACGACCCGATGGTCATGCAGGCGATGATCTCCACGCCGTTGTCGAGCATCTCGTTCACGCCCCGGACCACGTCCTCCTCCAGCATGGGGATCATCACGGTTCCGGGCAGGGTGTGGTGCTGCATGTAGTAACTGCCCACGTTGATCCGTTCCGTGACCTCTTTGATGTTCTCGGGCTGCACCAGCCACGGCGTGTGCTCGTGAAGCTGCTGATGCAGAATGTCCTCATAGGTCTGGCCGATCCACGTGAGGCCCCGCTCCATGATCGGGAGATGGGCAAACCCCCGGGTGACCAGCAGGCCCACGTTGCTTCCCCCCTGCGTGAGGAGGATGTTGATCATGGACGTGCCGGTGTACGTGCAGGAGATGGCGCTGTTGTGGATCGTCTTCGAATCCATCTTCCACTTGCCGGCCGCATCGTTCAGGGAGCCCAGGTAGCTGACCCGTTCCGCGCCCGGGTGGGTAATGAATTTTCCGGTGGAGAAGTTGCCTTCCGTATCCACCAGAAAGCAGTCCGTCATGGACCCGCCGGCATCCTGTGCCACAATGTATTTCGTATCCGCCATTTAAGCCTCCTTCGCCCACGCTTCAACTTTTTCCAGGGTTCGGTCCTGAAACCATTCCGGGCTCTCGTCCTCCAGGGGGCTTCCGAGCCACTCCCGGTAGAAGCTGTCAAGGTCCGGAAACATCTCGAACATGGGGGGATAGCCCGGCGGCACCACCTCCACCCCCAGCAGCGCGTAGCAACCCGGACAGAAATATTCCCGCATTTCCACCAGGTCCGTATTGTGCCGGGCCTCCTCGATCGTGATCACCTCGGCGATCTCCTCGTCCGTCCTGCGTACGTACACCCGGCAGCTCAGCTTCCAGTTGACCCGGTAGTCGTCCAGCTCGTGCCCGCAATCGCACTTGACGATCCGCCCGCCGCCGTCCTGCTGTACGATGTACAGGTGGTCCGAGATCCGGAGCAGGATCCGATCCTTCCAGGGGACCTTTTCCTGCAGAATCTCGAGATACTTCTTGAACCGGTCCGCATCCTTGGGCGAAAGCCGAATCACCTTCTTCACTTCCTCCCAGGGAAGCGTCCCGTCGATCAGGCGCTGAAAGTTGCTTTTGCTGAACCCGTTATCCGATTTTTTCATGATCTCCTCCTCGCAATACGAGAGCTATATGCCGTAGTCTTCCGGGAGCTGCCACATGCCCATGAACTGATCCCGAAACTTCCCGTACTTCATGCAGTCCGTGTACATGTTCCGGATGTCTTCGTGCCACTCTTTTTTCAGGACCTTTTCCCTCTCCTCCTTCCACCACGTCCCCGCGTCCATGGACCTCTCCTTCCTTCGCTCCCGCATCTCCTGCCGCAGCCGGTCGCTTTCCTCCCTGTTCACCTTGCCGTGCTCGTCCCCCCGGGCCCCGTACACGATCTCGGCGGTCTTCTCCGAGATCCAGCCGTACTTGACGTCGTTCTCGATGAGGTCGTACTCCCGTTCCAGGACATCGCCCCACCCGCCCCGGGAGCCCGCGGCGCTTGCGAAGAAATCCCCGTCTCCGC
>CAYTRL010000022.1:0-27628 GCA_964439795.1 uncultured Thermodesulfobacteriota bacterium
GGTTCTGGCCGATCCCAACGGGGCGGCGGGTAGGCCCGCCTACCGGATCTTGTGCCGCCACCAGGACGTGAACAGGGAGTTTCAGGCGGATGCCGTGGTGCTGGCCGCTCCGGCGCACACCGCTTCATGGGTCCTGGAATCGCTGGATCCTGCCGTCTCCCGGTTGCTGTTCCAGATTCCGTACGCGTCCGTAGCCGTTGTGGGCCTGGGATTTCCCGCGGATCAGGGTCCCGGGCCTCTGGACGGATTCGGGTTCGTTGTTCCCTATGGAGAAGGACTGCCCCTGCTGGGGTCTCTGTGGACCTCGAGCATCTTTCCCGGAAGGGCTCCCGAAGGAAAGCAGCTTACTCGAAACATGCTGGGAGGGTGGCGGAACGGGTGGATCCTCTCCCGGGACGATCAAGAACTGCAGGACCAGGTGCTGGACGTCTTCGAGAAGGGCCTGCAGTCCAGGGGACAAGTGCAGTTTTCGCGGATCGTCCGGCATGCCAAGGCGATCCCGCAATACACGGTGGGGCACGGAAAAAGGTTGCAGGAGATTGAAAAACGCCTGGAACAGTTCCCGGGTATCTATCTGACGGGAAACGCATACCGTGGGGTGGGACTGAACGACTGTTCGCGGGAGGCCCGGGAAACGGCCCGGCGTGTGACAGGGGACCTTTTCGGACGGCCCGGAACACGTGGAGATAAAGATGCGGGGTAACAGCAGGACCGATGGACAGGAACCCTGGAGCCGTCGGGCGCAGAAGGGGACCGTGTACAACCGGCAGGGGCAGGCCTTGCGGTACTGGCTGTGCGGGGAAACGGGGCCGGTGATGCTTCTCTGCAACGGGCTCCTGAGCGGGGTGGAGACCTGGACGCCCCTGGTGACCCACTTTCATCACTCGCACCGGTTGCTGCTCTGGGAATATCCGGGGCAGGGGGTTTCAGCCGGGACGACCGCCCACGAGAAACCCGGTGTGCAGACCCTGGCCCGGGATGCCCTTCTTCTGCTGGAGGGGGTGGGTATCGAACAGGCGGTCCTGGTGGGACAGGGGATCGGGGTACATGTGGTCCTGGAAATATTCCGGCGGTGTCCGGAAGAGGTGCTGTCCATCGTGGGGCTATGCGGTGCCCTGACGGGTCCCCTCTCGGCCTTCGTTCCGGTCCCCCTGGATCGGTTGGCTGCCCGGTCCGTGAAGGCTCTCCTGCTGCCGTTGGGGGTCCCGGTCTGGAAGGTGCTCCGGGCCGTCCGCTCCGCATACGCACCTGCGCAGACCGGGGCAAGAGAACCGGGGGGACCCGCGGGCGAACCCTTCCCCGGAAGAACGGACGGCTGGCTCGATGCCCTGTGTCGAACCGATCCTCAGGCGGGTTTTCACATCCTTTCCTCCATGCTTTTTTATCATCCCCCACCTCCACATCCCCGGAGGAACATCCCGGTTCTTTTCATGGCCGGGGACCGGGACCGCCTGGCTTCCCCTGAAAACTGTCGGGATCTGGCCGGAACCTTTCCCGGGTTCCGCCTGGAGATCCTCCCCGGATGCTCCCACCGGGCTCTGGAAGAGGACCCGGAATCCGTGAACCGACACGTGGGGTCGTTTCTTCGGGAGCATCGGCTCGTCTGAATACGCTCCTGGAATGTGAATCAACCGTTCGGTGGCAGACCTGGAGATGAACCCACGCATGAAACCGAACTCTTCGGATGATTCGGAACGGCTTTCCTATCAGGTGTCCCCACAGGAGGCCGGTATGCGGCTGGACCGCTTTCTTCTGGATAAGATTCCCGGCACCACGCGGCGGGACATCCTTGCCTGGATCGGATCGGGCAGGGTGCGATGTGAAGGGCAACCCTCTCGAAAAGGGGTTCGCCTTCGATCCGGGGGACGGGTCGATGTGGACCTCCCGAGGGTGAGGGGATGCGAAAACGTTGTTCCCGATCCCGATCTGGACCTGGAGGTCCTCCGGGAAGATCCATCCCTGGTGGCCGTGGCCAAACCGCCGGGCCGGCCGGTTCATCCCCTCCGTGCGGAAGAACGCGGAACGGTGGCGAACGCCCTGGTGGCCCGCTACCCGGAAATGCAGGGCATCGGTTATTCAGCGCGGGAACCGGGCCTGTTGCACCGACTGGACCGGGATACGTCGGGCGTGCTTCTGGCGGCGAGGACCGGCGCCGCGTTTGAACAGCTGCGCGGCCAGTTCGAACAGCAGCGAGTGGTGAAAATATACCTGGCCGTGGTCCTGGGCCGACCGGAAGCGGAAGGAACCGTTTCCCTGCCGATCGGAAGCAGGGGAAGAAGAGCGCGGAAGGTGGAAGTATCCCGGGATCTCTCTCAACGGTACCCCATGAGGACCCTGTACCCGGCAGAGACCTCCTACCGGCTGGTTCGATCCGGGGAGCACTGCAGCCTGGTGCGACTGGTGATGAGGACCGGGGTCCGTCATCAGATTCGAGCTCACCTGGGTCACCTGGGACATGCGGTGGCAGGGGACGGGCTGTACGGCCCCGGACCCGAAGATGGGCCGGGGTGGGTCCCCCGGCCCCCAAGGTATCTCCTTCACGCTTCGGAGATCCGGTTCCATCACCCGGAAGACGGTTCTGAAACCAGAATCCGCTGTCCCCTGCCCGGGGATTTTCGTGCTTTTCTCCGCGCGCAAGGGCTGGGTGGATAGACCTGCTCAGCTCTTTCGACACGCTCGGGGGGTGGAATACCACAGGAGGTGCCTGTTCACCTGCCTCCAGGAATCCGGCTATTCCCAAGCGGTCCGGTCGTCTCCCGTGTGAAATAAAACGGAGACCTGGACCAGGAACATGGGGCCGTCTCCCCAGAAAAAGGTGCCGTCCGAGACTGCTTGGTTCGCGTCCTCCACGGCGGCTCCCAGCCCGTAAGCGTTCCAGAGAAACCCGCCGGTCACGCCGATGGACATAAACGAGGTGACGTGGAAGTTCACACCCGACTCGATGCCGCCACCCAGGGCCACGGTCCCTCCATGCTTCAAATTGCCAAACTCCGGGACCGAAACATCCAGGGGAAAATAATTACCATTGATACGGATGGTTGGGCCGAGCCACCACTTCAGGAGCTGTGTACGGATCGGGGCAAAGCCGAAGGTGAACTGCAGGGTGCCGCCGTACCCGGTGCTGTCAAGGAGGGAACCCACGTAATCGCCCCCTCGAAGAGCCAGTTCGTCAACCCACGCGTAGCCGGTGGAAGGGAAGGAGACGTCGGTGACATCCCCGGAAACGGCGAAATCAACCCCAAGGTTCATGCGGAAGTTGAACAGTTTGTCCCGAGAGGGAGCACTGTCGTAGAGCACGCCAAAGGTGATGTGGTCCTGGTTGAATTTGAGCTCCATGTCATTCATGGAATTTTCCAGCAGGGTAATCAGTTCATCCGGGACGCCACTTTGTTTTACCAATTCAATAACTTCATCTTGCACCAACCCGGGAAACCCCGTTTTCGGGATATCACGGGACCAGGAGAAGTACGGTCCCCACCCCCCGGCATGAACTGGAACGGAGGATAAGACCATAGCCGCGGCGATAAGTGGGATCAGGAATCGTGACTTGATCATCCATGCCCCTTTCTTTCTAAGGGTTGGTGTTTCCTTTCTTCTTAATGGATCTTAGGCGGAAGCCCCGGAACCTGTCAAGGGACCGGTGACAGTACGGGATCACCGTGGAATTGAAAAAGAGATGGGGGTCCGATACCATTGACGTCTTGTCTGTCTCTGTTGCTCATAGATGCAACGCGGCTATTCCGTCGCTGCCGTGCGAGGCGCCCGGTGTGTTGACAGTCCCCGGAGGTTTTTCTTACCTTAAAGGAACCCTTCCGGATCGCCGGGATCTTCCGGAGGAAAGGGAACGCACGAACCAAGGCATCTTCGAAGAAGGGAACCGTCCATGAACCGGAATATCAAAATCGCTCTTGGCTCTCTGGCGGCCGTGGTTCTCATAGCGGCCGGGTCGAGCCTGGCCCTGCATTTCGCGCAGAAGACCCACAACCACATGGAATACTCTGCGGCCGAAGTCTTTCCTGAAGGCAAGGGGGCGCACCCGGGCGAGATCATCGCCCGGACCCTCCTGGAGGTCATGGATCACGAACTCAACGCCCCGTTCGGCTGGAGGCCCAACGACCTGTTCCTGTGGGGTCCCTGGTTCTGGGCGGACAACAACGCCAACCGGCAGATCGGGATCATCCAGGGGGTTCGGGAGACCAACCGCGTCTTCCGGGACAACCTGACCAAGCTTTCCTCGGACGAGTTCGACACGAACCTGAGGCTGGCGGAGACCATGTTCCGGAACGATGCCGAGAAGTTCATGCTCCCCTCGGCGGAAAAGCAGTTTTCCCGGGGGGTGGAGGCGCTGCAGGGTTACATCGACGGGATGCAGGCGGACCCGCCCACATCCCGTCCCCTGAACCTGAGGAACGTGGAGCTGATCAAGCTGTTCGAGGCCTGGGCCGGCCTGCTGGGTGATGCACACGCCAACCTCTACCGGACCCGGAACCCCGACGGAACCGCGGTGTCATCCTGGGAAACGGACAACTACTTCTACGCGGCCCAGGGGAACGCCGCGGTGATGCTTGCGATGATGGAGGCCCTGGAGATGGAGTACGATGAAGGGCTGACCTCCAGCCTGAAGAAACTCTTCCATGAGGTGGAGGAGGCCCTGGAGATCGCGGTAACCTTGAAGCCGATCGTCGTTCTGGACGGTTCGCCGGAAGGGATGACAGCCAACAGCCGCAGGAACCTCGACGCCTTCATCTCCGAGGCACGGGACAAGATGTTTTCCATCATTGAAGAACTGCAAAAATAACCTCCGTTTTTCTCCGGGTCGTTTCTGGAAGAAGGTTGATCATCCCATGTCGGACCATGCCCCACGGGAGAATTTCTGCCCGGAAGTCTGCCGGGCCATCTGCTGCCGATACATCGTCAAGAAGATGGAACCTCCGCGTACCCGTCTGGACTGGGACGAACTGTACTGGTTTGTCTGTCACGAAAAGGTGGCCGTATATATCGATGAACGGAAGTGGTATCTCATGGTGGACGTGCCGTGCATGCACCTGGACGACTCTTCCAGCTGCCGCGTTTACCCAAAGAGGCCCGATGTGTGCCGGATGCACGAGGCGGAGAACTGTGAATACACCGGAGAGCTGGATTTTCAGGAGTTCATGGAACGCCCGGAGGATGTGATCCGCCTGATGAAAAAGAGAAAGATCTCCTACCGTCTCCCCTGGCTGTCCCCGGGAGAACGGCCGGGGGGCGCGAAAACGGTCCGGCCCGCCCCGGCCCGGAAGAAAGCCAAGCGCCGGACGGGAAACAGGTGAGAAGAGGCGATTCAGCGCGTACCGCAACATGTGGAGCGAAGAGAACAGCCTGCCAGCGGAGGGAAGCATGAGCGGAAGCATCACCGACCGGCCGTACTGGAACATGGAGGTGGAGACGAAGCTCAACACACCGGAAATGAAACAGATCCAGATGAAGAACCTTCAGGAGATGCTTCGTTTCATGTACGACCGATCCGCGTTCTGGAAGGGGTTGTGGGACCGGGAGAAGATCGACGTGAATAAGATCCGCTCCCTGGAGGATTTTCAAGGCGCCTTCCCGGTCTACACCAAGGATGCGCTGCGGAGCCTCCTGATGACCGAGTACATCGACCGGTTGGGGGAGGGGCTCATGGCCATCGCGGGGGAGTTCTTCTGCGTCTCCCCCAGAGACCTGGTCCTGATCTGTTCCACGTCCGGGACCTCCGGGGAACCTACCCCCTACACGTTTACGAAAAAAGAGCTGGAGTTGAACACGGAGAGCCTGGCCCGGGCCTGCTGGCGCATGGGGATCCGGCCGGGGGACGTGGTGGTGCACGCCATGGGCCTGTCCATGTTCGGCGCCGGCATGCCGGTGGTCATCGCCATGACCCAGTGGGGGGTGACCTGTATCCCCCTGGGCGCCGAGGCGGGTACCGACCGTCTGCTGAACTTTCTTCGGATGCTGGGGCTGGCCTATCCCCAGATCGATGCCATGTTCATCACGCCCTCGTTCGCCGAATACGTGGCGGAGAGGGCCCAGGAGGTCATCGGGCAGTCGGTGGGCGATCTGAAGGTGCGTCGCCTGATATGCGGAGGGGAACCCGGTGCCGGGGTGCCCGAGGTCCGCAAACAGTTGGAAGGGGCCTGGAAGGCACGGGTTTTCGATGGGATGGGGCTGGGCCCCATGGCGTTTGTCTGTTGCGACGACGATACGTACCGCGGAATGCACTTCATCACCGAGGACACCGCACTGCTGGAGATCGTTCACCCGGAGACCTTTAAACCGCTCCCCATGGAAGAAGGCGCCACAGGGGTCATGGTCATGACCCCACTCAAAGGGGAGAGCATGACCGTGGTCCGGCACACCCCCGGCGACGTGATCCAGGTGTTCACGGATCCCTGTCCCTGCGGAAAGACCGGCCTGCGCATACAGATGGTGGGACGGATCGACGACATGCTCAAGGTAAAAGGCGTGATGATCTATCCGGCGGCCGTGGACAACGTCATCACATCGTTCGTGCCCCGGGTGACGGGCGAGTTCCGCATCGTGCTGGACGAGCCTCCTCCCAAGGTGACGCCCCCGTTGAAACTGAAGGTGGAGCGGGGAGAGGATCTTCCGGACGCACAGTTGGACGACCTGGCCGGAGAGATCGGGGAGAAGATGAGCCGGCTGCTGAAGGTACGTCCCTCGATCCAGTGGATCCCGGCCCGGAGTCTGGAGCGCTCCACCCACAAGACCCGATTCATCGAAAAAGCCTACGAGAAGAAATAGGATAAGAAAAACCATACCGGGGATCCGACCGGGGGACGAAAGATGAGCCGAAAAAAAGAACCTTCTCTTCTTTTACTCGAGGTGATCAACGCCAACCGGGAATTGAACATCCTGCACGCGTTGAAGGGATACCAACCTCCCTTCAGGATCCTGCGCACCTTTCACCTGGTGGACGACGGATCTGAACCCGAGGCCACCATCGTCCTGCAGGCCGGGGGGCGGGAGATCCATGAAGCGGACACCGGCGTGGGACCGGTGGACGCCCTGGCAAACGCCCTGAAAAAGGCGCTGAAACCCGCCTTCCCCTTTTTGCAGGAGGTGAAGCTGATCGATTTTTCCGCGCGGATCTATGAATCCAGGAGCGGCACCAAGGCCTCGGTGGAGGTTTCCGTGTGGCTGAGCGACGGGAGTACGGTCTGGAGGGTCTCCGAGGCCAGCCAGAACATCAACCAGGCCAGCTTCTACGCCCTGGCCGCCGGGTATGAATTTGCCATCCTGCAGCAGCAGCGATCCGGGTCCGAACCGGAGACGAGCCGATCGGCCGGCAAGAAGAAGCGGGCCGCCCGCCCCGGGAAGAAAGCGCCCCGTCCCTGATTCTCCGGCAGGGGAAGGACGCAGCATCCGAGCCCGGGGGAATCGAATGAGACATGCGGATCAGGAAGGTCCCCTCGGGGTGGTCCTGCCCCGGCTCTTCTGGCGGAAATAGGTCCGCATAAGGTCAAAGGCCATGACGTTGGCCCGGTGGCCCAGTTTTTCCCCGTGGAACATCAAGACGCTCACGGCCAGGTCCTCCTCCGGGTCCGGGGCCCTGGCATACCCCACGAACCAGTCGTATTTCAACCGGTCAGAGGGATCGTTGATGTTGCCCGTTTTTCCGCCGAAAATCAGGGGGCGGGTGTAACGGTACCTGTTACGGCGGGAGAAGCTCTTCCGGCAGGTCCCGTACCGGATCGTGGCTTCCATCAGGCGCTGCATCTGCCGGGCGGAACGAGGGGTCACGACACGGATCGGCGCTTGCTGATGATCCAGGGACGGCGCGGCAGAGCCGGTGCCGGGGCGTATGGATTCCACCAGCCACGGAGGCGGGGACGCTCCCTCCGCAGCCACCACCGACCCGATCCATGCGGCCTGAACCGGGGTAAGAAGGGTTACCCGGTTGAAGCCGCAGGCCACCTCTGCGATCCCCTGGGGGGTGCCGGGTACGTGGAGGGTGCTGGTTTCAAGGGGCAGTTCGCTGGGAAAGGGTTGGTTGAAGAAAAAGGCGGAGCCGTACGCTTCCAGCAGGGTTCCTCCCAGGTGATAGATCCCGATCTTTCCGAACACCGGGTTGATGGAGCGGGCGAACGCTTTCTCCAGGCTGACCCGGTTGGACCAGGAGTAGATTTTCTGTTCCAGCTGCCTGCGGTACAGGGTGTGAGCGCGACCGCTGTAATCAAGAACCGAGTCCGGGGTCAGCAGCCCCCTGTCCAGGGCCGCCGAGGCGGTGATCACCTTGAAGATGGATGCGGCGGGATAGGCTTTCCAGAAAAAAGCCTGGGGTTCTTCCGGATCCGCATTGAAAACCGACAGGGCCAGTACCCGTCCAGATGAGGGGTGCATCGCCACGGCGATTCCGGCCAGGGCCATGCTGCGCCGCAGGCGGCCATCCACCCAGGACTGATACTCCGGGTCGATGGAGGATTGGATGGTGGCCCGGTCATCGCCGTGCGGAAGTTCGATGCACGTTCCGCCCGGGATCTCTTGGATCCTGCGGGCGAGCAGTTCGGAAAGGGCGGCCCAGTTTTCCAGGGGTTCAGGCCTTTCGGGTGCATGACGTGAAGGGACCGATGAATCCAGCCTCGAATCGAACAGGGGATGGAGCAGGAGGGAGCCCGCAACGAGAAGGATGGCGACCAGGAAAAGGGGCAGCAGGCTTCGTTTCTTCTTTTTTTTCAGGGTCGGGACCGTTCGGGCGAGCGCCTTCAGGTCCCGCTGGCTGTACGTCCCTCCCCGTGGGGAGTTTCGAGTTCGTTTTCCTCTTCTCATGGCTGTATTTCTGAAGGAATCAAGGTTTGGATTGTTTCATGTACGGTTCTCTGCGTCATAATTGCCCGCCCATCCGACGAATCGTTTGGACGGCGTGGAAATTGTCCCGGGCCGCATGAGAGATCAGCGGTGCCTCCCAACCCCAACCCGGGTGCAATACGGTTTCAGAGCGCACCGGGAACAGAAGGGGGACAGAGGTTTGCAGACATGCTGACCGTATGCCACCAGGAAATCGTTGTAAATGATCCAGTGTTTCCGAGGCAGTTTCTCCCGGAGCGCGAATTCGGTTTCGTCCGGGGTCCGGGTCTGTACATATCCCAGCCGGTTGGAGATCCTGTGTACGTGGGTGTCCACGCAGATCCCCGGTTTGCCGTAGCCCAGGGTGACCACCAGGTTGGCGGTCTTTCGTCCCACGCCCTTGAACTTCAGCAGTTCGTCCAGGTCCTCGGGGACCTTGCCTTCATGGTGTTCCAGCAGGTCGCGGGCGATCCCGTGCAGGACCCGGGCCTTGGATTTATAAAATCCCACCGGGTAGATCAGCCGCTGTACCGCTTTTTCCGATAACGCGAGGAGCTTTTCCGGTGTGTCCGCCTTTTTGAAAAGTCGCAGAGAGGCTTCCCGGGTGGTCGCATCCTTGGTCCTCAGAGACAGGATCGTGGAGACCATCACCTGGAACGGATCCCGACGCTTTTGGGAGATCTCTGTGACGATCGGGACCGCAAGCTTCCGGGTTTCGGTCCGGAGGATCTGCATCACTTTGTGTATGTCCTTGTCCTGCAAGAGATAGCTTCCTTTCGGGGGCATTCATGGGAAAAACACAAGAATAAAAAAACATTCCATATATCACTTGCATCGGCAAAAAGGTCAAGGGGCGTGAAAGGGGATGGAGGAGAAAAGGTGCGGGTTGATCGGTCCATGTTATCGGAATGAGAGGATCCGGTCCGCCACGGTCCGGTGTCCCGGGCTCCCGATGCGGGAGTACAGAATGTCCCGTGTTCGTTTGGAGGGAAACCTCCGGAAGAGCCGAGTCTTGAAGCGTTGAATACGGATCGAGGACTCCCGGAGTCTCCTGGGCGGGATTTCGCCCGCTTCTAACGCCCGGCCCAGGGTCTCCATGCACAGGGGCAGGAGCGAGGGGGTGTGGCAGGTGAGCAGGAGATCCGCTCCCGCATGCAGGGCCAGAAAGGCGGCCTCCTGAGGCGGGTAGTTACGGGTGATGGCACCCATCTCCATATCGTCAGTGACAATCAGGCCACGAAAACCCATGGCCCCCCTGAGCAGGCCCCGCAGGATCTTCGAACTCAGGGTGGCCGGGTACGTGGGATCCAGGCTGGGCACGAGCAGGTGGGCCGTCATGATGAGTTCCAGGGGGGTGCGAGGGTCTTCGAGCAGCCGTCGGTACGGGGCCAGTTCCACGGAATGAAGACGTTCCCGGTTGTGCTGCAACACGGGGAGTTCCAGATGAGAGTCCAGGTCGGTGTCTCCGTGACCGGGAAAATGTTTTCCGCAGCCGGTGATACCGTAATCCCGGAAACCAAGGAGCAGGGCCCGGGCAAGGCGTGCCACGGTCACGGGGTCGGTCCCCAGGGAGCGGTCGCCGATCACCGGGTTTCGCGGGTTGGTATTCAGGTCCAGGACCGGAGAGAAGTTGCAATGGATACCCACGGAGGAGAGTTCCATGGCCATCACCCGGGCCGCGGACCGTGCCAGGGTTTCCAGGCCGCTCCGGCCCATGCATTCTGCCTCGGGAAATAAGGTGAACTCAGAGGGGAAGCGCCACACCCGACCGCCTTCCTGGTCGATGGATATCATAAGGGGATGGCCGGGCAGGATGGACTGGAGTTCTTCGGTCAAAGCACGTATCTGGGAAGGGCTTTCCAGGTTTCTTTGGAACAGGATGATTCCGGAGGGCCGGCAGGTGCGGATGATGGTACGCAGTTCGTCGTCCGGGCTCGTCCCCTGGAACCCAATGATGAAGAACTGTCCAAGGTCTGTTTCCCTGAAAGGCATCGTGAGCTGGACCAAATATTATAATAAACGGTTAACTATTAAATGGATACAATGAATAACTAATGTAATACTTCAATATTATTCCTTTGAAAAATTTTCATCATGGATCCTCCGGCTCCGAAAGGACGAAGAGGAGAAAGGCCATGGAAGGTCTCCGGGCGCTTTCCTTGACCACGAACTGCATCCCATCGAAACGCCAGCCCTGTGTTGTCCAGTGGTTCAGGATCTTCTCCAGGTTCTCGGCGGTAACATCCGAGGTTTCTTCCACATGGTATTTCATGTCTGCTCCTTGAGCATGCGGGCCGCCTGTTTTGCGAAGTAGGTGATGATCATGTCGGCGCCGGCACGCTTGATGCCGGTGAGCATCTCTTCCACGATGCGGTTCTCGTCAATCCAGCCCCGGGCGGCGGTGGCCTTTACCATGGCGTATTCCCCGCTCACGTTGTAGGCGGCCAGGGGGTGGAGAAACAGGTCACGCGCTTCCCGAAGGATATCCAGGTATGCCAGTGCCGGTTTGACCATGACGATGTCCGCCCCCTCTTCGATGTCCAGTTCGATTTCACGCAACGCCTCACGCCGGTTTCCCGGGGGCATCTGATAAGATCTTCGATCGCCGAACTGGGGGACGCTCTCTGCCGCATCCCGAAACGGGCCGTAGAAGGCGGAGGAGAACTTGGCCGCATAACTCATGATGGGCAGGAGCGGGAATCCGCCCACGTCCAGGGCGGTTCGAAGGGCCTGAACGCGGCCGTCCATCATGTCGGACGGGGCCACCATGTCGGCGCCGGCCTCGGCATGGGACAAGGCCATCCGGGCAAGCCTTTCCAGGGTTGCATCGTTGTCGATCTCGTTGTTCCGGACCACCCCGCAGTGGCCGTGTGAAGTATATTCACACAGGCAGACGTCCGTAATCACCAGCAGGTGAGGTGTTTCCTTTTTGAGGATGCGAACGGCCTGCTGCACCACCCCGTTTTCAGCGGTTCCGGAAGAGCCCTCCGGATCCTTTTCCAGCGGGATGCCGAACAGGAGCACGGACTCCAGGCCCTGCCGCGCGATTTCCTCCGCCTCGGGAAGCAGGCGGTCCGGTGAAAACCGGAACACCCCCGGCATGGAGGGAATTTCCTCCTCGATGCCCGAGCCCTCCACCACGAAGACCGGGCAGACGAGATCCGACGGGTGGAGGCGGGTCTCCTGCACCATGTTTCGTAACGGTTCGGTACGACGGAGCCTTCGAAGCCGTTCTTCAGGAAACCCCATTGGAATTCTCCTTTGCGGGTTGGCCACGCCCTATTCAGGGCGTGATCATCGTTTGCCGGAAAGGGGTGCCTTGCTTTCCCCCCTGCGGTGATCCACCAGGGACTGTACCAGGCCCTGGAGGGTGGATTCCGGTGCCGTGAGCACTGTTTCAAAACCCAGTTCCCGGGCGGTCCCGGACGTGATCTCTCCGATACACGCCGCCGGGATGGATTTCCAGGTCCGGCCCGGTTTCTTTCGGTCAGCCATCTCACCAAAAAAGAGCACCGTGGATGTGCTGGTGAAGGTGATGTAATCCAGGGCCCGCGTTGTCAGAATCGTCTGTAACCGTTGCTGATTCTCCCCGGCCTTTCTCGTTTCGTACACCACGGCAAGGTCCACCTGCGCGGATCGCTCTTCCAGGTAACGGGTCAGAATCTCCCGTGCATTCCGTGCCCGCGGGAAAAGAAAACGTTTTCCCCGGAGTTCTTGCCTTTCCAGGAGAGCCACCAGACCTTCCGCCTGATACCGGTCCGGGATCGCCTCTACATGTACGTTCCTGGCACCCAGGGCCCGTGCGGTGGCGGGCCCCACGGCGAAGCAGGGGGCTTCCAGCAGGGGGGCCGGGGAGGTCCCGGTCTCCAGCAGGCGGTGGAAAAAGAAGGATACCGCATTCACGCTCGTAAATAGAAACCCGTCGTATCGATCCAGTTTCTCCAGGCATCGATCCACGGGTCCCCAGTCCTCCGGAGGAGAAAAGGCGATCAACGGGCACTCCACCGTGGCTGCGCCCTTTTCCTGGAGCATACGGGCCAGGGCCGCCACCTGGGAGTGTTCCCGGGTGAGAAGCACGCTTTTGCCCGCGAGCGGTCTTTCGGTCTCTTCCACGGATCGATCTTTCCTCTCTGGAAAAGGTTATCCGGCCCCTGCCCGGATCTCCTCCAGGATCTCTCTCCCCCCGGCCTCGAGGATTTCCTCGGCGAGTTGGCGTCCCAGTGTTTCTGCGTCATCCGGTTTGCCCTCCAGGCTGCTCCGGATGCACGCCGAACCGTCCAGGGCGGCCACCAGACCGGCAAGCGTCAGGACCCCGTTCGAGAGGGTCCCGTGGCAAGCCACCGGTATCTGGCAGCCCCCTTCCACCGTGGCCAGAAACGACCTCTCGCCCCGGACAGCGGTGGCGGTTGCGGGATCGTGAAGGACCGAGAGCATCTCCATCAGTTCCGAGTCCGTCGCGCGGCACTCCACCGCCAGGGCTCCCTGCCCGATGGCGGGAAGACAGAGATCGGGGGACAGAACCTCGGTGACCCGGTAATCCAGTTCCAGCCGCTTCAGACCGGCCAGGGCCAGGACCACGGCATGGAAACGGCCCTCGTCCAGACGACGGATGCGGGTTTGTACGTTTCCACGGGCCGGTTCCGTTTTGAGGTCTTTGCGGAAGGATCGGATCAGGGACATCCGTCGCAGGCTGCTGGTCCCGATGCAGGCACCGGAGGGAAGGGTGGCCAGGCGATGGGAAGTGTCCCGGCAGATCAGCGCGTCCCGGGGGTCTTCCCGGGGAGGCACGGCGGCCAGGACGAGGCCCGCGTGAAGTTCGCCGGGCAGGTCCTTCATGCTGTGCACGGCCAGGTCACAATCGCCGCGCAGCAGGGAGGACTCGATTTCATTCACGAACAGCCCCTTTCCGCCCACCTGGGCCAGGGGTACGTCCAGGATCCGGTCTCCCTGGGTGACGATCCGGACCAGGGAACAGGTGAGACCGGGAAACATCTTCTCCAGCCGGGTCCGGATATGTTCCGCCTGCCAGACGGCCAGCGGGCTGCGCCGGGTTCCGATCCGAAGCGTTTCTCTCATGATCACCCTTCGTCCGACTGCAGCGAGAAGAGCTTGCGCACCACGTTCACGATGCCCGAGGAATCCCCTTGCCGTTCCAACCGTTTCATCTCCGTGATGGGGTCGTGCAGGATCTTGTTCACGATGGCCTGGCTCATGGCCTCGATGGTCTCTCTCTGTTCCGGTTTCATGGAGGCCTTCAGAAGGGAAAAGGCCTTCTCCAACTCCTGCTTGCGGATGGTTTCGGCACGTTCGCGAAGCGAAACGATGGTAGGAACCAGATCCAGCGTGTTCAGCCACTGGAGAAAATGACGGACCTCCTCCTGTACGATGACCTCTGCTTTCTTGAGCTCCTTTTGACGCTGCTCCATGTTGGTCCGCAGCACCTTCTGAAGGTCGTCCATGTCGTACAGGTAGATGTTCTCCAGTTCGTCAACCTGCGGATCGATGTTCCGGGGAACCGCGATGTCGATGATGAAGATGGGTTTGTACTTCCTGGACCGAAGCGCCTCCCGGACCTGATCCACCCGCAGGATGTAGTCCGGAGCCGCGGTGGAGCAGATCAGGATATCGATCCGATCCAGGTGTCCGGGGATCTCCTCCAGGGCCATGGCTTCCCCCCGGAACGTTTCAGCCAGTCGCCGGGCGTTCTCCAGGGTCCGGCTGGCCACCAGGAGGCGGGCGATCCCGTTGCCGAGCAGGTGCTGGGCCGCCAGTTCGGCCATTTCTCCGGCCCCGGCGAGCATGGCCGTGCGCTCATTGAGATCGCCGAAGATCTTGCGGGCGAGTTCCACGGCCACATAGCTGACCGAGACGGCCCGGGAGGCCAGTTCGGTTTCGGTGCGGACCCGCTTGGAAACGGAAAAGCTCTTGTGGAGCAACCGGTTGAGAATGATCCCCACGGACTTTTGCTGAACACCCTGCCGGTAGGCCTCTTTCACCTGTCCCGTGATCTGGGGTTCCCCGATCACCATGGAGTCCATGCCGGAGGTCACGTTGAACAGGTGAGTAATGGCCCGGTGGTAGGTGTGTTGATAGAGAAAATCTTCCCAGCCGTTCTCCTGGAGGCCGAGGTGGACCTGGAACAGTTCCTCCATCACGCTCTGCCCGGCAAAGGAGCTTTCTTCCACGACCAGATAGAATTCCACGCGGTTGCAGGTGGACAGGATGATCGCTTCCTGGATCCCGGTCCGCTCCAGGAGCCATCGGAGGACCTGGGAACGGGCGGAGTTGTCCAGCGCAAGCTTTTCCCTTACCGCTACCGGCGCTGTTTCATGGTTGAGACCGATACAGAGAATCTTCATGGAGCCTATTTCATAAAGTGAGAAAGCTTGAGAAAGGTAAGCAGGATCACGAGAAACCCCACGATATTCAGCCACGCCACACGGCGACCCCGCCATCCTGCGATGAGCCTCCCGTGGAGAAGCGCGGCGTAGAGAAACCAGGTGAGCAGTGTGGCGGTCTGCCGTCCGTCCTGCCAGTCGATATATCCGCCCTGAACCGTTTTCAGCCAGATCGACCCGGTGAGAATCCCCAGGGTGAGAAACGGGAAACCAAAGCTGATGCAGCGGTAGCTCAGGCGGTCGAGCACGTCCAGGGGCGGCAGGCGATAGTACAGGGCCCCGATCTTTTTTCGCTTCAGTTGCCTCTCCTGGATCAGGTACATGACGGCGAAACAGGCGGAGACCCCCAGGAGCGCGTCACCCAGAAAGGCGAACAGGACGTGCAGGGGCAGCCAGTGGCTGGGCAGGAGGTGAGCAAGCCTCTCAGGCAGGACCATCTCCTTGGTATCCAGGCTCGCCAGCAGGAGAAGTGCCAGGGCAGGGGGGGTGACAAAGGCCCCCAGTACGGGAAGGCTGTGCCGGATCTGAATCGCCAGGTACACGGCCACGAGGATCCAGGAAAAAAAGATCTGTGCCTCGAAGCGGTTCGTTACGGGGGTATAGCCGGTCCCGTAGTACCGGGCGACGATGCACGCCGTATGCACAAGGAACCCTGCGATGAGCAGGCCTCGCGAGATCTTCCAGAGGGGTTTCTTCATCCAGATCAGATGGGACAGGTACCCCGTCGCGGCCAACGAGTAGAAAACGACGGTGATGTAGAAAAGGACGATGTCCATGGGATGTGGGCCCCGGATTGCAGTGATGATCACGGAACGTGGTGTATGGGAAATGCCTTCAGATTCAAACCCTTTACCGTTTCAATGTACCCTCTTCGAGCGGTTCTTTCAAGGTGCATGGAACCGTCCCCGGGGACGATCTCGCCTGCCTCTCCGGGGACGGGGTCGGGTTGAATGCACCCTCGTTCGCATGGGACGACCGGACGACCGGAACTCTGCATCAGCAGGTGGAGTCTACTATACGGCCGTGGAAGGGGGGCATGGAGGAACCGCCGATCCGGGATTGTCAGTCTTTTGTTTTTCTATTATACATAGTGTCATCCTCCACCGCATCCGGAGAAAAAAGTGCTGAAAGCCTCTGGAAGAATCCTGGCACCCGTGGATCTTTCTCCTGCCTCTGAAGTCAGCGGCCGGTACGCTGTTGACATGGCCAGGCAGTTGGACGCGGAGGTCGTGTTCCTTTTTGTGGTGGCGGAGAACTCCCTGGCCGGAAGGATCCTGTTTTCACGAGGGGTTTCCGACGAGGAACCGCAGCTCACCGATGCGGAGCCGGCCAAGGCTCAGACCCGGCTCCGGGAGTTCCTGGACTCGATGCCGTTGGAGGGCCTGCGCGTTTCGGAACGGGTGGAGAAGGGGGTTCCCTACAACCGGATCCTGAAGGCCGTGGATTCCCTGAAGCCGGACGTAGTGGTGCAGGGAACGCACGGGTCCAAGGGGGTGGAGGACCGGATCATCGGGGGCACCGCTGAGCGGATCATTCGAAAAACCCGGTGCCCGGTGGTTTCGGTCAAACCCAGGGAGTTCGGTTCGTTTCTTCAGAAGATCTGGTCCGGTATCAGCCTCCTGGACGGGAGGATCTGGGCGGGGACCCCGCCCCGGGAATCGTACCGGTTTCCCCCGAAGAAGATCCTTTATGCCACCGATTTTTCCGAGGCTTCCCGTCTTGCAATGGCTCCCGCCCTGAACATGGCCCGCGTGACGGACGCCGAACTGATCGTACTGCACGTGGCCCAGGCGGATCCGGACCAACCGCGCTCCGGGGGGGAGGAAAACGGGGAAGAGGAGGCGGCTCCCGCACCCCGGGAGCAGATGGAAACCCTGGTCCAGGAGATGAACGCCTACCAGAAAGGGCTGTGCATCACACCGCGGATCCTTCAGGATGACTCCCGTTCCAGGATCCTGTCCGTGGCCATCGAAGAAGAAGTGGAAATGCTGGTCATGGGAACGCGGGGACTGACCGGATGGGAACTGGTGCTCAACGGGAGTACTGCGGACCATGCGATCCACAACGCTCCCTGCCCGGTGCTCACCGTCCGGCCAAACTGGAAACTGGAAAAGCTGGGAAAGAAGTTTCGACGGGTGTTTCGAACCCTCAGTTCCGTGGATCTCCAGCAGATGAGTTCCACCTACGAGGCGACCATCGAGGAGGACCTGCTGGGCTCCCCCGGAGGGATGAAGAAATCGGAGCTGTACCTGAACTACTACAGCCGGGAGGGGATCCTCACCGCGCTCCAGGAGTATGGAATCCTCGACCGGCTCCGGAAAGAGGGGATGGAAGGGTTTCATCTCGTCCTGGACCTGGAGGATCCGTTCCGTCATAAGATGCGTCTCTACCACGGGGGGGAGGAGCGTCCGGACCGCATGATCATGGAACTGATCGCCCGGGAAGGGGTGGTTCAGATCCCGGAAGGCCTGCGGGGGCCCGGGGAGGAGCAGAAGGGAGCGTTCTCCGTGATGCTCATTGAATGGATCTGCATGCAGAACCCGCAGGCGGTCTTTTCCTCGGAAAGGCCTCCGCTTCCCGGACAGGAGTATCCCGGTCTCGGGATCGGATACGAAATCTACCAGATGCTGGTGCAGATAGGGATGCGGGTGAACAAAGACGGGCTGATGAACCGACCCCAGCACTATCACAACGCAAAGCTTTATCACGAAACGTTCAAGTTTCTGGACCCTGTTCGAGAGGGCAGGCTCATCGCCCTGATCCGAGACTCGGAGGACCACAACCTGGCGGACGTGAGCTGGGCCGTGTACCACGGCTGTCTGCAGGAAGATGCGACCGGAGAGACCGTTCCGTGGGAGGGAGGGATCCTGATCTATCCCCTGGCGAAAAAGCTTCGCAGGTATTTTGCGTCGCGGGCCTATCACGACGTGGTCTGGGAGACCGTGGCCAATACGCGATTCCGGATCGACTGGGACCTTTTCCGAGAGCGGATGCGGGAAGACCGCAAGGCCCGGGACGGTGGGGGGATCGCGTAATAAATCGCCAAGCGGCAACGCCGCCGGCTTTCAGGAATCGACGATCCGCCCTGCGCTCCCGGGTGAAAGCCTCTAATAACCAAGAGCCGTTCCCCCGGCACGAGGGTCCGCGGCCCCCAGGTAGCGTCTTTGTGACGGTTCCCATGCAACGGCGTTCACAACGCCGATCTGATCCCGTATGGAGATCCTGTTCCCTGACAACCGCTGCATGAACCGGTTCAGGAACGGGGTGCCGTTCTCCATGACCAGCACGTCGGGCAGATACTGGTGGTGGAACCGCGGGAGGAGGAGGGCGCGGGGCAGGGGCATCCCGAAGTCGATCACATCCACTACGGTCTGCAGGACGGCGGTGATGATCATGGGACCGCCCGCGCCTCCCAGAACCAGCACCGGCCTGTTGTCCCGTACGATGATGGCCGGGCACATGCTGGACAGCGGCCGCTTTCCGGGTTCCACGGCGTTGGCCTCACTGCCCACAAGGCCGAAAGCGTTGGGAACGCCGGGTTGTGCGCTGAAATCGTCCATCTCGTTGTTCAGCAGCACGCCGGTTCCCGGCAGCGTGATCTTGGCCCCGAAGTTCAGGTTGATGGTCTGGTTGATGCACACCGCGTTTCCCCAGCGGTCCACCGCGACGATGTTGGTGGTGTGACCATCGGGGATGGGGCCCCCGGTTACCGGGGCCCGGGGTTTCCCGCCCCCGGCTCCCATGATCTCCCGCACGCACCGTTGGGCATACGGCCTGCCGATCAAACGATCCGTCGGTACCGGGGTGAAAGCGTCGTCTCCCAGGAGGGTGGCGCGGTCTTGGAACGCGCGGGCCAGGAACCGGGCTGTCCAGAAAACGGCAGGCCGGTCCCAGGAGGTCTTTCCCCGCAGGACCCCGGAGGCTTCCAGCATGTTGAGGACTTCCACCAGGAGGATGCCTCCGGAACTGGGCGGGGGCATCCCGTACACGGTTGTCCCGTTGTACCTGCCCACCACAGGGGGACGCACCACCGCGCGGTACTCCTCCAGGTCCCGCAGGGAGATCACCCCCCCGTTTGCCGCCATGTACGCCGCCAGTTTCCTGGCAAAGACACCCCGGTAAAAGGCTTCGGTTCCACCTTCTGCGATCTGCCGGTATGTCTCGGCGAGATCGGGCTGTTGCAAAAGGGCCCCCGCCCTGCGTGGCTTACCGTCAGGAAGCAGAAAGATATCTTTTGAGGCGGGGTCGTTCTTCAGCGCCTCAGCGGCGCGGCGGATACGTTCTTCATGGAGAGCTTCCAGCACGAACCCCTCCTCTGCGAGCCGGATGGAGGGTTCGATCAACCGGCCGAGGGGGATCGAACCGGCACGCTCCAGGGCCAGTGCGTAGCCTGCCAGCAGCCCGGGGACCCCTACGGCCAGGGGCCCCTGACGGCTGCGTTCCGGCGCGGCCTTTCCGTTCCGGAGGAACATGTCTCGATAGGCGGCGGCGGGAGCGGTTTCGCGGCCGTCCACCGTGAAGACGGACCCGTCGGAAAGTCTCACAAGGATGAATCCACCCCCGCCGATGCCGGAATTGAACGGATCGGCCACGCCCACGGCAAGTCCCGTGGCCACGGCGGCATCAACGGCGTTGCCTCCATCCTCCAATATGGAAATACCGATGGCGGTGGCCGCGCGATGCGAGGAAACGACGACACCCATCTCTCCCGCAGCTGATTGAACGGAGACATATTCAGGGGAGGAACATCCGGACAGGAGGAAGAACAGAAGGAACAGGCGACAGGATATCGTCTTGAGGGGGACGGGTTCCGGTCTTTCAATGGTCCGGAAAAACCCGATGGATTTCCTGGGGACGGGGCGTGATCGATCAAGGGGCGGCATCCTGCCCTCCTGAAAACTTCCCTTAGATTTCAGATCCGGCTCCCGGTCTTCCTGCCGCGGGCGCTCGGTCTGATGACTTCACGGAGAAACTCCCGGATCACTCGTGCGAGGGCGATCGGCTGATCGTGATGGACCATGTGCCCGGCGGATGGAACCATCACGGTGCAGGCCCGCGGAATGCACTCACGGTGTTCGGAAGGGTCCCACTGGAAAGGGCTGGCCCCTCCCCGGACGATAAGTGTAGGCGAGGCGATACGGGACCAGAACGCCCGGGCTTGATCCAGGTAAAAAGGCTGGGGTGTTCGGGTTCGATGGAGCGGGTCGAACTTCCACACGTATCCGTCGCCCCCCTGGGAGCGGCGGGTTCCATGACGGGCCAGATGCAGGGAAAACTCCCGGGAAAGCCGGGGGTTGTAGGCCCGCAGTCTCCGGGCGGCATCGGCCGGAGATTTCATGCGAACGGCCCGGTTTCTTCGGGCCTTTCGGACCCCCTGAATCCATTCCAGGGTCAGTTCCGGCGCTGCCGAGGGGGGCAGGGAAGGGGGCCCGGCCCCCTCCACCGAGACCAGTGCCTGGACTCGATCCGGAAAGGTCCCGGCAAACAGGGAACAGACCATGCCGCCCATGGAATGACCTACCAGGATCAGGCGGCGGTGGCGGGCAAGGGTCCCGGCCACATCGAAAAGGTCCGACACGTAATCCTGGAAGTAGTAATATCCGCCACGGCCCACCCATCCGCTGTCTCCGTGACCGCGGGCGTCCACTGCCAGGACGCGATACTCGTCAGAGAGGGCCTCTGCCACAGGGTCCCAGGATCGGGCCTGGTCCAGGAACCCGTGGTGGAGCAGGACGACCCGCCGGGAGGCCCGTCCACGGTCGATCACGTGGAGATTCAGACCGCGGCAGTCCACGATATGTTCTTGCATGGAACCATCCACCATGAGGGGTAGCTGAGGCTGCGGCCCGGACCCGTGTTGCCTACTCGTTTTCCAGAAGGATGGAAGCCCCCATCCCGCCGCCCACGCAAAGGGAGGCCAGGCCCAGGGAGGATCCTCTCCGTTTCATCTCGAACATCAGGCTCACCATGATCCGGCATCCCGTGGCCCCCACCGGGTGTCCCAGGCCGATGCCGGACCCGTTGACGTTGGTGATCTCCCGGTTCAGGCCCAGGCCCTTCTCACAGGCAAGGTACTGGGACGCAAAGGCCTCGTTCAACTCCACGAGTTCGATGTCGCTCAAAGCAAGGCCGGTCTTCTTCAGAAGCTTCTCCGTGGAGGGAACGGGGCCGTAACCCATGTATCGCGGATCCACACCGGCCACGGCGTTGGCGACGATCCTTGCCAGGGGGGTTGCCCCCAGCTCCGAGGCCCTGGCACGCGTGGTGACCACCACGGCCGCGGCTCCGTCGTTCAGGCCGGAGGCGTTTCCTGCCGTCACGGTCCCATCCTTCTTGAATGCCGGTTTGAGCCGGGTGAGGTCTTCCATCTTCAGGCCGAGGCGGGTATGTTCGTCCTTGTCCACGATGGTGACCTTTCCCTTTTTCCCCGGGACCTCAACGGCGATGATCTCGTCTGAAAAGCGGCCTTCCACCGTGGCGGCTTCCGCATTGTTGTGGGATCTCAGAGCAATCTCGTCCTGCTCTTCCCTGGAGATCTGATATTTTTCCGCCAGGTTTTCGGCCGTCTGGCCCATGATGTACCCTTTCCCCTTCTCCAGCAGGTTTGATCCGGAGAAAAGCATCTCCCACATGCCGTCCATCATCTGGCCGTGTTGAAGTCTTTTTCCCCAACGGGCGGACGGGAGCAGGTAAGGGGCGTTGCTCATGGATTCCACGCCCCCGGCCAGTACGATATCCGAATCCCCGGCCAGGATCTGCTGCGTGGCGAAGATCACGGCCTGCATGGCGGAGGAACACTGACGCTGGACGGTAACCGCCGGGATCTCGTGGGGAATTCCGATGGCGAGAGCCGCCGTTCTGGCCGTGTTGGCCTCATCGGCGCATTGTACGCAATCTCCCAGGATCACATCGGAAAGCTGATCTCCCGTCACTCCTGCCCGTTTCATGGCTTCGGTCATGGCCCTTCCGGCCAGTTCATAGGCTCGTATGCCCGCCAGTCCCCCTCCAAAACGGCCGATGGGGGTTCGTGCGGCTCCAAGAATGACAATGTCCGTGTCTTTCTTCATTCTCTGCTCCTTCTGAAATTGGGATGTTTTGTTTACTGGAATTTATTAAAATAGCAGGAAATCCAAGTGATATCAAGCTCTTAGAGAGATACCGGGCGGCGCTCTTGCTATTGGGACTGAAGCCGATACAATGGACGGAAACCCGTACAGGCAGAGAGGAGAAAAGCAGATCATGCAGTGGATCAACGTTCAGGCTGAGGAAGGGGTGGCGGTGCTCACCATGCACCATGAAAACGAAAACCGGTTGAACGGTCCGTTCACCCAGGAACTCCGGGACGCCCTGGGGGAGATGGATCGGGATGAATCGGTCAAGTCGGTGGTCATCACCGGAGAACACGAGAAATTCTTCTGCAACGGGCTGGACCTGAACTGGATGATGCAGCAGGAGAAAGAGCCCCTGGTGGCGTTCCTCATTCAGATGACCCAGCTGTTGAAGGAAACCGCCATCTTCGGAAAGCCACTGATCGGTGCCGTTAACGGCCACGCCTTCGGATTGGGATGCATCTGGTCCTGCGGTTTCGATTTCCGCATCATGAGAGAGGACAGGGGGTGGGCCTGTTTTCCCGAGATGGACATCAACATCCCCTTCCTTCCCGGTATGCTTGCCCTGTGTGAGCACGGCCTTGGAAAGCGAACGTTCCGCGATATGGCATGGACGGCGACCCGCTATACGGGGCCGGAAGCCGTTTCCGTGGGCTGGGCCCGGGAGGCGGTTCCCGCGGAACAGGTGGTTCCCCGGGCGGTGGAGTTGGCGCGTTTCATGGCACAGAAACAGCAGCCCGCCTTCTCCGTTTCCAAGAAGGCCTGGGCACGGCATATCGCAAGGATCGTCGACGAACTGGATCCGGATGCCATCCGTTCCATGTCTCTACCCGGCACCTAACCATACCCGCACACCGGTTCCCGGTGGTCCGGCCCACGGGTTCGGCGCGCCGGGGTGAGGTTCCATGGAATCGGGCGCTCAACAGAGGCCGCTCGCGCCGGCCGCAACCGTTCTTTTCATCTCCCTCTTCCTGTTTGCAGGAACCGGCTGCAGGGAGCCGGATCTTCTCAGCGAGGGGATCCTGGTGGTGGGGCTGGAGAGTGAACCCACCCGTCTCGACCCTCGCCTGGCCACGGATGCCGCGTCCTCCCGGATCGGCGATCTGCTCTACCGCCGCCTTTTCCGGAAAGATGTGGACGGGTTGCCTGTGAAGGACCTGGTGCAGGCGTGGGACCAACCGGATGCCACGACCTACCGGTTCAGGATCCTGGAGGGGATCCTTTTTCATGACGGCAGCGCCCTGGACGCGAGGGATGTGCAGTACACGTTCCAGAGCATCCTGGATCCGGCACTCAAATCCCCTTTGCGGGGACGGTACGAAATGATTGCGTCCGTGGAGAGCCCGGATCCCCTCACGGTGGTCTTTCACCTTCGCCAGCCGTTTGCCCCGTTTCTCGTTACCCTGGATATCGGGATCGTGCCCCTGCCGGATCCCGAAACGTCTCGAGAAAAGCCGGAAGCCGTGCCTCCGGGTTCCGGTTCCTTCCGCTTCGTTTCCTGGAAGCGGGGATCCGAAATCCGGTTGGTGTCGGATCCGGACTATCCCGGGGGCGGTCCCCGGCTTCGGGAAGTACGTTTCAAGATCGTCACGGACAACACCGTCCGTATCCTGGAACTGAGAAAGGGTTCCATCCACCTGGTGCAGAACGAAATTGAACCTGGAGTCCTGTCCTTTCTGGAGAGGGAACCCGGGTTTACCGTCCTGAAGAGGGAGGGGACGAGCTATTCGTACCTGGGATTCAATCTGCGGGACGGCATCCTCAAGAACAGGAAGGTTCGGGAAGCCATTGCCCTGGCCATCGACCGGAAGAGCATCGTGGAGCACCTGCTGGGCGGACTGGCGGTGCCGGCCACCGGGGTTCTCTCCCCCTTGAACTGGGCGTATGAACCGGATGTTGCCCGGTTCCCCTACGACCCGAAAAAGGCCGGGCAATTGCTGGACGAGGCCGGATATCCGGATCCGGATGAAAACGGTCCCGGTAAACGGTTTTCCCTTTCCTACAAGACATCCCAGAACGAACTGCGGCGCAGGATCGGTGAGGCGATCCAGAGCCAGTTGAGCGAGGTAGGGATCGGGCTCGACATCCGCTCCTACGAGTGGGGAACCTTCTATTCGGACATACAGAAAGGGAGTTTCCAGACCTTCACCCTCACCTGGGTGGGGATCACGGATCCGGACATCTTCTACTACCTGTTCGACTCGCACAGTATCCCTCCCAACGGGGCGAACCGGGGTTATTACACGAACCCGAAGGTGGACCGGTTGATCCAGGAAGGCCGGGGAGTGATCGACCCGGAAGCCCGGAAGAAGATTTACGGACGTATTCAGAAGATGCTGGCCCGCGACCTGCCCTATGTGAGCCTCTGGTACGCGGTGAACGTGGCCGTCATGGACAGGCGGGTGCAGGGTTTTGTCCTGTATCCGGATGGAAATTTCTCTTCCCTGAAGGAAGTATGGATCCAGGGAGGTCCGGGAAGATCGCCGGACCGGACCGACCGCCGCACAAGCGAAACAGGAGAAGGACCCCCGGCGTGATTCCTAACGGTTCCCCTGCATGAAACCGTATCTCGTTCGAAGATTGCTGATCGCGGTCCCTGTGGTGCTGGGGGTGGTCACCCTCGTCTTTCTCCTGATCCATCTCATCCCCGGGGATCCCGTGGAGATCATGCTGGGGGAGACGGCCCTGCCCGCGGATCGCACGGAACTGCGACGGGAACTGGGGCTGGACCGGCCGATCCTGGAACAATATGTCCGGTTTTTTCTGCAGTTGTGCCGCGGCGACCTGGGCCGGTCCCTGCACACCCGCGAGTCTGTGAGCGCCCTGATCGTGCAACGGTACCCGGCCACGCTGCTCCTTACGTTCGCGGCCATGCTTGTCTCCCTCGGGATCGCGCTTCCCGCCGGGATTCTCAGCGGCATCCGACAGTACTCGGTCTGGGACCACACCACCATGTTCCTGGCCCTGTTGGGTGTTTCCCTGCCGAACTTCTGGCTGGGGCCCCTGCTGATCCTGGTCTTTTCGATTCACCTGGGATGGTTCCCCGTATCCGGTATGGGAGGTGTGCGCCATCTCATCCTGCCCGCCTTGACACTGGGGACATCCATGGCGGCCATCGTGGCCCGCATGACCCGGGCATCGATCCTGGAGGTGCTCCGGGAGGACTACATTCTCACGGCCCGGGCCAAGGGGCTTTCAGAACGATCGGTTATCCTGAAACATGTCCTGCGGAATGCCGTCCTCCCGGTGGTGACCGTGGTGGGGCTTCAGTTCGGAGCCCTGCTTGCCGGGGCGGTGATCACCGAGACGATCTTTTCCTGGCCCGGCCTGGGAACCCTGCTGATCCAGGCCATTCAGACCCGTGATTACCCCGTTGTCCAGGGGTGTGTGCTGGTAATATCCCTGAGCTACGTTCTGGTGAATCTGCTCACCGACGTGGCGTACGTTTTGATCGATCCGAGGATCCAGGTCGCCTCCCGCGGACCTGTTTGATGGGGCTGTAGAAGGAAAATGAAGCGATCCGTATCCGTTGCCCGATTCCGCCTGCCCGGAAAGAGCCCGGGCCCGGCCACCGGCATCCGTGTCGGCGGCCAGGGGAGGATGCCGTTTATTTTCGGCTGTGTTTTTCTCTCGGTCTGGTTTCTGACGGCCCTCCTGGCTCCCTGGCTGTCCCCCTGCAACCCCATGAAGACCCACCTGGGGGAAGCCCTGGACTCGCCGGACCGGGAGCATATTTTCGGCCAGGACCCGCTGGGCCGCGACGTATTCAGCAGGGTGGTGTACGGAGCCCGTATTTCGGTAACCGTGGGGTTGACCACCGTGTCTATCTCCATGGCAGTGGGGATTCTGCTGGGCTTTCTGGCGGGGTACTACGGGGGGATCCTGGACGAAGGGATCATGCGGGTCGTGGACGTGGTCCTGGCCTTCCCCGGCATCCTGCTGGCCATTGCCCTGACAGCGGTCCTCGGTCCGAGTCTGCGAAACGTGATCCTGGCGCTGTGTGTCACAGGATGGGTGGGCTACGCCCGGATCGTGAGGGCCCAGGTCCTGTCCATCCGCGAGGCGGAATTCGTCCAGGCGGCCCGGGCCCTGGGAGTGCGGGACGGGCGCATGCTCCGGAGACATATCCTTCCCAACATCCTCTCCCCGGTAATCGTGGAAGCCACGTTCGGGGTGGCCGGGGCAGTGCTGGGGGAAGCCGGGTTGAGTTTTCTGGGGCTCGGGACACAGCCCCCCCAGCCCAGTTGGGGCAGCATGCTGAACGAGGGCAGGCAGTTTCTTTTCGTGGCTCCTCACCTGACCCTGGCACCGGGACTGGCTATCATGACGGTTGTTCTCGGCCTGAACTTCCTGGGAGACGGGCTTCGGGACCGGCTGGATGTGAAGCGGGAGAGCGGTTGATCCAGGGGCTCCGCAGTTGCCATATCGTTTCGATCTTGCTACATTAAAGCACCTGGAAGAAGGCGATATGAACATCTGCAGGGTTGGTTGACCCACCGTTCCTTCCATGGAGTCCCAAGTCGCAAGAACCGGGCCTTTCGAAGGCTTTTCCGGAACTCGAACTGAAGCCTGACCGCTTTTCCGGGCGGAGGTTGATCAGACGGGTTCTTGCCGGCGCCCGGATGAGGTTCATGAACCCGAGATTCTCTGTGCGATTCTTCAACGCCCGGATCCCCCCGGCCATCTTCCCTCATGGTTCGTTTCCGAAGACGAACCCCTCCGGGGAGAGGGATCCACGGGGGTGTAAACAGCCACCGGGGTGAAAGTCTCCATGTCGTTGAAACGAAAGATCCTCTGGTTTCTTGCAGGTACGGGACTTCTGCTCCTGATCCTGGCCGTTGTGGTTGCCGGCCTGGCCTACCGGAGTGTTATCGAGGACCTGCCCAACATTGAAACCGTGAAAGATTACCGCCCCTGCCAGGTCACCCGGGTCTTTGACGAGAACGGGGCGCTGCTCGGGGAGTTTTTCATCGAGAAGAGGAAGATCGTATCCCTGGACCGGGTGCCACAGGTCTTGCTCGATGCCATCGTGGCTGCGGAGGATGCGAACTTTTATCATCATGAAGGACTGGATTTCCTGGGCATCCTGCGTGCTCTGCTGAAAAATATCCAGGCAGGAGAGATCGTTCAGGGGGGCAGTACGATCACGCAGCAGGTCGTGAAGTCCCTGCTGCTGACCCCGGAGAGAAGTCTGAGGAGAAAGGTTCGAGAGGCAATCCTCGCGTACCGGTTGGAACGTTCCCTTTCCAAGGATGAAATCCTGTACCTCTACCTGAACCAGATCTACTTCGGCCACGG
>CAYTRL010000023.1:0-26979 GCA_964439795.1 uncultured Thermodesulfobacteriota bacterium
TTCTGGCATCACTACGTGGATCCACCGCCCCCGTTGACCGAAGAGACCCTGGCGACCCACCCGTACTTTCACACGATTTATGAATTCAGAACCGTTGTGAAAGCGGTTTTCATGGGCCACAACCATCGATTCAGGAAATTCCAGTGGGAAGGGGTCATGTTCTACGAGACAACGTCCCTGGCCGATGGAGAGGAACCCGGCTTTCACGTCGTAGCGTGCGATCCCGGCAAAGGCACATTTCGGATCCACAATGAAAAGGAAATCGAGTACCGGGAAGAGGAACCCAGGGAAAATGCGGGGTAGAGGGGCGAACGGGAAAGCAACTGAAAAAAGGAAGTTTCATAATAAGGCATAACACGCCGGTCACCGGCGGCGGCTTTTTGCCGTCCGGTGTACTGGCTAGTTAGCCAATAATCATAATAAACTAAACGGATTCACATCCGTTATTCGATCGCCTATAGATAGTATTCAACTCGACTCACAGGCACGAATCGTTTGCGACCCGTCTTGCATGAACACAAACTGATAATCAACCAATCATGACGGCTTTCTGAATTCCAAACAGTATCCATGGTATTGACCATGCGCTTTCCAAATACCATCCACCCGTATATCTTCCATTGTTTCCGGAACCAAATGAACAGGTATGGATGTGTCCACTTTCTTGCCTTGATTTGATCGCGATAACCGGAGGAAACGAGCTGTAAACTGTGCTTGTCGTTCCGATTCATCCGCAATTAAGATTTTGCTTCCCGGCCGAGCGACACGAATCATCTCTTCAATAGCCTTCTTCTTTTCCGAGAAAAAATTAATCCCACCAACGTGGAAAACATTGTCAAATGAGTCTGATTTAAAGGGTAAACCTTCTGCCTTGCCCAAGAAAAGGTCTACCGACCATCCTCGTCTTATGACAGACCTTCGGCATTGAGTCAGTTGCGCTTCAGAAATATCTAGGCCATATACATCGCCCAGTTTTGGAGTCTCAAACAAGTAAGGTAGGTTAATACCCGATCCTATCGAAACCTCAAGAGTTCGCCCTACATCCAGCTCCAATCGCTGTAGAATCTCCATACGAGCCTTACGCTCTCCACCCATGGGCAAAAAGACCAGCTTTTCCAAAAGTTTTCCAAAGCGTGAATACATCTTATAGAATCTAACTAAACGCTGATTAAGGCCCTCCAGATCTTGTGGGTTGATGAAGTGCGGAATGCCGTTCTTGACAAGATAGTTTCGCTCACAGTGCGAACAAAATAAGTCCCCCTCAGTCACAATCCCATCTTCTAGTTCATTGCGAAGAGTAATTGTTGTCTGACAACTGGGGCAACATAGCAACTCCAATGTTGAGCGTTTCATTTCTATCCCTTTCAGGCAACGATGTTGCGGGCTAACGTTAAGCATCATCGGTGGCGCGCAGCGTCGTCCGCCTGCATGCTGTTGTTAGACCGGATCACGCCTAATCTTGTCCAAGGCCTCTCGGGCTAGACGTACTAAATCTTCACGAGTACGCCCGAAGGGACCGGTTTCAGTGGAGTCCGCCTGGAACGAAGCGATTTGTCGAAGTCGGTCCACCGCCCGCGCCTCCCTGAACTCGCCCAACTGCCAGACCACGACCTCGTCGGCATAGACTCCAACGGGGTACTCAGAGTCTGGTTGCTCCTCCATCCCGCCGAGCAACTTGAGTAAATGCTGGCGGACTTCTTCGGTGTCCGGAGATGGTTTCCATATTTGCCGAGCACCTGATGAGTCCCCTGTGAAAACAGGACCGATCGGGATAGATTTCCTCTCCGGTTTACGGTGTGGGTGATTGCCGCAATATGTGTAGAACGGATCCTCGATTGGTAAACCACGAATGGTGCAAAAATCCGATTCGGGGTCACCGACATGATCATATCCAGCCTCGCCCTTGTTCTTGACGTTGAACCAACACGTGCCACAACAATCGGATCCACCGTTGGGCATATAGGGGTCACCTCATGGTCTAACGCCCTGCTCAGGAGCGGCGCAATTTTATGCGCCCTTCCTTGCAGCAGGATGTTATCTGTTGACTTATGTTCAAGATAATTTTTTTGTTTCCCAAGATTTTGAGTAGGGATACCCTCTAGCCTCATTCTTTGTCAGTATTCCCATGAATACAAGAACCCTCCCCCAAAGAGCCATAGAACCCATTAGAACGAAGATGAAAACAAGTAGAATTATCGAGACCTTAAGAAAACTCAATTCGATGAAAAACTCTGGAAATCTGTTTTTGCATAGGAATAATATCAACAATACCGACGCGAAGCCGACACAAGGTGCAGACAGTTGCGTGAAAATATATTTATCCCTTTTGATGTTCATTTGATCCTGCTTTACAGATAACGCTACGCTTCACCAGACCGGCATTGCCGCCGGGTCTGAGTGCAAGCGATTGTTCGATGCTCTGCTATTCCAAATAGCCCTTGGCTCGCCACATCTCAGGATTTGGGAATAAGCCCATCCCCGTCTTTAAATGACCAAAGCCGAATTTTTGATAGAATTGCTGTTTCCCTGGAGCAACGAATAACAGTACTGTTGACTCTTTCGGTAATTTTTCGAGCAGAGAATTCATGATTGTTTTACCAATTCCCTGATTTTGATATTCAGGCAATACGATTATATCGTAGATTGCCGATTGGTATTGACCGTCAGAAATGGCTCGGCCGAAACCAATGATTGTGTCATCAACATATGCAGAACAAACAACGTAACTATTTTCTGTAGCAATTTTTAGTTTATCGGGTTCGCGTGTACCGAGAGGCGCAAGCCTAAAAATTTCACATAGTGCTACCCAATTGATATTCTCCGAACCGTATTTAATGGAAATGTTCATATTTATTGTATCCATCGAACAATTTACTGAGCCGCTTGATTTGCCTACGATAGGAAGACAAATCAGAACAAAATTACGGCAAAAGAAATATGATGTCAAGCAGGAAAACGGTACTGATTCCATGGGGTTAGAAGTGTGAGGGTACGGTGATTAGGCAGTGAAACGGTGAACCGCCTGAATGACATATGGCTCTCCCTTCCTAATTTTGAGATACTGGGTTGCCGGCGGCTGAACCTGTTGAACATGGGATTCCAACCATTGTTTTCGAACCGTCAGGGGGAGGATCCATGGGAAACTGGCACAAAACAGGATGCGTACTCTGCGCGCAGAACTGCGGGCTGGAAATCCTTGTCGAGAACAACCGGCTGGTCAAGGTCCGCCCGGACAAGGACAACCCCAGGAGCCGGGGCTATGTCTGCCGCAAGGGGATGAACGTCATTCACCACCATCATCACGAAGACCGCCTCAACCACCCCCTGAAGCGTCACGGGAAAGGGTTCAAGAAAATTTCCTGGGAACAGGCCCTGGATGAAATCGCCGACAAGCTGGGAAAGGTGATCGACCGGCACGGACCCCGCTCCTTTGCTTACATGGGCGGGGGGGGACAGGGCTGTCATTTCGACGCCCTGTTCGGCATCCAGTTTATGCGGGCGCTGGGGTCCCGGTACCACTACAACCCGCTGGCCCAGGAACTCACCGGATATTTCTGGGTCAACGGGCGGGTTCTGGGCAGGCAGAACCGGGTTCCCATTCCCCACGAAGACGGCGCCGACATGCTGGTGGCCTGGGGCTGGAACGGCATGGAGAGCCACCAGATGCCCAGGGCGCCCCTGGTATTGAAGGAGTTCTCCAAGGACCCGGACAAGCTCCTGGTGGCCATCGATCCCAGAAAATCGGAGACCGCCCGGGTCGCCAATCTCCACATCCCGGTGAGGCCCGGTACCGACGCTCTTCTGCTCCGCGCTATGATCACCCTCCTTCTGGAAAAGGGGTGGGAGAAAAAGGAGTACATCGACAAACATGTCTCAGGATGGGAGACGATCCGGCCCTGGTTTGAAGGGTTCGACATCCGCAAGGCCCTGGAAGTCTGTCAACTGGAATACGGCCTGGTGGAGAAGTTGTGCCGGCTCTTGGCCACGCGCAGCTGGTGCATGCATCCGGACCTGGGCGTCCTCATGAACCGCCACAGCACGGCCACGTCCTATCTTCAGGCCATACTCACGGCCCTGTGCGGAAGGTACTGCGTGCCTGGGGGCAATGTGATCCCCGGCACCCTGATGCCGCTGGGCATGCACAGCGACGAGCGCGATGCCGGGGAATGGCGCACCCTGGAGACGGATTTTCCAGCCATCACCGGCTTCTTCCCCCCCAACGTCCTGCCCGAGGAAATCCTCTCGGGACGGCCCGACAGGGTCCGGGCCGTGCTCACCACCGGCAGCAATCCGTTGCGTTCCTACGCGGATACGACGGCCTATGAAAAAGCTTTCAAAAAGCTGGACCTTCTGGTGACCGTGGAACTCGCCATGACCGAGACCGCCCGCATGGCCCACTATGTCCTGCCCGACCGGTCCGGGTATGAAGGGTACGACGGGACGTTCTTCGCATGGAACTATCCGGAAATGTTTTTCCAACTGCGCCGCCCCATTGTGGCGCCGGAAGGGGAACGGCTGGAGTGCGGGGAGATCTTCACGCGCCTGGCGGACCGGATGGGGCTCATTCCCCCGGTACCGGCCTCCCTCTATGAAGCAGCCCAAAAGGACCCCTTGACCTTTGCCATGGAAATGGCCGCTTATGCCCAGAACAACCCGCAGGCCCTCCAGCGGCTTCCCCTGGTCATGGCCAAGACCCTGGGCAGTGCAATGGGTTCGGCCCACCTTTCCATGCTGTTGGGCATGCTGCAGCAGATGATGGCGGCATACAAGAGCCCTGACGGGAAGATCCTTGAACCCGTGGAAGTCTTTGAACGGCTGATGGATGGAGAAGGCCTGGTCCCGGATCTCCCTGACTTCTTCACCAAGGGCCTTGGCAGGGGTCTGGCGAAACACATGATAACGCTTTACGGCCTTTCCCGTGTACGACCCTCCACCGGTCTGTCCGAGGTCCTTCAACAGGGTTTCTCCATGGCACAGGCGGCAAAGAAAGCCCTGTCGCCGGACCGGGTGATCAAGGCGGCGGGGGCGGCTGTCAAACTGCGCAGCTACATGCCGCTTCTGCAGCTGACGCCGACCTCCACCCTTGCGGAGCAGCTGTTCCAGGCCATCCTGGACCGTCCTGAAGGTCTCTGGATCGGGAAAAGCCACCCGGACAACTTCCGGGAAATCAAGACGCCGGACCAGAAGATCCAGCTCCACATCCCGGAGCTGGCGGACTGGGTGCAAGGCATCACGCCAGAATCCGAGGAGAGGGCCCTGGCGCCTGACCCGGAGTATCCCCTCGTGCTGGTGGCCGGAAGACACATGAAGACCAATGCCAACACGTTGATGCGAAATCCGGAATGGAACAGGAAACAGAGGGCCTGCACCCTGTTAATGCACCCGGAAGATGCACGCGGCCTGGACCTGGAAGACGGCCGGAAGGTTTTGATTACCACGGAGGCCGGACAGGAAACCGTGGAACTGGATGTTTCCGAAGCTGCCCGCAAGGGCCAGGTCGTGTTGCCCCACGGGTTCGGGCTCCAATACGATGGTGAGGTTTTCGGGGCCAACGTCAACCGGCTGACAAAAAACATTCACCGGGACTCTCTGGCGGCCACACCCCTTCACCGCTACGTGCCCTGCCGGGTGGAAGCTTGTTGAGTTCTCCCTGAACTCCCGATCACAAGGGGTGCATGGCGATGATCGAAACCAACCGGAGCTTCTGGGCCACAACGGTACGCATGGGGGATCCGACCGTTCTGACGGGCGCCGTCAACGCCGACATAGCCGTGGTGGGAGCGGGCCTGCTCGGCATCTCCGCCGCCTACCACCTGAACCGGCTCTTCCCGGAGAAACGGATCGTGGTCCTGGAGGCCCGGAGGGTGGCGAACGGGGCTTCCGGGAGAAACGGCGGCGCCGTGCTGGCGCTCACGGCCCGGGCCACGTTCGATGCCATGACAGGCCTGGCCGCACGGCGCGGGTTCCTGCCCGAAGCGTACCGGACCTTCCGGGACAAAACCGCCAGCGGCCTCGACCTCTACCAGGAGATCATCGACCGCCACGGGATCGAATGCGGATACTCCCGGGACGGCTTCCTCACCCTGGCCGCCACGCCCCGGGACGCGGAGGCCATGGCGCGCTATGCGGAGGCCGCCTCCCGCATCGGTGTTCCGGTCCGGTTCGTCGGCTCCCGGGAATACAGGAGGTTCATCGATGCGGACGGATACCACGGGGGCCTCCTTCACCCGGACTACGGGCAGATCAACCCGGCACGCTACCTCTGCGGACTGGCCGACGTAGTGAGGGGCAGGGGCGTGGAGATCTATGAGAACTCCCCGGTGATCAAGGTCCAGGAACGGCGTACATGCGGCCTGGGGACTCCCCGCGGAGAAGTACGCGCGGACGTGATCGTATTGGCCGCCAACGCCTACGCGCCCCGGCTCGGCTACTTTCGGAACCGGATCGCGCCCGTACTGGATGCATGTGCCGTCACCGAATCCCTCGGTGCCGAACGCCTCCGTGAAATCGGCTGGCGTTCCACCCGGGGCTTTCATGACTCCAGCCTGATGCTCTGGTACCTGGGGGTCACCGAGGACAGCCGGTTGATCATCGGCGGGGGGGACGTCGATTATTTCTATGGCGGAAAAACGGCGTATGGGGATTCCTGGCTTGAACGCTACCGCGATCACTTCCGGAAGAAACTGCTCGGCCTGTTTCCCAGGGCGGAAGGCATCCGGATCGAGCACGTGTGGGCCGGGGCCATCGACGCCACCCTGGACCTCAAGCCCGCGGTGGGGGTGACGGGCGACCACCGGAACGTTTTCTACGGAATCGGATACACCGGCGAAGGCGTGAACCTCGCCCACCTCTCCGGAAAGATCATCGCGGACCTCTATGCGGGAAACAACACCCCCTGGCGGGACCTGCCTTTCGTGGGGCGCCTTCCCGTGCGCATCCCCCCGGACCCACTGCGTTACGCGGCCTTTAAGACCGCCTTTGCTTTGGGCCGGGCGCTGTCCCGCTGACCACATTTCACGGGTTTCGATGTTTCCGGGGCCGGCTTTCGATAAAACCTTCTTCCAGGTCCGGAACATTCTATAGAGCCGTCCCCTTTCAGGATCCTGTAAAGTCCTTCCCGGAAACGTGTTGATTAATCTTTCACGGCATGACAATCATACAATGACCCTGCGGGAAGGTGATCTGACCGGCAGATCGCAAGGATCGCCCTGAAACACCCCCCCACGGAGGAAAGCAGGTCATGCCTGTTCCTGTGGATGAGTTGATCGAGAAACTGCGCCGGGACGACCCCGATGAAAGAAGACACGCCGCCAACGCCCTGGGGGAGGCCGCACAGGAAGGGCAGGACATCTCCGCAGCGTCCGAGGCCCTGCAAAACGGCCTGGAGGACCACAACCATACGGCCCGTGTGCGCACGGCCTGGGCGCTCGCCCTTCTCTTTCTCGCGAAGAAAGACCTTTCCGGAGTCAACAGCCTGATCGGCCGAAAGGACGATGCCGTCACGCACGGTGCGGTCCAGGCCCTTCAATATTCGGTAAGGAAGGGGACAGACATCGTCCCCCTGCTGCCGGTCCTGGAGAAAATCCTGAATAAAACCAAAGAAGGGATGCTGAAAGGAAGCCTGGTGGATGTCCTGGCGACCGCTCAGATCCGGGCGGGCATGCAGGAGAAATCCTCCGGTCTCCTGAAACATCGAGAGGAGAGGGTGCGGTATGGGGCCGCGGCGGTCTACAGGGGCGAGGCATGGGACGGCAGGGACATCTCCCCTTCCCTTCCGGCTCTCCGGGAGGCGCTGGACGACAGCGACGGTTCGACCCGGCGGGCCGCGGCTGAAGCGCTGGTCCATTTCCATGCACAGAAGCAGGAATGGAAGGAGATCGACGATCTCCTGGAGTACACCCGGCTCCGTCAGGCCGCAAAAAAAAGGCGGATCTTCCGGGCACCTGAAGGTCTTTTCTCCGGCCGTGACAATGACAGGCGCAGCGAGGTCAGGCACGCCGTCATCGATGCGCTCTACCGCTATGTCACACGTTCTGATTTCCTCTCGGAACTCCCCCATCTGATCCAGGCCCTGGACGACAAGGATGCGTATGTCAGGAAGGGGGTGGCGGCCCTTCTCCGAAGTGCCGCAGAGGAGGGGAGGGACATCTCCTCGTATGTTCCGCATCTGAAAAAGGCCCTGGAGGATGTCCAGGTGAGGGAATCGGCGGAGTTGGCCCTGAAAACGTACGATCTCAAGAAGAATCACGGGAAGCGCTGTCCGGCCTGCCTGGACTGCGAGCTGGGCGTCGGACCGGGCCAGGAATCCGAGAGCTTCGAATCCCTGGCCCGGATCGTCAAGGAGATGTACTGCTGCGCCGGCGAACTCTCACAGACCCTCCTCCGATGCAACCGATGCAAGAAATATTTCCTGTCCTCCTACTACGATCACACGGGCTTCCATGCGGAACAGCATGAAATCGACCGGATCAGCCGGAAGGACGCTGCAAAGGCGGTCAAGGAGATCGAGAAGTGCGAGGACCCGGAAAATGCCCGGTGCAACTGTCCTGTTCACAAGAAATATATGAAGAACGGGGAACTCCCCATCCGGGGGGAGCGGAAATACTCGGTGACCCTCGACTGAACCGTGAAGGCCACCCTTTTTCTACACAGGGGAACCCGTGAATTCCCATGCGAAAAATAGAGTGAACCGGTACCGGTTCCTTTCCCTCTGGATCGTTCTGTTCTGCGTTCCCCTGGTCGCGTGCAACGATGCATCACAAAGGGGGAACGGTCCAGGAGAAGACCACGGTTTGCCGTTCCCGGAGGATTTTCTTTTCGGCACATCCAACTGTGGATTCGTGCACGACATGGGATGCCCGACCGAACCTCCGGAAACGTGTGAGGATCGTCATTCGGACTGGTATCAATGGGTAACCACCGAGGAGATCGTCAACGATCCCCTCTTGTACTCGAGCGGCGATCCGATTGCCGACAGCGCAGGCCAATGGGAGTTGTACGCCGAGGATTATGCGAGGGCGAGGCATGAACTGCTGAACAATTCGTTTCGCATGACCATGGAGTGGAGTCGGATATTCCCCGACTCCACAGAGGGGATCGAGGGGTACGAGGCGTTAAAGGCGGTTGCGCATGCACCCTCCGTCGAGCGTTATCACCAGATGCTCGACGAACTGAACCGGCTGGGGTTAAAGCCCCTGGTTACCCTGTACCACTATACACTGCCTCTTTGGATTCACGACGGTGTTGCGTGTCATCGAAACATCGATACATGCGAAAACAAAGGCTGGGCGGATCCCCACAGACTTCTTCCCGAGATGACAAAATATGCCGGGTTCGTGGCCAGAGAGTTCGCCGGCAAGGTAGACAACTGGAGCACCATCAACGAACCTTTTGCCGTCATGTTGCCGGGATATCTTCTGCCCTCGGCAGAAAGAGTCAACCCGCCCGGACTTGCCCTGCGCTTTCAGGAGGCCCGCACCGTCCTGCTGGGGATGATCGAGGCCCATGCAAAGATGTATGATGCCATCAAAGAGAACGACACCCTGGATGCCGACGGGGACGGGACGGCCGCCTATATCGGAATCGCCTACAATCTGGCTCCGGTGAAGCCGGCCGATGAAGAGAACGATCTGGATATCACCGCCGCTGAAAACCTTTCCTATCTCTACAATGAGCTTTTTCTCGACGCCATTGCCCTGGGCAAGTTGGATGCCCATTTCGACGGCAAACAAGTGGACCGCCCGGACCTGCAGCGACTCGATTACATCGGGGTGAATTACTATGTCCAGATCACCGTTCAGGGACTCCCCTTTTCACTGGTCCCAAGCTTTTCCCCCTTGTTTACCTTCTGGCCCTTCACCATGGTCTACGAAGACAATGTTCCCAAAGGCATGTACGAAGTCTTGAAAGCAACGACGAAATACAACAAGAAGATCATCATCCTGGAAAACGGATTGAAAATGCTGGAGACAGATGATGACGGTTCCATGATCCCCGCTTTTCTGGCCCGTCATCTGTTCTGGCTGCACAAGGCCATGCAGGAAGGGGTCCCCGTGGAGGGATACCAGTATTTTACCCTGGTGGATAATTACGAATGGAACCACGGCTTTGATCTTCGGTTTGGTCTTTATGCCCTGGACACCCGGGATCCCATGAAGAGGCGGACACAACGTATCGGTGCCGAGACCTATCGAGAGATTTGTCGCTCAAAACGCCTCTCGTTTGATTTCCTGGAAGCGAATTTGCAGGAAGAGGAAATAGACCTGCTGCGCCAGATGCGGTCCGATGGCGGCTGACCCCTCACTGTTACGAGAGAGAGGGAGATCTCACATGTTTCTCAGGGCAGGCTCGAGCTCCCTTGCCGCGGTTCCCCTCCTTCTTGCCATGCTTTCCCTTTTGCTTTCGTGCGGCAGCGATACGGATGAGACGCCGCCGTTGGGGCCGGACACCACGGCGCCGCCGCCGTTGGCGCTGGACCATCGTTACACACCTTCCCGCTGGGTGACCGCGATCTGCCTGCCCGACGATATGGACAAGCCCCTCGTAACCATGGACGGCACCCTGTTGTACGACTATCTGCTGGGACTTACCGTGAACGAGGTTTTCCGGTCCCGCCTCCAGGCATCCGTGGACGGGGATCTGCAGTGGATGAGCAGCTCGATCTACTCGGGAAGGGTCCCCATCGTTCAGACAAGGTTCCGGAGAAAGGACGGGGTTGAACTGCTGACAGAGGTGTTCCGGATGGCGCCGGGAGGCGGGTCCCACGAGGGACCTTTCAACGACATGATCCTGATGTTCATCCGCAACACCGCCTCATCCGTCCGCCGTGCCGTACCCGCACTTTCCATCCGTGGAAACCTGGGGGAAAGAAGGGTGTTTTCACCCGGCGCCCCCGGTGCACCCCTGTCGTTCGAAGAGATCGAGCTGGAGCCGGGAGGCGAACAGGTTGTGGCCATCGGCATCGCCGGGCCCGGCGCCGGGGACCTGCCTTCCAGCGTCGAAGAGGCCCTTGCCCTGCGTAGCGGGACCATCGATTTCTGGGAGAACTGGGAGCGGGTCGGAAACATCCGCGTCCCGGACCCGGACATGCAGGAGCTGCTGGATGCCTCGATCCGGAATATCTTTCAGGCCAGGGATATCGTCGACGGCCTTCCCGCTTTTCAGGTGGGTTGCTGCGTGTACAACAGCCTGTGGGTGGTCGACGCGGCCTTCATCCTCGAGGCCGCGGCCTATATCGGAAGCGCCCTGGATGCGAGAAACGGGATCGAATACCTGATGAGCAAGCAGAGGCCGGACGGGAGCATCTACATCCTTCCCAATTATCACAAGGAAATGGGCATCGCCGTATGGATCCTCTACCGGCACGCCCGTCTCACGGGCGACAAGGCCTGGCTCGAGGGGATGTGGCCCAGCCTGGAGAGGCTCGTTGACTTTATCCGGCACTTGCGTGTGCGGGGAGGCGGGTTGATGCCCCCCGGGTTCACGGACGGCGGCCTGGGGAGTCCGTTGTTTCCCGCGCCTGAATACTCCAACGATTACTGGAACCTCGCCGGCATGAAAACCGCGGCCGAGGCGGCGGCCTGGCTGGGGAAGGACGGCATCGCCGCTGAATGGCGGCAGGCATACGAAGACTACCTCGGCGCCTTTGAGACCGACCGGACACCCTATCTGCAAACGGATGACTTCGACAACGGTTACCTGCCGATCGTTCGAAACGGGAACAACCCTTCGAACAAGGCCCAGTGGGCCTTTTGTCACTCCGTGTTTCCGGGCCGGCTCTATGATCCGGGGGACGAGTTCGCGGAGGGGATGATGAGGATGCTCCGGGCTACGGAAGCAGAGGGGATCCCCTACGGCTCGGGGTGGGACAGCCAGGGCGTGTGGACCTATCTGGCCTCCTTCTACGGACATGCATGGCTGTGGATGGGACAGAGGGAGGAGGCGATCCGAACCCTCTACAACTTCGCCAATCATGCCTCCCCCACGGAGACCTGGGTAGAGGAGCAGCGCCCTCAGGATGCGGGGGGAGAACCCACAACAGGGGATATGCCTCACAACTGGGCGAGTGCGGAACTTATCCGATTTGTCCGGCACCTGCTCGTTCTGGAGAGGGGAGAGACACTGCACCTTCTGGAAGGCCTCCCCGGGCAGTGGATCGGGCCGGGGAACGTAACACGGCTGCACCACATGCCCACGAGCTTCGGAGAGATTTCCCTGGACCTGGAGGTGAGCGAGGACGGCGCCGGTGCCGTCCTGAGGCTCAGCCCGCCGGATCGGCAACCACCGGCCGAAGTGATCCTTCATACCACGGCATGGTCCGGTTCTCCCAAGACGTTTGTGCTGCCCGCCCGCCCGGAACCCGGGTTCCGGACGTTCCACATCTCCGGTGACGGGAGCGTTACGGAGAAGGGTGCTGAATAAGCTGAAAATAAACAGCGATATTTCCAAGTCGCGCTACCGGGGAGGCAGCATGCGTATCCGCGGAACCGTTTTCCTGCTGTTGACGTTGGCACTCACGGCCGGCGCCTGCGGTCCGGATCACGAGGATCCGAATCCGGAAAATCCTCCTCCCTCACCCGCAGGGTTTTCCACTGCAGGCAGCGGGGCGTTCGGATGCTGGATCCAAGATCCGTTCGGTCTGCCTGCCTACCGGTACGTGCGGCCGGAGAATGAAGAACTGAACCGCTACAACATCATGTGGGACGGTCAACCCGCCATTGCCGCGGACCATTGGCACCAGGTCGGCAATTTCCGGATTGCGGCCATGGCTTACGCCGACGGAAGCCTGCGCTTTTTCGATGCAACCCGCGGGCCGAAATGGGTGAGCCGGGAAGGACGCTGCCAGGTACGAGTGGACGGGCATGCCATCAACGGGCAGGCAACCCCTCTTGTCTTCGGCATGGGCTATGTTCAGCGGAAAATCCGAAGCCTTGATGTGACTCATGTGAGAACGGTTCATGCACCTTATGGGGATCTCCCGGTTTTGATGATCGAACACCGGATCGAAAACCGTTCGTCCACCGAAAAAACCGTCCGGATCCGGGAAACCTGGGACGGGAGCATGCAACAGATCACCTGGTCGCCCCTGGGGATGTACGGATTGTTGTCGACCCTGTCGGAAAACCAGCGGACCGGGTTCATGCGTTCCTTTGAACAGGAAGCAACCTACCGTCCCGTCAATGACAGCATCGTTGTGGATACGCGTCCCCGGAACGGCACGTTGCCCGGCGATCCCGGCTCACCGGAAAAAGCCGCTGAAGGGGACTATTACCCCGGCTCCCTTGCGCTCATGCTGCTGGATGGACCGGCCACATCCTTCGGCCTGGAAAGAGACCCCGCCGAAGATCCATCCGAACCTATTGCCCTGCCCGGGGACCCCCTGAACCCGGTTGCCGGACCCTTTCGCGCGGATCGAGGAATGGTGTTGGCCGAGCTCACCCGGGAACTCGTCCTGGGCCCGGGGGAGCAGGCACGGGTGCGCTTTGCCGTGGCCTATGAAGCGGACGCGAAAATGGCACCCCTGCTTGACCGCATTTCCGCAGACCCCACCCTGTCCCTGGAAGAAACGGCAGCCCGGTGGAAGAACACCGTCCTGTGGAGCGGTTTTACGGATGCCGCCGCGGATCAGGAAGAGCTGGCCGCCATGGCGCGCGAAATGAGCTGGCACGGGTACTATCTGTTGTCGGCAGCCAATTACGAAGCGTACAGCGGCGTTCACACGATCGATCAATGTTCGGCGTACGGCTATCTGGTGGGCCTGCGCGCCGCGACCCGGGACAACCTGCTGAACGCCATCGCGGCCCTGCCGCTCAAACCGGAACTGGCCCGTGAGCAGATCGAATATGCGCTGCAGCTGATGTTCCATGAAGACGCGCGGCTCGCTTACGGCTCGACCGGCTTCGGCATGGCAACGGAGAACATGATTCATAGCAATCCGAGCGACCTGCAGATGTGGCTGCTCTGGGCCATTGTGGAATACGTCCAGTTGACCCGCGATTTCGAGTTCCTGAACAAGCCGGTCCGGTATTATCCCGTGACCTCCGGAAAATCATCGACCGTGCTCGAGCGGATGGCCAGGATGTTCACCTTTGTCTCGGAAAAGACGGGCATCGGAGAACACGGGATGCTCAAGATGTGCACCGGTGACTGGCCCGACGGAATCCCCTTTGTGGCCGCATCCCTCGGCAAATACGACCCCGAAGAAGCGGAGACGTCATTCAGCTCGGCGTTTGCCGCCTATGTTTTTCCCCGCGTGGCTTCTTTGCTGCGACCGATCCGGCCCCATCTGGCCGAACAATATGAAAACCTGGGCAACCAGCTGGCAAAAGCCGTGGCGGACATGTACAACGGCGAGTGGTTCGACAGGGGCTGGAACGGGTTGGGGAGCGTCTTTGGAAACGAAATCCTGTTTTTCGAGCATCATCCCTGGGTCCTGCTCTCGGGCCTGGCAACCCGGGAGCAGGAGGAATCGGTGCTGCGAAACGTCCGGGAGAAGCTGGGCCGTCAGTCGATGATCGGCAACCGGTTGTCCTACCCTTCGGTGGAGACCGATTTCCTGACCGGCAGCACCGGCGGCAGCAGCATCTGGATGGCGATCATCGGGCTCTTCACCTGGGCGGCGGGGCGTCTGGATCCCGAGTACGCCTGGAACGATCTGGTTGCCAACTCCATGGTCCGGCACGCCGAAGTGTATCCCGAGATCTGGTACGGCATCTGGTCCGGGCCCGACGTGTACATGCCGAGCGAAGCCGACCACCCGGGAGAAACGTTGTGCCATTTCGCCAACGCCATGGCCAACTTCCCGGTGACCAACAGCAACCGGCACGCGCTTCCCCTGATCGCGCTCGGGAAACTGGCCGGCATAGAAACCACGGCACAAGGTTTGGTCATCGACCCCGTGATTCCCTTCAACGAGTTTGAATACCACACACCCCACGTGGGCATTGCGTTTCATGTGGATTCCGTTTCCGGACACATCGGCTTCAAGCAGCCGGGGACCGTAACCGTGCGGCTGCCCGCTTCTCTGAACGACCGGCCCGGGTTGCAGGTTACCGTGGACGGCCGGATCGTACCCGGGATGCGGACAGAGGACCGGGTGGAGTTCGAGGTCCCTGCGGGAAAGGTTACCTGGAGGGTGGAGCCGAAGAATTAGCCGGGGGGAATTCGGGGCGCCGTAACGGAATCGATCGGACAGCCACAAGGAACGGCCTGGGTCCGGATCATCAACGGGACGCGTTTCCACCGTCCTTGAGATGGACCAGGGAGCGGACCGCCCGGTGGGGGGAGAGGTACACCGGGACCCCCGAGGCCTCGATCTCGGCCAGGGCGGCGGCGTTCTCGTGGGACGGCGTATCCGTGCAGAACAGCAACATCTTGCCGGGCTCCCGCTCGGCCAGGAGCTTGCTCATGATGTCTTGAAGGATCTCGGTCATCCCACCGGGAACGGCCAGGGCGTACACGATCAACACGTCCACGCCGGGATCCCGGAGCAGGGCCGTTCCGGTCCCGATGAAGACCGGCGGCATCCAGTTGAAGCCCATGTCCACGGGGTTGTCCAGAAAAGTCTTGGGGGGCAGAAGTTCCCCCACCCGGGCCCGGGTTTCCGGCAGGAAGCGGGCCAGGGGAATGCCGGAACCGGCGCACAGGTCGGTGAGCATGATGGCCGCGCCGGCCTGGATCGACATGATGGCCGTGCGGGGGTCCGGGAGCGGTTCCTCCCGAAGAAACAGCTTGGCCGCGTCCATGAGTTCCTGCGGACTTTCCGTCCAGAGGGCCCCGGCCTGCCGGAGCCCGTCCCGGTAGAACTCGAACCGGCCCGCCATGCTGCCGGTGTGTGAGAGCGCCGGCCCGGCAACGGCCTGGGTACGGCCGGTCTTGTAGACGAGAACCGGTTTTTTCGGCGTCACCTCCCGCACCGCCCGGAGGAGTTCCCGGGGCTGGGCCACCCCCTCCAGGTACAGGCCGATGACCCGGGTCTCCCGGTCGTCCCCGTAGAAGCGCAGAAGATCGTGGAACTCCACGTTGGCCCGGTTGCCCAGCCCCACCACGCTGCGAAGCCCCACCCGTTCCCGCAGGGCCTGGTAGGCCATGATGTGGGCCACCCCGCCGCTCTGGCTGAGCAGGGTGATCCCGCCCGGCGCCGCGCTGGAAAAGTCGGGGCTGAACGATGCGTTGAACAGGCCCGCAGGGGTGAAGGTCCCGAAGGTGTTGGGGCCGATGATGCGGATGCCGTACCGCTCGGCGTGGGAGAGCATCTCCCGGTAGAGGCGGTCCCCCTCCTCCTCGTCCACCTCGTTGAACCCCCCGGAGATGACAACGGCCAGCCGGACCCCCTTCTCGCCGCACTGCCGGATGCTCTCCGGCACATGCTCGGCCGGGACCACGATCACGGCCGCCTCCAACTCCCCGGCGGGGACCTCCTCCACGGACCGGTAGGACGGCATCCCCAGGATCTCCTCGCCCCGGGCGTTGACCAGGTACAGCTCCCCGTCGAAGCCGACCTCCCTGAGGCTTTGCGCCACCAGGTGCCCGTACTTAAACGGGGCGTTGCTCGCGCCCACCACCACCACGGACCGGGGTCCGAGCAGCACCTCGAACGGATGTCGCTTCTTGTTGCGTTCCATCGTCTTCCGTCGTGTTGCGTTTCGATCGGGGTCGAAAGGGTCGAAAGGATCAGGGAAAGGTAAGACACTACGGTCCCGGGGCTTGCCTGTCAAGGCGGGAAAGGGCGTGAAGCCCAATACAGTGGGGATTTAGGGGGAAAGAGTACAAGGCTCGATTACTGGGGGTAGCCGGCGGTTTCAAGCCGCTCGAGCCGGCCGTCCTGGAAGATGAGATGATAGAGGAGTCGGTACCGTCCGAAGTCATAGGTCCAGACGTCCGACGTGATCACGTCCTGCCCCGCACCGTAATACACGCCCACCAGCGGATCCGCGATGGGGATCGCTGTTTTTCTCTGTTCCACGGAGGTCGGCTCTCCACAGAGGTCCCGCACCTGATCGCAGGTGTCCCCGATCTGGATCACCTTGCCCCCGCACCGCAGGGCAAGGGCCGATCCGTGGAGAATCCACAGAATGGCAAAGGCGAATAGTACGGTGGAGATTATTTTCTTCATGTGAAATCCCCTGGTTGAAGTCATCCTGCGGAACGGTTCCGATACTTAGTTAATCGGCATACCAGGGGAAAAAGGTAAGAGCCCGGGACTATCCTTTCTTCTTCGAACGTGCCAGCGTTAGCCCGATCCAGCCCAAGACCAACAAAAAAACGCCCAGGTTCGCCCCGCCGCCGTCAGGGGAGGCGAGTCCCACTCCGCAAGGGTTGGGGATAGGCGGCTCCGAGGGGGCGGCGATGAAATCCCGGTAGGTGTAGTACGCCTCCTTGGGCGAGTAATCCGCTCGCACGATCCCCCAGGGGGGCACCTCCGGGTTGGGATCATCCCGGATCTCGTAGGGGAACACCTTCCCCAGATAGGACCTCGTGTGCACCCCCCACAGGAGCTGGTGGTAGTAGGTGGCCTGGTCCTCCTCCGAGATGTCGTCCGTGGCAAAGCCCACCTCGGTGAGCCACACCGGCTTGCCGTCTACCCCCAGGTTTTCCAGCACCTTCATGAGGGGTGGGGGGTCCCAGGGCCAGTAGCCGGCATCCGCGTCCAGGTACTTGAAGATGTCGTTTCCCGTGTCGCCCTTGTAGCAGTGGTGGGAGACGATATCGATGTGGTCCGCACCCCCGGCGATCATGGCCTCCTCCATCCAGTCCGGCCAGTCCGAACTGGTCAGGTGCGCCAGCTCGGGCCCGAGCACCAGGCAGGTCGGGTCCGCCGCCTTGGCCGCCTGGGCCCCCGGCTTGAGGATCCACTCCCGGTACTGCCAGCCGTTGCCCGTGAAAAAGTCCTCCAGGTTCGGTTCGTTCCACATCCCCCAGTACTTCACCGAGTTCTTATACCGGTTGACCGTGTCGTACACGAAGTCGTACCAGTCGGCCGTGTCCAGGGGCGGGTCGGCGATGTTCCCCGTACCGTTGGCCCAGGCCGGAGAGTAGGCCAGTGTGGCGAAGATCTCCAGCCCCCTCGCCCGGGCATTGTTCACCACCGAGTCCATGAACCCCCAGTTGTAGCTGTCCCGGCCCGGTTCCATCTGAAACCAGTTCATGTCCACCCGGATCCAACCGATCCCGGCGCCTGCAACGAGGTCCAGGGTCGTATTGTCCGGCACGTGGCTGTTGATCCCATACGGCGAATTCACATCCGCCAGGGCCAACCCACCGGAGATGCCGGCCACAACCAGTAGACAGATCCATGTGCTTTTCATCGTTTCCCTCCTCAAAAACTCTGATGAATCCGGGTCCCGCCCCCGGTTGCCCGATGCATCGGGCAACCGTACTCTTCGAATACGGCAATACCAGCATGGGAAAGAACCCGTTTCCCTGTCAAGCCTTTTTCTCCCGCGATCCCTTTTTCCTCCCGCGATCCGTTTCCCTCCCCTGCGGGTCGACGGGACCCATGCCGGATAAACCCGGTTTTCATTTTTGTTTGTTAGAAGGAAACTGTCGTTTTGCAACAACAAATAAACGGATTGCCATAAAAATATTATTTTTCATTGACAAAAAATCAAATACATAATAATAAAAATAAAACAAAGATATTTACGAACGAAAGGAGAGACTCATGGCGGCATCGAACGAAGGCTTTTCCATCTCTGAGGCGAACCTGCGACGCTGGAGAACTATCAAGATCGTCTCCCTTCTCCCCCTGCTCTTGTCCGTCATCCTGATGTTCTTCTTCAAGGGATCCATGCTGGGGACCGTCCTTTTCTTCCTGATCCTGATCGTGGGGGTGGTGCTGCCGCAGATCTGTGAAAACCAGGTCCGGTCCCACTTACTGCTGAAGGGCTACATCGATGAGATGGAGAAGAAGATTTCTCCAAAGGAAAGCTGAAGTTCCCGGTCCGCCACCCCTTAACTCCCCCGGGGCGTGCCTCCTTTACGGAACCGCAGTCGGTTGAACCGTTATGCCCGAAGCACACCCTTTCGGCCCCATGACCGGGGAACAGGCAACCGTACGGGGGGGCTCTTGACCGGACCCGATGGCCCGTTCTTCCGGAAACACAGCATCGGAGTGGTGGAACACCGTCAGGACCCCCTTTCCGGAGGTTGGACCCGTATCAACCCGGACCGGGCACGCAGGGTGAAGCACACCGGGGATGCGGACCTGCAAAGCCTCATCAAAAGCTCCCGCGCGGGCTGCCCTTTCTGCCCGGAGAATATCGAGACGGCCACCCCGGGGTTCCCACCTGAAATCTTCCCGGAATCCAGACCCCGAAAGGGAAGCAGCACCCTTGTTCTCAACAAGGATCCGTTCGGCGAAAACCATGCCGTAGGGATCCTCTCCGATGCCCATTTCATCCCCATGGAAGCGTATAGGGCAGAGATCCTGCTGGACGCGATGGATCTCTGCCAGCGGTTCTTCCATCAGGTATCCACCTTGAACCCTTCGGCCCGCTTTCCCATCCTCGTGTGGAACTTCCTGCCTCCCTCGGCGGGCAGTATCGTGCACCCCCACACGCAACTGCTCATGGAGAGCGGGCCCGCCCCGATCATCGAGGCGCTCACCGGGCAGTGCGAGCGGTGGGAGAAACGGACCGGGGAACCCTATTGGGAACGCCTGCTCCACGAAGAGTCCCGGGCCGGGGCCCGGATAGTGTGGAGGAATGAAACCCTGGCGATCCTGGCGTCCTTCGCGCCCCGCGGATTCCGGGAGATCCTCTTCGTGCTTCCGGGGAGCGGTTCCCTTGCCGGCCTGAAACCGAAAGAACAGAACGTTTTCTGCCGGGCCCTCGTGCGCGCCCTGAAGGCGTACCAGGCCATGGGAGTGGGAAGCTTCAACCTGGTCACCTACTCATGTTCCGCGGATGCGGATCCGCCCCCCTTCCCGTTTCATGCACGCCTGATCTCCCGACCTTACCCCAGCGGGATCTACACCAACGACACCGGTTTTTTCGAGCGCATGTACGATCTCTGGATCATCGACACCTTCCCGGAAGAGGTGGCGGCCCGGGCCCGCCCCTTCTTCGAGCAGTTTTCCGGCTGACGGGTCCGACGGCAGCCCGGAAACAACCACCAGCGGCCCGGCGACTGACGTACCGAATTGCACAAAGCCGTCCCATGGTGGACAATTTCATATTGACTCTTTTCCACGGCACGACGAACCGCTTTCACGGCAAACGGTTCTTCCGCCAGACTAGCCGATCACGGATCGCCGGAGACAGGTCCATGAGACAGGACACCAAAGCGGAATTCGACGTGGCGATCATCGGCGCGGGGATCTCCGGCCTTACCGCCGCGGCCCTGCTGTCCAAGGCCGGACTGAACCTGGTCGTGCTTGAAAAGGAGGAAAGGCTCGGAGGATACCTCGCCGGCTTCACCCGAAACGGTTTTGTGTTCGACACGGCCGTGCAATGGCTGAGTCAGTGCGACAAGGGCGGTTTCGTCTACAGCATTCTGCGACACCTGGGCGACGATTTCCCCCGGTGCAGGCGACTCTCCCGGATCCGCCGGCACAAGAGCGAAACCCTTGATTACCTGCTGACGGATCACCCGGAGGGATTCATGAACCGCCTGATCGAGGAGTATCCCGATCAAGCGGAAGGGATACGCCGATTCTTCGCGGATACCAGGGTACTGTCGGACCGCTTCGTGGAGTTCTCGGACCTGATGCGGTCTCATCACACCATGGGATGGGGGGAGAAGATCTCCTACGGGGTTCGGATGCTTCGCTGGGTGCTCCCGGTATACAAGCACCTCAAGATTTCCGCAGAACAGGGCCTTGCCCGCTATTTCTCGGACGAGAATCTGATGCGAGTCTTCTGTACGGAAGACAGCATGATGGCGGTCATGACGCCGATCGCATGGGCCTATTCGGGCGACTTTCAGGCCCCACCGCCCGGGGGAAGTCAGTCCATGATTGCCTGGCTCGCGAAACAGGCGGAAGAGAACCATGCCGTCATCTTGCGCGGCCGCCACGTCCGGAGGGTCCTGGTCGAGGCGAATCGAGCCGCAGGCGTCGAGCTGAGCTCCGGAGAAAGGTTGAAGGCCACCTACGTGCTGGCGGCGTGCGATGTGGAAGCGCTGTACGAAAGGATGCTGCCGGCCGGCTGCATCCCGGCGAAGCTTCGTTCGCACCTGCACGATGCGGATCTGTACTATTCCGCGTTCTCGGTCTTCATCGGACTGGACTGCCCCGCTGAATTGCTGGGGTTGGGCGAGGAAATGGTCATGATCACCAGGGACGGGCTGGCCCGGTCGGAGCACTGTTCCGGGGACCCGGAAAAGACCTGCCTTACCGTCCTTGCACCCTCGGTTCGAGACGGATCCCTCGCCCCGGCGGGAAAAGGAACGCTTAGCATCCACTGCCCCGCATTCATGGATCGTGACAACCAGTGGGAAACCGGGGAGAACAGGCAGCGAAGAGCCGCCTATCGGAGCTACAAGGCCGATTTCGCGGCGTTGCTGATCGACCGGGTGTCCGACGTCCTCATCCCCGACTTGCGCCAGCACGTGGAGTTTCTGAGCATCGCCACCCCCGTCACCTACTGGCGCTATACGGGCAATCGAGACGGGAGCATCATGGGAGCGCGCCCGACCCCCATGAACATCAAGAACAGACTGGCTCACTATCGAACGCCGTTGAAGAACCTCTATCTCGGGGGACACTGGGCTGAATACGGAGGGGGAATTCCGATCGCGGTCAAGGCCGCGACCAACGCGAGCCTGCTGATTCTGCGAGAAGCCAACCCCGAAGGGTTTCGGGCCCTGAAAACGGTTCTGGATCATTCTTCCTCCGCGTGAACAAGGCCACTCCCACGTACGTGCCTCCAACGATCTTCCGCAAAGATTTTTCTTGACACAATCCTCTAAATTCGATTAGTATATTATTTTCGAATGACGTTCGAAATTCGAGATTCGTTCTCACAATCGAACAGGAGAGCCCTCATGCTGGACGATTTGAAAGGAAAAACAGCCCTGATCAGCGGCTCGGGAAAGAAGACGGGGATCGGTTTCGCCATGGCCCGGAAACTGGCCTCGCTGGGCACAAACGTCATCATCGCCGACCTGGGGGTAGACACGAGTCAGGACGGAGAGGTGAAGACCGGCACCCGGGAGGAGATGGACAGCCTGGCGGCCGAACTGCGGGAAGAGTTTGGGGTCCAGACCCTTGCGGTGCCGCTGGATGTCTCCTCCTGGGAATCGGTCACCCGCATGGTGGAAACGGTGAAGGAAACCTTCCCCCGCCTGGACGTGCTGTGCAACAACGCGGGCGCCGCCTTCGGGGTCCCCAGCGCGGTTCACACCTATGACGAGGATGCCTGGATCCGGACGGTGGACGTGAACCTGCACGGCGTCTTCCGGATGTCCAAGGCGGCACTGCCCCTGATGAAGGAAAATGGGGGAAGCATCATCAACACAGCCTCCCGAGCGGGCAAGGTCCCGCCCCTTTTCAACGGCGCCTACGCCGCGGCCAAGGCCGGGGTGATCATGCTCACCAAGGTGATGGCCCGGGAAGTGGCCGACCAGGGCATCCGGGTCAATTGCATATGCCCCGGTCAGATCATGACCGACCTGGAGCGCTGGAGTTTCGAACTGGAGGCCAAGTTCCTGGGCTCCACCGTGGAGGCGCGGATCGAGGAGATGTGCAAGACCATCCCCCTGAACCGGATCGGAGAGCCGGAAGAGGTGGCCAAAATCACGGCCTTCCTGGCCTCGGACGCTTCTTCCTATATGACGGGGCAGGCGCTGAACGCCACAGGCGGGCAACTGATGGAACTCTAATCCATCCCAACCCTGTAAATCTACAAATAAGCGAATAGACGAATTCACATTTTCAATGGAGGAGAACACACCATGGCAGAGATCCAAGGCGGGCAGCTGGCGGCTGATGCACTGATTGAAAAGGGTGTCGAAAAGATCTTCACCCTGAGCGGCGGGCACATCACGCCGATCTACCAGTACCTGGAAAACTCCCCCATCAAACTGGTGGACACGCGCCACGAGCAGAGCGCCGTGTTCATGGCCGAGGCGTGGGGCCGCATGACCCGCAAGCCTGCGTTCGCCATGGTCACGGCCGGCCCGGGCTTTACCAACGCCCTGTCCGCCATCGCCAACGCCAGCTTTTCCAACGCCCCCCTGGTGCTCATCGCCGGAGTCGTGGGCCTGGAGTCGATCGAGAAGCTGGACCTGCAGGATATGCAGCAGGCCCCGGTGATCGAGCCGATGGTGAAAAAGGCCCTGGTCTGCCACAAGACCGAGCGGATCCCCGAGTTCGTGGACATGGCCTACCGCACGGCCATCAGCGGCCGCCCCGGCCCGGTCTACCTGGAACTGCCCGTGGACATCTTGAACAACTACGTGCCGGAAGAGGCGGTCAAGCGGACGCACACCGTGTTCGAATCCCGCCCCGTGGACCTGGACAAGGTCCCCAAGATCCTCGACATGATCCAGAACGCCTCCCAGCCCGTCGTGATCGCGGGAAGCGGCACATGGTACTCGGGCGCGGAGAAGGAACTGGTGGAGTTCGTGGAAAAGACCGGCATCCCCACGTTCACCGCCTCCCTGGGCAGGGGCACGATCCCGGACACGCACCCGCTCTGCTTCGAGTCCTCCCTGGCCATCCGGCCGGGTGCCGGCATGTTCGCCCACATGAGTACAGACCTGGTGATCTTCCTGGGCAACCGCCTGACCCTGTACTACATCTTCGGTGACATCTTCAGCCCCACGGCCAAGACCATCCATGTGGACATCCTGCCGGAAGAGATCGGCCGGAACCGATCGGTGACCCTTCCGGTGTTCAGCGACATCCGGGAGCTGCTCAGGGCGTGCAACCAGGAGATCGACGAAAAGGGCCTGGACAAGACGCTGCCCGAGCGTTTCACGGGCTGGGTGGAGATGCTGAAAAACGCCGAGAAGGACGGCAAGGCCGAGGCGCAGCCACAGTGGGACAGCAACGAGGTCCCGATCCACCCCCTGCGGCTGGCGCGGGAGGTGAACGATTTCATGGGCCGGGAGGACGACATCGTGGTGTCCGACGGCGGCGACACCCAGATCTGGAACGGCATGACCCGTACCATCGTCCGGGGCGGCCACTACCAGGACTCGGGCCTGTTCGGCTGCCTGGGCGTGGGCCTGCCCTTTGCCAACGCCGCCAAGATGCTCTATCCGGAAAAGCGGGTCCTCCTGCTCTCCGGGGACGGCTCCATGGGCTTCAACTTCATGGAGTTCGAGACCGCCATCCGGAAAAAGCTCCCCATCGTGGTGGTGATCAGCAACGACCTGGGCTGGGGCATGATCCGGCACAGCCAGGAACTCCGCCTGGGACATGCCATCGAAGATGGAACCTTCATCGGCAAGGTGGAATACCATAAGCTGGTGGTGGCCCTGGGAGGCAAGGGGTACTACGTGGAAAAGCCGGAAGATATCCGGCCCACCCTGGAGGAGGCCTTTGCCTCGGGCAAGACCTGCTGCATCAACGTGATGACCGACCCCACCACGGTGAGCCCGGGCAGTGTGGCCCTGGCTAATTTGGGCGGCTACAAGGCCGAATAGGAGGGACCATCCCATGAAACCGTACACATTCACAAAATCTTACGAGTTGTACGAGGAGGCGAAGAAGTACGTGCCCGGCGGCATCTACGGGCCCCGGTCCCCCACCTTTCTCACCTTCGGATCCTATCCCGCGTTCATCGCCCGCGGGGAGGGCGCCCGGATCTGGGACGTGGACGGGAACGAGTACATCGACTACATGTGCTCCTTCGGCACCAACCTGCTGGGCCTTCGGCACCCGAAGATCGATGAAGCGGCCCGCCGGCAGTGGGACAAGGGCGACTGCTTCACGCTCCCCAGCGATCAGTGGCTGCCCCTGGCCAGGAAACTGACGGAAACCATCCGAGAGATGGACTGGTGCGTGTTCGGCAAGAACGGTTCGGATGTGACCTCCTACGCCATCACCGTGGCTCGGGCGGCCACGGGCCGGAACGCCGTTCTGAGCGCCACCGGCTCCTACCACGGCTCGCACTTCTGGTGCCAGTCCCACGGGGAGGGGATCCCCGAGGAGTGGAAGAGCCACATCCACCCCTTTGAGTACAACGATCCGGAGAGCCTGGAGCAAGCCGTTCGGGAACGGAACGGAGACGTGGCCGCGGTGATCATCACACCCCACCGGCACGACGCTTTCCGCGCCCAGGAGCTGCCCACCGAGGCGTTCGTGAACGCCGTGAACGCCCTGGCCCAGCGGGAAGGCTTTCTCGTGATCGTGGACGACATCCGCTGCGGCTTCCGGCTGGACCTGGCCGGCAGCGCGGGCTTCTACGGCTACGACGCGGACCTGAACTGCTTCGGCAAGGCCATGGCCAACGGCTACCCCATCGCGGTGGCCATGGGAAAACAGAAGTGGATGGCGGCTGCGGAGAAGGTGTTCTTCACCGGCACCCACTACTTCTCCGGCGTGCCGTTCGCCGCCGCCCGGGCCACCATCGATGAGATCCGGGAGAGCGGGGCCATCGAGAAGATCCACTCCATGGGGGTCCGCCTGATGGAAGGGCTCGAGCAGGCCGCCGGGGCCGAGGGTGTGCGGGTGTCCCTGTCCGGGCCGCCGGCCATGCCGTACATGGTCTTCGAAGAGGACCCCACCTTCGAGAAAAACCGGTTCTTCTGCGGGGAAGCAGCCAAACTGGGTGTTTTCTTCCATCCCCATCACAACTGGTTCGTGTGCGCGGCCCTTACCGACGCAGACCTTCAGGAAACCCTGGACGTGGCCGGGACCTGTTTCCGGGCGACCCGGGAGAAATACGGAGAATGACATGAAATGGGACCATGCGGGGATCAAATGCGAGGACATGGAACGCTCCCTCCAGTTTTACTGCGAGGTCCTGGGCTTCCAGGTCCAGGAAGAGCTGGAGATCATGGGGCGGCGGTTCACCTTCATAGGAAACGAGACCACCTCCATCGAGATCGAGCAGGGTAATCCGGGGGACAAGCAGATCGACCCCCGGTTCCAGACCGGACAGAACCACCTGGCCTTCCTCGTGGAGGACATCCGGGCCCTGGTGGACCGGCTCAAGTCCAAGGGGGTTCCGATCGTTCTGGAACCTCTGTCCACGCGCCCCGACCGGCTGGTGGCCTTCATCGAAGACCCGGACGGGGTGTTTATCCAGCTGATCGAATTGATAGACGATAACGGCTAGGAAAACCCATGGGCCTCAAGGAACGAAGAGAACGGGAACGGGAAGAGCGGCGCAGGCAGATCCTGGTGGCCGCCCGGACGCTTCTCTCCAAGAAGGGCCTGGGGGGCACGTCCATCCAGCAGATCGCCAAGCACGCCGAGCTGGGCGTGGGCACCATCTACTTCTACTACCGGAGCAAAGAAGAGCTGTTCGCCGCCCTGCAGCAGGAAGGGCTGGAGGAGCTGCAGGACCAGGTGAAGGCGGCGGGCGCCCGGGGAAAAACCCCGACGGACCGCTTGAATAAAATCGCCCTCGCTTACCTGCGGTTCAGCGAGGAACACAAAGACTACTTCGACATCATCAACTATTTTCTCGCCTCCCCGGAAGAGATCTTCACCCCGGAGCTGAAGATCCAGGTGGACCAGCAGGGGAACCGGATCCTGCAACAGGTGGAGGAGGTGATCCGGGAGGGGATCCAGGACGGCTTGTTCAAGAAGGTACATGCCCGGAGGATCTCGATCATGCTTTGGGGAACCCTGCACGGGCTGATCCAGTTCAAGAAGATGAAGAACACGGTTCTTCAGGGAGAGGACCACGCCACGGTCTACAAGGAGGCGGTGGAGCATATGATCCAAAGCCTGCTTGCATAATTACTTATAAGGAAGAATAGCCGGGGTCAGGTCTTCATTCTACATTTTTCTCGGGGGTGCCACTCCGGACAATTCATTCGAATAGATTAAAAAATGTAGAATGAAGACCTGACCCCAAACCA
>CAYTRL010000024.1:0-26437 GCA_964439795.1 uncultured Thermodesulfobacteriota bacterium
CTGGGGGGTCCGTTCTGCGGCGGCGGGTGGGTTCACTTTCGGCCGTTGCTAACACAAGGAGGCAATGGAAAAGACGCGTGAACTGCGACAGAAGGAGGGCGTGCTCAAGGCGCGACTGCATCAGGCGGAGGTAGAGCTGATCGAGAGCGGCAACTCCATGAACGACGCCATGGCGGCGTTCACCGGGGAACTGTGGGACGAAATCGCCGCGGAAGCCTCTGCCCTGTCGGAAATGCAGGCCAACGTGCAGTGGATCCTGGCCTGCATGATGATCCTGGGCACCGGGCTGGGGATCGTGATCCTCATCGCCGTCCCGCGGCCCATCCTGGCATCCCTGCGAACGCTGGTGGCCGGGGCGGAACGGGTAGCGGCGGGGGATCTCGCCCAGCCGGTGAAGGTCTCCTCCCGGGACGAGATGGGACAGCTGGCCCGCTCCTTCGAACGGATGCGCGGGAACCTGGCGGCCCTGGTGGACCGGATCCAGCGCGCCAGCGTGCAGATCTCCACCACGGTGAACGAGATCAACGCGGCCGCTAACCAGCAGGCCTCCACGGCCAACGAGCAGGCCGCGGCCATCAACCAGTTCACCGCCACCCTCAGCGAGATGGCCCGTACCGCCGAGAACCTGGCCGGCTCCTCGGAAGGGGTGTCCGGAAACGCCATGGATGTTTCTTCCTGGATCGATGAGAGCAACAACAATACCTCGCTGATGCTGGAATCGATGAACGCCATCAGCGTTTCCACCAAACAGACCTCGGACCGGATCAAGGCCCTGAACGACAAGATGGACGGCATCAACGATGCCGTGAGCACCATCTCCGGGGTGGCGGACCAGACCACCCTGCTCTCCCTGAACGCAGCCATCGAGGCGAACAAGGCCGGCGAATCCGGCAAGGGCTTTTCCGTGGTGTCCGGGGAGATCCGCCGTCTGGCCGACCGTTCCATCGAGGCGGCTTCCGGCATATCCCAGATGGTCCGCGACATTCAGCGCGCCGCGGAAAACTCGGTGGTGGCCATGGACAACTCCTCGGAGGAGATCCGGAACGGGATCGGCGGTGTGCAGAAATCCACGGAGAGGATTTCGGGCATCAACAGCGCCATGCTCCAGATCCGCGATCAGATCATGGAAATCTCCACCAGCGTCAAGGACCAGGCCCAGGCATCTCAACAGTCGCAGCAGACCGTGTCGGACCTTCTCTCGTCCAGCAAAATGGTGGCCCAGGCGGCGCAGCAGACATCGGCGGTCTCCTACGAGTTGACGGCCATGTCCAACCAGCTGTCCTCCGCGGTCTCCGCATTCAAGATCTAGCCCAACGGAGAAAACGGGAAACACCATGGAAGCTCTTCAATTCCGACTGGACAATGACCTGTTCGCCATCGACCTGGCTGATGTGGACGAGATGCTGATGATGGCCACCATCCGCCCCCTGCCCGACTCTCCTGAATTTCTGGCGGGGGTCCTGAACCTGCGCAACGAGATGGTTCCGGTGGTGGATCTCAGCCGGAGACTGGGCTACCGGAGGCCGGAACCGCCGCCCCCGGTCCATGCGGAGGAGGACAGGATGGTGCCGTACCACCGGGACACCCGCATGGTGGTCACCACGGTGAACGATCTCCGCATCGCCATGATCGTGGACGGGATGGAGGAGATCCATGAATACGAACCGGACGCCGTTCGACGCGGCGTCCTGGAGGACGACGCGCATCCCGGGTTTCTGGACCGCCTGACCGTCCGGGACGGCAAGGTCATTCAGCTGGTGCGGATCCGGAACGTGCTCAAGGATAATGAAATTTCCATGCTGCGCAAACACTGACACAGGGAACGGGATATGGATGAAATAGATTTTCTGTCGATCTTCCAGCAGGAGCTCGACGAGGAGGTCCGTCGGGTAACGGACCTGATCCTGGAACTGGAAAAACGGCCGGAAGAGGAGGAGATCCTCCGCTCTCTCATGAGGGAGTTCCACACCATCAAGGGTGCCGCGCGGGCGATCCAGTTCGACGACATACGGGACGTCGCTCACCTGCTGGAGGACATCTACCACGCGATTCTGGAGGGAAAGGCGGACCAGCGGGACTCCCTGATCGATCTCACCCTGCACGCCATCGACCTGATGCAGGGGATCCTGGCCGCCAACCAGGGCGGCACCGCTTTCACCGGGCACGAGGGCATGCCGGAACTGGTCAGACTCTATCTCCAGGGGGAAGACCCGGAAGTTCCTCTGGGCGCAACCGCTGCCCCGCCCTCTCCGCCTGCGGAAGAGCACCCTCCCGAAGCAGCACGAGAAAAAAAGGAAGCCGTCGGAGAGACGCCCTCGAAGCCGGAGCCGGAAGGCGGACAGGCCCCGGAAAAACCCTCCGCGGAAAGAGAACCGATCCGGCCGGCCGGGGATGGAAACCCCTTCCTGGACTCCCTGATGAACCTTTCCGGTGAAATCACGGTGTCCGTGGGCGCCCTGGACGATCACCGGCGGGTGCTTTCCGGCGTCTTCCGGGAGATCTCGCGGCTCGATTACGAACTCGGCCATAGAGAACAGGGAGAGGACATCGCCGGCTCCCTCTCCACCGGTATCCAGGAACGTCTCCGAAGCATCCTGGGCGACCATGCACGCTCCATGGAGATGCTGGACGTGACCGAAAACCGCCTGCGCATCCTGTCCGATCAGCTGGACGGCCAGGTCACGCAGGCCCGGCTGGTCCCGCTGGACACGGTCTTTTCCTCGTATCCGCGCCAGGTCAGGGACCTGGCCCAGGAACTTGGCAAGACCTGCGATCTGATTGTGACAGGCCAGGAGACGCGGATCGACCAGGAGATCCTGAACCGGATTCGGGTTCCCCTTACGCACCTGCTTCGAAACGCGCTAGATCACGGGATCGAACCGCAGGAAGAAAGAAAGCAGCAGGGCAAATCTCTCCAGGGAACCGTCCGGGTCCGGGCGGAACAGCTCGGCTCGGTGGTGCGGATTACCCTGTCCGACGACGGGGCAGGCATCCACATGGACCGGGTAAAAAAGAAGGTGCTGGCCCGGGGAGACACCACGAAAGAACTCTGGGAGGGGATGGAGGACAGTGAGCGGGAACAGTTCCTTTACCTGCCGGGGTTCACCACCACGTCGAGCGTTTCCAGCACCTCGGGCCGGGGCGTGGGCCTGGACATCGTCAAGACCGAGGTGGAACAGGTGGGGGGGCAGCTGAGCCTGAAAAGCGAAGCCGGCCGGGGAACCGAGTTCACCCTGGAACTTCCCCTGACCCTCTCGCTCACCCGCTGCCTCCTGGTCCGCGGGGGACGAGATCCCTTTTTCGGCAACCAGCACTATGCCGTTCCCCTGCGGGACATCAACCGGGTCTGCCGGATCACTCGCGAGGACCTGAGAACCGTTGAGGGGCGCCGGGCCGTGCGGGTCGGGGAAGAGACCCTGCCCCTCATGGATTTTTCAGCGATCATGGCCCTGGACCCGATCACCCGGGGCCTGGAGCAGAAGCACCTCCTGATCCTGGAAGGAGGTGGACAACGGATCGGCATCCTGGTGGAAGGGGTCTTCGATGAACAGCACATCGTACACCGACGGATCACTTCCCGGCTGGGAAAAATTCGCTACGTAGACGGCGCTACGATCATGAGGGATGGAAACGTGGCCCTGATCGTGGATGTGCTGGACCTGCTGGAACACGTGACCGATCTTCTGGGAAGCGAGGCGGTGGTGTCACAGCAACCGGAGGAACAGGCGGCGGACATCCCCCGGGGAAAACACGTCCTGGTGGTGGAAGACTCCCAGACGGTCCGCGAGGTGGTGCGGCATTTCCTGGAATCGGCGGGATACCAGGTCACCACCGCCGTGAACGGGATGGACGGCCTGAACAAGCTCAAGGCGGGCCCGGTGGACATCGTGATCAGCGACATCGACATGCCGCGGATGAACGGCATCGACATGGTCAGCCAGTTACGCTCCGACCCCCGCTACCGGGACCTTCCGATCATCATCGTGTCATACAAGGACCGGGAGGAGGACCGGAAGAAGGCGATGGACGTGGGCGTCAATATGTATGTCACCAAGTCTGAATTCGATTCCATGGAGATGCTGGAAAGGATCCGGAGCCTGGTACCCGAAGACCCTTTGGAGATGTCGGCCTGTGCCTAGAGTGGTGATGCAAACCATGAAACGGATCCTCATCGTGAACGATTCCCCGGTCCTGACCTCGGTCATGCGGGCGGTGGTGCAGACCGAACCCGGGTACCAGGTAGCGGGGACCTTCTCCTGCGGTGAGGATGCCCTGCAGGACATCGCCCGTCTGAAACCGGACCTGGTCCTCATGGACATCCACATGCCGGGCCTGAACGGGGTGGAAACGACTCGAAAGATCCTGGACCGACACCCCGGGACGCGTATCCTGATCACCACGGCTACCATCAACCGGAACATGCGGTTGATCTTCGACGGGCTGAAGTGCGGGGCCGTGGACTTCGTGCGGTCGCCGTCCCTCCCGTACGCTCCGGGGACCCGGCTCTCGGCCACGGACCTGCGAAGCGCCGGCGGGCCTCTGCTCCGGAAGATCAGCACCGCGCTGCAGGTCTCCGCTCCACAGAGACTCGATCAGCAGGTCCGATCCGGACCGCGGGAGATCCGCCCCCCCCCCGCAGGCCCCCCCCCGGGTGTGAACGGAAAACACCCCATACTGGGAATCGGGTGCTCCACCGGCGGTCCCACTACACTGGTGATCCTCCTGCAGTCCCTGCCCCGGCCCCTTGCCGGCACGGTGATGGTCTGTCAGCACATCGAGCCGGAATTCGACTACGAGTTCGCCAGGTGGGTAAGCCAGGAAACCGGGTTTTCGGTGGAGATCGGCCGGAACACCGTCCGTCCATGCCCGGACCGGGTCTACGTGGCCCCGGCGGGAAAGAACATGACAATCGGATCGGACGGGACCTTGAGGATCGAGACACCGGGCCCGGAACAGATTTACACCCCCAACATCGACAGACTGCTTTCCTCCATGGCGGAACAGGCCGGCCGCCGTGTCTGCGGCATCGTTCTCACCGGCATGGGAAACGACGGTGCAAAGGGGATCAAGGCGATCCGGACCCGCGGGGGAACGGTGCTGGTGCAGGATGAAGGAAGCGCCGTGGTGGACAGCATGCCCCGGGCCGCCAGGATCCAGGCGGGCGGTCTGGAAGGGCACCCCCCTGACCGGCTGGGTCTCCTGGCCGGCCGGTGGATGAATCAGAACGGGACGTGAGCGGATGAAACCCTTTTGCATACCGGAACCTCTGACGAAGTGGATCAAGCTCCACACCGGCATCGAGACCACCCCGGTGAACCGGGGTCGGGTGGAACTGGCCGTTCAGGAGCTTGCAGTGGGACGGGGCCTTGCACCTGAGCGGTACGTGGGCCTCCTGCTGGAAGGCCGCCTGGACGCCCAGGAACTGATCGACCGGGTGACCACCGCGGAATCGTTCTTTCTGCGGCACCGGTCCAGCATGGCTTTCGTCGTAAGCGAGGTGGTCCCCGGTCTTCTGAAACAAAATGTCCGACCCAGGATCCTCTCGATCCCCTGTGCGCGTGGCGAAGAGCCCTACTCTCTGGCCATGATGCTCATGGACTCCGGTATCCGGCCGCACCGGGTCTCCATCACGGGTGTCGACATCTCGCGGAACTGCATTGCCCTTGCCCGACAGGGCGTGTTCGAACCGTACTCGTTCCGGCGAGTCGGACCGGACTTCCAGCAGAGACACTTCGTTCCGGCGGACAAAAGGTTTCGCGTGAACCCTGTCTATGCCGAAGCGGTATCCTTTGAACGGTTGAACGTGCTCATGGAAGCGGAACAGAAGCTCCTGCCCGGTTTTCACGTGATCTTCTGCCAGAACCTGTTGATCTATTTCGACGAGGAGACCAGCACTCACCTCATGGATGTGCTTGAGCGCCTGCTGGCCCCGGAGGGCTGGCTCTTCGTGGACAGCTCGGAGGGACCCCGGGCCCGTGAACGGTTTCACCGGCATCCCGCGGGCAACATGTTCGGGTTCCGGAAGAACCCGCACGCCGGTGAACAAAGGAAACCGGTTGCTGAAACGGATTCCACCGCCAGGCGTTCCGGGCAAGTCCGGTCACCCTTCCGAAAAACCAACACGCGTATCCGTCCATCAACGAAACCCGTCAACCCCGGTTCCCGAAATCCGCCCGGCGCCGTGCCGGTGAGCCGGGCGGGCAAACACGGCGCCGGCCCCACACTGAACGTTCAAAAAGCTGCCGCGTCCCCCGCGGATCTTCGGGAGGCAGAGGCGGCCTACAGCCGGAAGGACCTGGAACAGGCCGCCCGGGCGTACATGGGCCTGGTGGATGCCGGGTCCCGGTTCTGTGCGAAAGCCCTTCTCGGTCTTTCCCTCATCCACGCGGATCAGGGCAACACCCTGGAGGCCCTGGAGTACGCCGAATCCGCTCTGAACAAGAACACCCGGGGGGATGGAGCCCCTCTTTCCCGGAAGGAGGAAGCTGAGGCGCACGCAGTCATCGGCCTTTCCATGCACGGCAGGGGCCTTCCGTCCGCCGCGGAGGAGCACTTCGTCAGGCTCAGGACGCTGGACCCCACGCACCCGGCCCTGCGTGTGGCAACGACATCGGAAGCCAAAGGAAGAGATGGGATGCAGCAAGGGAACCCGGTGGAAGGCAACACCGGGTCCTGGCCGGAAGGTCCTGCGGGGGGAGTGCCATGACAACACCCGCGGACCGGAAAACCCCCTACCGTATCCTGATCGTGGAAGATTCCCGGACGATGCGCATGGTCTGCCTGTTGCGCCTTCGAAACGAGGGGTTTGACTGCGAAGGAGCGGAGAGCGCCGAGCAGGCGTGGACCATGCTGGAAGAGGCCCATGCAGGGCCGGCCCCTTTTTCCGGGATGCTGCTGGACTGGATCCTGCCGGGCCTGAGCGGGGCGGAACTGTTGGAGAGGCTCTCGGGGGACGACCGTTTCCAGGACCTGGCGGTCATGATCTTTTCCGAGCGCCCGGACGAGGAAACGTGGCGGCTGGCGCTCAAGCGGACCAACTGTGACATCCAGCTCAAGGAAGAGCTGGATCTTCTTCCCTTCCGCATGCGCAAGTTCATCGACCTGTACTGCTCGGACTATGCTCCCAGCCGGCCGTTCACGGAACTGCAGAAGAGCACCGCCAACGGAAAGGGCCACAAGATCCTCCTGGTGGACGATTCCCCCACGGTGTGCGCCAAGTACGGGACCCTGCTTCGGGAAGCGGGATACGAAGTGACCACCGCCCATTCCATGCAGTCGGGCCAGGAACGGGCCCGGGCGGAAAGACCGGCCCTGGCCATCGTGGACTACTACATGCCCGGAGGCAACGGGGACGAACTCTGCCGGAGGCTGCTTCGGGACCCGGCCACCCAGGACATGGCCGTGGTCATGTTCTCCCAGCGGAAGGATATCGTTGAGGCCGCCCTGAAGGTGGGCGCCATGGACCTGATCTACAAGGACGACCCCCTGCACATCTTCATGATGCGCGTGACGGCCATCATGCAGGTGATCAAGTCCCAGCGAAACATCCGTCAACTGGATGTCCTGCTCTCGGCCACCGATGCCTTCGGGGTCGGGGTCATGATGAACCGCGATGGGGAACTGCTCTCCATGAACCCTACCATGGACGGGTTTGCTTCCGATTTCGACGGCCTGGCCGGATTCGACGTGACCATAGAAGCGGACAAGTACCTCGACCTCCGGGACAAGGTGGGAAAAGAACGGTTCTTCCAGATCAAGCGGCTGACCCTGGACAGGCAGGATGAGGCGGTCCTGGTACAGGACGTGACCCGCCGGTACCGGTATGAAGAGGAGATCCGGCGGGCCAAGGAGGCCGCGGAGGAGGCGAACACGGCCAAGAGCGAGTTCCTGGCGAACATGAGCCACGAGATCCGCACCCCCATGAACGGTGTCATCGGCATGACGGGGCTCCTCATGGACACCGAACTGAACCCGGAACAGCTGGAATACACCAAGTCCATCTCCTCCTCGGCAAACGCTTTGCTGGGGCTGATCAACGACATTCTGGATTTCTCCAAGATCGAAGCCGGTAAGCTCGACCTGGAGATCCTCGATTTCGACCTGCGCACCCTGCTGGAGGACATGAACGACCCGCTGGCCATGAAGGCCCAGGTCAAGGGGTTGGAGTACACCTGCATCGTGGATGCCCAGGTGCCCTCCCTGGTCCGGGGGGATCCCGGCCGCCTGCGCCAGATCCTGGTGAACCTGCTGGGAAACGCCATCAAGTTCACCGGGGAAGGGGAGATCCTCCTGAACGTCTCCCTGGACCACGAGGAGGGAAATCGTACCAAGATCACCTTTGCCGTGAAAGACACGGGCATCGGCATCCCTGCTGAAAAGGTGGACACCCTCTTCCAGGCGTTTACCCAGGAGGACGCCTCCACCACGAGGAAATACGGCGGGACCGGTTTGGGCCTGAGCATCTCCAAAAGGCTTTGCGAGTTGATGGGCGGCAGGATCTGGGTGGAAAGCGAAAAAGGCCGGGGCACCCTGTTCTCCTTCGATGCTGTCTTTGAAAAACAAGAGGAGTCCAGAACGCCGGATTTCATGCCGATCCCTGACATTCGCGGAATACGGATCCTGGCCGTGGACGACAACGCCACCAGCCTCACGGCCATACGAAAACAGTTGCTTTCCTGGGGGTGCCGGAGCGAGGAGGCCCCGGACGGACAGACGGCCCTGGACAAGCTTCGCGCTGCCGTGCGGGAAGAGGACCCGTTTAAGATCGCGCTGCTGGACTGGGTCATGCCCGGCCTGGACGGAGAACAGCTCGGACGGGTCATCAAACAGGACGAGACCATCCGGGACACGATCCTGGTCATGATGACCGCCGTGGCAAACCGGGGAGACGCCTCCCACCTGAAAGACGTGGGCTTTTCCGGATTCCTCACCAAACCGGTGAAACAGTCGATCCTGCACGACTGCCTGATCACGGCCGTGGACCGGGCGTCCGTCACCGCTCCCTCTTCCAGCGACTTGCAGCCGATCATCACACGGCACACCCTCCTGGAGGGCCGAAAGAAAAAGATCAGGATCCTGCTCGCCGAAGACAACGCCACCAACCAGAAGGTGGCGCTCAAGATCCTGGAAAAACACGGGTACCGTGCCGACGCCGTGGGCAACGGTCGGGAAGCGCTGGAGGCCCTCGCCGCCATGCCCTACGACCTTGTTCTCATGGACGTGCAGATGCCCGAGATGGACGGCTTCGAAGCCTCCCGCACCATCCGCAGCCAGGAGGCGTCCAGGGTGTTTCCGACCCGGATTCCCATCATCGCCCTCACGGCGCACGCCATGGAGGGGGACCGGCAGAAGTGCCTGGAGGCGGGAATGGTGGACTACGTGACCAAGCCGATCCGTCCCGCAGAGCTGATCGAGGCTATCGAGCGAAACCTGGACGGGCAAGAGGAGAAGAAGCCGGACAGCGTGCACGAAAAATCGGGAGGAGAACCCCCGGAGCGGTTCGACCCGTCACCGCTGCTGGACCGTCTGGACGGGGACCGGCAGATGTTCCAGGCCGTTCTGGAGGCTTTTCTGGATGACGCATCCTCCCTGATCGGGACCTTGAAGGAATCCCTGGAAAACCGGGATCCTTCCGGGCTGCGCCTGCAGGCTCACTCCCTGAGGGGCGCCTCGGGCAATGTGGGAGCCACGGCCATGGAACATATGGCCGCACAAATCGAATCCTCGAATGAGACCCTTGAGCTTCAAGACCTCGCTCCACTCATCCAGGGGATCGAGGAGCAATTCCAGGCGTTTAAAGAGCAGGTTCACGATCTCAACCTTTCGTAACGAACCTTCTTGAAAAGAGGAATGGTTATGAAAATCCTGGTAGCGGAAGACAGCCCGTCCTCCCGGCTGGCCCTGGAAAACCTGCTGAAGAACTGGGGGTACTCGGTGGTGTCCGTCGACAACGGGGACGATGCCTGGGAAATGTTGCAGACGTCGAAGGCCCCGAACCTGGTTCTGCTGGACTGGGTGATGCCCGGGATGAAGGGGATCGAGATCTGCCGGAGCATCCGGGCGCGCGTGTCCGGGGATCCGGCCTATGTGATCATGCTCACCGGGAAGGAACGCAAGGAAGACATCGTCTCGGGCCTGGATGCGGGGGCCAACGATTACATTACCAAACCGTTCGAGATCGAGGAACTGCGCGCGCGCCTGCAGGTTGGCGTGCGGGTGCTCGACCTGCAGGTGCGGCTGGCCAACAACGTGAAGGAACTGCAGGAAACCCTTCTCGAAGTGAAGACCCTGCGCGGGATCATTCCGATCTGTATGCACTGCCACAAGGTGCGCAGAGAAAACACCGACTGGGAACGGATCGAGAAGTACGTGGCCGAACACTCGGAGGCCAAGTTCAGCCACGGGCTCTGTCCCGACTGCCACACCAAGTACTACCCCGAAATTTCCCCCATACCGGAGACTCCGGGGGAAGTGTAACAGCCCGCCGATCCTCCCTGCCCCACAAATTTCTCATTCTGCAGTTGTTTGAAAACATGTAAAGTTGTATCATGGATAGTGATGGGTCCCACCGGCCCGTGGAGGAGGAACGCCCGTGTCCCTCGTTGCGGAAACATCCCGAACCCATGGAACCGAAGAAAACCGACCGGAATCCGGCAGGAACCGGATCCGGAGGATCGGTGATGTCCCGGAGATTTCCCGCCTGAAGAATCTGCGCCGGGATATCCTCCGATCGGAATACCATCTGTGTACCCAGAAGGCCTCCCTTCTCACCCGATATCTCAGAGAACACGCTCCCTCCCCTTCCTGGCTCTTTCCGCTGCAGCATCTCCATTTTCAAACGGTAAAGAAATCCCTTGGCGCCCAGGTTCCCCGCTCCCGCTGGCAGACCCTTTTCAACAACCGGTTGAACGCCCTTTACCGGAACCGTGAAAAGCGAGGCGGCGCCGAAACGGCAACGGATTTTGCCATGGCACTGGAGTACACCCTGTCCAGGATACCCCTGCGGGTGTACGATCACGAGCTGATCGTCGGCAACCCCTCCTCTTTCCGGGTGGGAGCTCCCATCCACCCGGACCTGGGGGGGCTCCTGATCATGCCGGAGCTGGAGGGGCTGCACACCCGGGAACAGAACCCCATCCGGACCAACCCGGAGCAGATCCGGGAACTGCGGGAAGTGATCTTCCCGTTCTGGTTTCACCGATCCGTTCTGGCCCGGACCCCGCTGTACAGCCGCAACCCGGACCTGTTCAATACGCTGCTCCAGGGACGTGACTACATCTTGACGCAGTTTTCGGGGATCTCCCATGTGACCCCGGACTACCCCACGGTCCTGTCCCGGGGGTTTAGCGGGATCAAGGGATCGATCCTGCTGAAGATGGGGGAGGCGCAGAGCGAACTGGAGGCTGCGGAGCGAGACAGCCGGGGAAGCTGGCGGAACCGGAAGGTCATCCGCGCCTTGAAGCAGAAGGTGGCCTTTTACGAGGCCATGCGTATCACCACCGACGCCGCCATCGGGTACGGGGTCCGTTGGCAGCGGCACCTGAAAACCCTGACCAGGGATGAAACAAACCCGGAGCGGAAAGGCGAGCTGGCCGCTCTTGCGAAACTTTTCGAGACGGTGCCGGCCCGGCCGGCCGGATCGTTCCACGAGGCTGTCCAGAGCCTCATGATCTCCCACGTCATCCTCCATCAGGAGAGTTTTCAGCACGGAGTGTCCTTCGGCAGGATCGATCAATACCTCGCCCCCTACTACCGGAAGGACCTGGAGGCGGGAACCATCACCCCCGGTCGGGCCGTGGAAATCCTCGGGTGCTTCCTCTGCAAGGCCGGGGAGATGGTGCCCCTGTTCTTCGACCGGGCCACGGAGTACTTCGGCGGCCTGTCCTCCGCCTCCGGGATCACCCTGGGCGGGCTCCGGCCCGATGGGGGCGATGGGGTGAACGATCTTTCTTACCTGGTCCTGCTCGCCTACGACCAGGTTCGGCTGCGGCAGCCCAACCTCCACGTCCGCGTGAGCGAGAAGAACCCGCCCGCGTTCCGGGAGCTTTGCTACGATGTACTGAAGAAGGGCGGCGGCCTGCCCGCGTTCTTCAGCGACCGGGCCATCGTCCCCGCGCTGGAGAGGGGGGGCATCGAGAGCCGGGATGCCGTGGAGTACTCCGTGGTGGGTTGCGTGGAGTGGGGATGCCCCGGGAAGAGTTTTCCCGCCGCCGGGGCCGTGTTCATCAATCTGCCCATGGCCCTGCACCTTGCACTGCACAACGGCTGTTTCCAGGGGACACAGCGCGGCCCCCGGACCGGACCGGCCGAAAGGTTCGCCTCCATGGAGGACCTGTTCCAGGCCTACCAGGTTCAACTCTCCCACATGGTGGACGAGGCCGCCCGGGGCAACGACGCCATCGAGAAAACCCATGCCCTGCACCGCCCGACGCCCTTCCTCTCCTCCCTGGTTGAAGGGTGTATCGCGGGCGGAGAGGACGTGAACCAGGGAGGCGCCCGCTACAACTCCACGGGGTGTCAGGGAGTGGGGCTCGCGGACGTGGTGGACTCGCTCACGGCCATCGAACAGGCTGTCTTTCAGGAGAAGCGCTGCTCGTTTCAGGACCTGGTTCGGGCCCTGGACGCGAACTTCGAGCAGCAGGAGGACCTCAGGCGCTACCTGCTCCACCGGGTCCCCAAATACGGTACCAACGAGGAACATGCCGACCGGTACGCAACCCGGGTGTCCGGTGCCTTCCAGGAGATCGTGCTGGCACAGAGAAACCCGCGAAACGGCCCTTACCTCCCTGGATTCTGGTCCATGACCTGCCATCAGGGGTTCGGCAGGCGGACACCTGCGCTCCCCAGCGGACGTCTGTCAGGAGAACCCCTGGCCAACGGTGTGTCTCCCGGCAACAGCGGGGAGCGTCTTGGCCCGACCGCCTCCCTGGCGTCCGCGGCCCGACTGGACACTTCACGGGTGGCGAACGGGTACGCCCTCAACCAGAAGTTCAGCCCCCACCTGCTGAAGGGTTCGGAGGGGAACCGCCTTCTCGACGGAATGATCCGGGGCTACTTCGAGAAGGGGGGCATGCAGATCCAGTTCAACGTCGTGGACCCCGCCCTGCTGGAGGAGGCCAGGAACCACCCGGAAAAACACCCGGACCTGGTGGTACGAGTGTCGGGGTACTCGGCCTACTTCAACGACCTCACCGATGTGATGAAGGACGAGCTGATCCAGCGAATGACGCACGACACCTTTGGAGACGGCTGCTGCCTTTAGCGGCACCGGTGACAAACATTTCCTTCCCAAATCCACATTGCTGCAAGCTTTACCATCCACGCCCCCTTTCATGATTCTTCGCCACAGTTTATGATAGGAAACTCCGTCTATGGCTCTTATGTGAATGTCTGTATTCGACCGTGGAAAACTTGAAGCCGGAACAGCTGTACAAGGAAAGAGGATGAAGGATCTCAACCCACTGGAAACCCGGGCCGGCGTTCGTATCACGCTGGTGGGCGTCGTGGCCAACGCTGTGATGATCTGCCTGAAGTTTATCGGCGGCTTTCTGGGTCACAGCCAGGCCCTCATCGCCGATGCTGTGCATTCTATCTCGGACCTGTTCACCGACGCCATGGTCCTGTACGGTCTGAAGGCCGGCAGAAAGCGGCCCGACCGGGACCACCCGTTCGGGCACGCCCGGATCGAAACCCTGACCTCCGCTTTCGTGGGGCTTGTCCTTGTGGGCGTTGCCTTCTTCCTGGGCATCGAGGCGGTTGAAAACATCCTTCACCACCGGGAAAGCCAGCCCACCTGGATGGCGGTGGGTGTTGCCTTCCTGGCCATCGTGGTGAAGGAAGTCCTGTTCCAGTACACCATACGTGTGGGCCGGCGCATCCAGAGCCCGGTGATCTCGGCCAATGCGTGGCACCACCGCTCCGACGCCCTCTCCTCCCTGGCGGTACTCGTGGGGGTCACCGGGGCCCGCATCCGGCCGCAGTGGCATATCCTGGATTCGTACGCAGCGTTGCTGGTGTCGTTCTTCATCGTCAAGGTGGGCCTGGAAATCCTCCGGGACGCCATACGGGAGCTGACCGATACGGCGCCTCCCCCCTCGGTGCTGAACCGGATCGAACAGGTGATCGGACAGGTCCCCGGGGTCCTGGCTCATCACGACCTCCGAGTGCGCACCTCGGGCGGCCGGATCCAGATGGAGGTGCACATCGTCGTGAGCGGTGACTTGAGCGTGACCCGGGGGCACGACATCGCCAAGGCGGTGGAAAGAACGCTCGGAGAACAGATCGAAACACTCAATCAGGTGACCATCCACGTGGATCCGGACCGGGACCACAACCCCGCATGACAGAAAAGAAAAATTGGAAGGGCCCGGGAAACAAGCTATTTAATAAAACCTACATAAATAGCCAGACATTGCAAGATGTGGAAACACTGCTCAACAGGCTGCTGAAAGAGTCCAATGTGTTGTCATCCCCGCGGACGCGGGGATCCAGGGGTAGCTTGGTGGGGATGCAAAACAGCAACCTTTGCCCCTCCCCTGGATTCCGGATCAGGGGGGTCTAAGGATCAAGTCCGGAATGACGAAAAACATAGAATCCTTGTTTTCAACCCCTATGAAAAAGCAATGGGTTCAAACTGAGGCAGCTTTTTCATTTATTCGGACTGTCAGGCAATGCTGCAGCGCACATTATGTCCACATACTTTCGTAGTTCTTAATAATAAATGGATCGAGGAGACGGAATACATCAAAGAGGATCCGCCAGGTTGCGAAGCGCGTGCAGGGACTCCTTCACATCCGCGGTCAGCACGTCCTTCCAGTCCCCGCCTTTAACAGGCGTGAAAGGATCCGGCCCGGGGGCCGTGCACTCCACGATCACATCCCCCGGGTAGCCGATCTCGTGCAGGGCACGGAACAGGCCGGGAAAACCGGAGTGCCCCCTGCCCACCGCCCTGCGGTTGGAGTCCGCCGCGTGAAACAGGAGCAGGCGCTCCCCCGCGGTGTGCAGGGCGCCCGCAGGGTCCGCCTCCTCCAGGTTCATGTGATACGCGTCCAGGAGGATCCCCACGTTGGCCAGGCCCAACTCCTCCACAAACGCCACGGCCTGCTCCGCCGTGTTGAGCAGGTGGGACTCATACCGGTTGAGGACCTCCATGGCCACGCGCAGGCCCAGGGAAATGGCGCGTACCCCGATCCTGCGAACCGCCTGCAGGAGGAGTTCCCGCTCCTGTTCGAAGGTGTTCACCGCCCGGATACGGCCCACGTCACCGTGACAGCAGACGACGGGCCCGCCCAGCTCGGCGGCAAAATCCAGCAGGCGGAGGTAGTAGTCCATGGCCGCCTCCCGGATGCCCGCATCCGGATGGGCCAGGTCCACGTTGTCCGGGGTGAGCGACAGGGCCGCCAGGCCGTTGTCTCCCAGGATGGATGCCGCCTCTCCGGCGCGGTACCGTTCCAGGTCGCCGAACAGCTCCACGCCGTCATATCCCATATCGGCGAGACGTTTCGCCGTTTCCGCCAGAGGCTCCCCCCCGAAGATCCAGGTACACACCCCGAATTTCATCACGGATCCCTGTTATTCGTCTTCATATGTCAACCCACCACCACGGCACAGGCCTCGGCGCCGGGGGGTTGCCGCGCTCCGCTCGCAACATTCGATTCTGAGCACGTTCCTGCTGAATCGGCAGGCGCTGGATTCACAACAATCCGTGGGGCACTTGGCGCTCAACCATTATAATGGTCAGGCATTGCTCAACGAACCCACCAGCAGGCCAAGGTTGAATGATGCTAAGGTTTTAACACAAATTATTAAATATTTTCATATAATTAGAGCAATAACGTAAAGCGTAACATCATGTAGATATCGGTTGCCGGTTCCTCTGTTGATCGCTTTTCATCCCACCGGGGAAACGGCGGGCCATGCCAGTTCAGACACCGCCCGTCCCGTCGATCTCGCTCAACCGTACCGGCCGGTTCTCACGGAACGATTTCGCGGCAGCCAGGCCCATCACTACGGGTACACGGCCATCCTCGCCCGTCACAACGGGGTCTTTGTCCTGAGCGATACACTCGATAAAAGCTTTCATCTCCGCGATGTAGGAGTCGGTGTACCGCTCCACGAAGAAAAAGTACGGCAGCGTGGCGTGCACGCCGCCGGCATCACTGAACACGGCCGTGTCCGGTGCATTGTTGGAAACAGCCACCATCCCCTTTTCCCCGAACACCTCCACACGCTGGTCATACCCGTAGACCGCCCGGCGGCTGTTGTCTATGGTACCCAGGGCCCCGCCGGAAAACCGGAGGCTGACGACCGCGGTGTCCACGTCCCCGGCACGACCGATCTCAGGGTCCACCAGGACACTGCCGGTGGCAAAGACCTCGGTCACCTCGTCGCCCGCGAGAAAACGCGCCATGTCGAAGTCGTGGATGGTCATGTCCAGGAAGATTCCCCCTGAGACCTTGACGTATGCCAGGGGGGGCGGTTCCGGGTCCCGGCTGGTGATCCGGAGCAGATGGAGGGCCCCTACCCGCCCGGCGGCCACATATTCCCGGACCCGGCTGAAGTTCGGGTCGAAGCGCCGGTTGAAACCGATCTGCAGTTTCACGCCCGCGCTTTCCACGGCCTCGAGCGCCTCATCGATCCGGTTCAGATCAAAATCGATCGGCTTCTCGCAAAAGATGTTCTTTCCCGCCTGTGCCGCCTGGACGATCATCCCCGCGTGCGTGTCCGTGCTGGAACAGATGACCACCGCGTGGATGTCCGGGTCGTCCAGGATCCGCCGGGGATCGTCGTATGCCACAGCGATGCCCAGGTCTCCGGCACAGGCTTCGGCGGCTTCTTGTCGGGTGTCGGCCACTGCCCGAAGGGCCGTACCGGGCACCCGCCGGGCCAGGTGCTCTGCGTGCAGCCGTCCGATCCTCCCCGTGCCGATGACCCCCACGTTCACCCTATCCATCATCTTTGTTTTCTCCCTTGATCGAATGCAATATGAGACGACCCTTTTTACAAAGCCGCAGGAATCTGAAGATCGATTTCACGAATCCGTTCCTGGAGTTCCTCCATCCAGTCCATGAGAGGGTTGTTCTCTTTCACGATATTCACGACCCGTGACTCCTTCATTTCCCCGGAGGCCTCCGGCACAAACTTCCTGAAAGGATCCTGGAAGAACAGAAGAACCGTCACCAGCGCGTACACGATCAGACCCCCCTTCAACATTCCGATCAGTCCGCCCATAGCGCGGTCCGAACCGCTGATGGAGGACGTGACCCCGCGAACGACCCGCAAGAGGAGCATCCCGGTCACCAGCAATATCAGGTACCCTGCCAGCCAGGCCAGTACCAGGACCAGCAGGTTTCCTGGAAAATCATCTACATTGGCCTTTCCGGCCAGGAACCCCCGGATCACCCCGCTGAAAGGGGAAACCAGCAGAAAGGCGCCGAGCAGCGCAACGAGCCGGACTACCTGCCTGAGAAAACCGCTGATCACTCCCCCCACGAGAAAGAGCAGAATACCGAAAAGACAGACGATATCCAGGATCATGAGGATCCTCCATTCTTGGAGTCGTTTCGTTGCGGGTATTCTTTTCCGGTCCATTCCCGCCAGTACAGGACCGCCTTCTTTTGCGCGTACCGGTTGTAGGCCCGCTCCTCGGGAAAGGCTTCCGGGTCCATCCGGAGGGCGAATTCCAGGGCGTCCAGGGCCTCCCCGCGCCGTCCCATATAATCGTAAAATTCCGCCTTGTAGAGGTAGTTGTCCACAAACCGGGGTTCGGTCTGGATCGCCTCCTCCAGGGCGGCGAATACGCGGTTCGGGTCCTCCCCCACCATCTTGACCACCACGCCCGGAATGCGGGTCACCACCCGGCTCCAGAACCGGGCGATCGCCCCGTATTTGTAGTGCCTGTCGTGGGCCTGGACCCATTCACTGTGCCTGTTGAGGCGGGGAAAGATCATGGCCTGCCGGAGTCGGCCCCGGTCCTCGCAGGAGGCGGCCAGGTTCACCGCCGCCCAGTAGTGGGCGCCGGCGTCCTCCCGGATTTCCAGGGCCTTTTCGGCTGTTGAGAGTCCCTTGTTGAAGTACACGGCCCGTGCCCGGAAATCCTCTTTCGACTCCCGGGGCATCTGATCCCCCCGCTGGTAGTACTCGTCGGACAGTTCCACCAGGATCTCCGGGTTGTCCGGGTCCAGGGCGAGCGCCTTCTCCAGGCAAGCGATCGCCTCATCGATCTGGAGCAGGCTCATCTCCTGATCCAGCGCGGCCCAGGCCCTGTCCACCCATACCTGGGCTTCCGGGTTGCCGCTCACCGGCTTCGCGGGTTCGCGGCCTTCCGCCGGAAGCGCTCCCCCCAGGACAAGCAGGATCAGCACCACGAAGACGTTTCTCATGAATATCCGCTTTCCGAACATTTCATCTTCCTGCCGATCATGACGAGAGAGTGATGCCCTCCACCAACCGTCCCGTGAGTCCGCCCGGCCGGAGGAACACCAGGTAGGCCAGCGCCGCAAAGACCAGGAACCCGGGCACCCAGCCCAGAAAGCGGACCAGCATGCTGGCGGCAATGGCCATGCCGACACATTGCAGGAACACCAAGCGAAGGATGCTCCGGGCGATCTGCCCCCGGGTGGTGGCCAGGGCCCGGGTGCCGTCCACATCGCCCAGTTCATACCCCTTCTTGGTCCAGTCGCTCATCCAGAAGAAAAGCAGGGGAAGCATCACCACACCCATGGCGTACAGGGTCACGGCCACGGGACTTACCAGCCACCGAAGCACGGAGTACTCGCCCGGACCCCAGGGTGTGCAGGTGTCCGCCCCCCAGCCCATACAACAGTAGAAGAAACGCTGGTAGCCGGTGCCGTCCCATCCATGCACCAGGATAAAGAACATGCAGAAGTAACCGAGGACGAGCATCAGCCAGGCGGCGTAGGTTTTCCCGGCACGGATCAAGCGGTACGAAATCCAGAAACCGAGAATCCCCTGCGTGATGTTGGTCATATTGAACAGGGCCACCAGCCAGGCGGGAATCGTCTGGTAACTTCCCGCCTGCATGGTTTCCCACTCCGGAAACCCCCAGAGAAGGGTGGCGCCCGAAGGCACGAACAGGATCGAAAGATAGAGAAGGGTCTTCACGAAATAAGGACTTTCAAACGGCTTTTCTTCCTTTCGGAGTTGCGGGGCGGCGCTGGCCGCAAACCCCGCACCCAGGGCGAAGCTCCAGAACACATCCACCTGAACCATGATCACCTCCGTTTTTCTGCGGCGTTGGTTTGGACCGGTCCCTTCCGGGGTGTATTTCTCTTCATATCAGATTTTCTTGTATTGTGAAATTGCAGCCGCTATGCTGAATGTTTCATGCTGGCAAACATCAGGCTGTGACGAGGAACCGCAGTTCCATCCCGCAGGAGGCTCCCGTGCAGACGGGAATCCACTCACTCCCGACAAGAAAGAACTCCCGCTTTTACAGCGGTTCATACACAGGACCTTCCCGGCATCTATCTCCGGAGGCTCTCTTTATCTTGCTTCTGCTTTGCCTCCCGCTGACATCCTGTTCCGAGGATGCCCCCCTCGAGGCGGACCGGGGTTGCGACGTCACCGCCTTCGTACCCTCAACCGTCCCCGGCGGCGAGACCGAGGTGATGGTTCCCATGCGGGACTGCGTTCGCCTGGCCACGGACATCCACCTGCCGGAGGGAGAAGGCCCCTTCCCCACGATCCTGATCCGGCTCCCGTACGACAAGGAGAGGGGCATGGAGGGGTTCTCCCTCATGCAGGTGGCGGCCCTTGTCTTCACCCTGTCCGGATACGCCACGGTGATCCAGGACACCCGTGGAAGGTTCGCCAGCGAGGGGGAGTGGACCCCGTTTCTCCACGAACAGGAGGACGGCCTGGACACGGTGCGTTGGGTGGAGGCCCAGCCCTGGTTCAACGGAAACCTGGGCATGTTCGGCGGTTCCTACTTCGCCTTCACCGAGCTGGCCGTTGCGCACCAGCGTCCCGCGTGCCTGCGGGCCATGGTCCCGCTGATCGTCTCGGGCAACATCTATTCCTGGCTGTTCACCCGCGGACTTCCCCGGGCCGACATCGCCGTGAACTGGACCCTGAACTCCTCCCGGACAGACACCCTGGAGAAACTGCCCAGGGAGGTGTTCGAACAGGCCGCGTTCCACTGGCCCCTCTCCCTGGGCGACGACGCCACCGTGGGAAACCTGCCCTGGTTCGACGAGTGGCTTGCCCACCCGTTCGACGACGGGTACTACCAGCGCTACCTTCCGGAGGATCTGTACCAGAGGATCGAGATCCCGATGCTCATGCTCTCCGGCTGGTTCGATATCTTGCTTCCGGGTCAGCTTGATGACTTCCGGACCGCCCAGGCCCGGGAAACCCCTGCCGGGGACTCTCGCATCATCATCGGTCCGTGGACCCACGTGATGGGCGTGGGGGAGGATCACGACTATCCTTTCCAGAAGCCCAAGAGCCTGGTCTCCTTTATCGGGCACATCGTCAACTGGTACGACCACTGGCTCAAGGGAAAGGCGCTCAAGGAATGGGGGCCGGTGCATATCTACGACCCGGGTACCGGAGAGTGGAGCGACCGGAACGATCTCTGGACTCCGGAGCGGGTGGAGTCGGTCTTCTTTCTCCAGGGAGACACGGGCGCAGCATCCTGCCTTCCCGCCGGGGAACTTTCCCAGGAAGCTCCCCCGGTGCCTACGGCCCTGCGTTACACCTACGACCCGCTGGATCCCGTCGTCCACTACGGAGGCCCCCTGCTGAGCATGGAGAGCGGTTGCCTGCTGGAGGAGGACAGCTGCGGCCGTCCCGACGTACTGACGTTCCTTTCCGCCCCCCTGGCCCGGGACGTGCCCTTGGACGGCGAGATCTTCCTGGAGATGCAGGTGAGCAGTTCCGCCGCAGACACGGCCTTCATCGGGCGGTTGGCCCTGGTGAAACCGGACGGACGGGCCTACTTCTTCCGGCAGGGGGTGACCACCCTTTCCCACCGGGAGGGAGACCACAGCCAGGCATCCTACAAACCGGGGGAGGTGGTGGACGTACGGATCGAGATGCCGCCCGTGCTCTGGACCCTCCGGGAAGGGGAGCGCTTGAGGCTGGAGATCTCAAGCTCCAGCTTTCCCAGCGTGGTGCAGCACCCCAACGTGGACCGGGACTGGTTTTGGGAAGACAACCCCCGGCCGGCTGAACAGGCCATACACCTGTTCCCCGAACGGCCGGCCCGGCTCGTGTTCCGGGTGGATGGGCGGAGTGGAAAAAAGGATCCTGCGCCGTGAGAAGAACCGGACCGAACACCCATCATCACCGAAGAAAAAGCACCGGAACCGCCGCCGGGATGAAGCTCCTGGGCATGGCCCGCTCCCTGCTCTGGGACGAACGGCTCCTGCGGTCCCCCATCGCCCGGCCCGCCATGCCGGTCTGGGAGCTTTTTTTCCGCCTCTTCTCTCTGCCGGGAATACGGGAGAGACACCCGTGGTTCTCGCCGAAGAAAAACACCTTCTCCTGGATCCCGGTCCATGAACCCCTCCGGGAGGAAGCGGGAACGCCGCTCACCGAGGAGGTGCTCTTCACGCTGATCGACCGGGCCTCTCATCGGGCCGTTCTGAACCTGTGCGGGTGCAGGCAGACACAACGCTGCGGTTCATACCCCCATGACCTGGGATGCCTGATGATGGGGGAGGACGCCCTCCTCTTCCCTGCCAAGATCCGCAGCCTCGTCTCGCGGGAACAGGCCAGGGAACACGTGAAACGGGCGGTGAGCGCCGGGCTGGTCCCCGTGGCGGGAAAGGCCCGGCTGGACAACGAGATCTTCCTCATGCCGGACCGGGGGCGGCTGCTCACCGTTTGTTTCTGCTGCGAGTGCTGCTGCGTCTCGCGCTTCTTCCGGCACCTTCCCGTACCGCTCCTGGACACGTTCTACCGACCCCTGCAGGGTCTTTCCGTGGAAACCTCGGACGTCTGCACGGGATGCGGGGTGTGCGTGGAGCGGTGCTACATCGGCGCCCTGTCGCTGCGGGAGGGAAAGGCGGTACGGAGCGACCGCTGCCGGGGGTGCGGCCGGTGCGCCACGTTCTGCCCGTCCGGAGCCGTCACCCTGGAACTCAAGGAACCCGGCGCGGCCGAGGAGCTGATCCAACGGATCGAGTCGTACGTGGATTACCGGTAGCGAAGATGAGGGAGTTTGAACGGCACTACCCTTTCCGCCGCTTCCTCTGCTCCTCAACCTTCTTCAGCACGTCGGGCACCAGCGATTCCGGGAGCGGTTCGAACGCCAGAAACTCCATGGAAAAGTTGGCCCGGCCGGAACTCAGGGAGCGCAGGGTGGTGGCGTAGCCGAACATCTCGGCAAGGGGGACCCTGCCGGAGAGCTTCTGGGAACCCTTCCGGAACCGGCGCATGGAATCCACCTGGCCCCGCCTGCGCAGGATATCCCCGGTGATGTCGCCGATGGAGGCGTCCGGTGTGGCGATCTCGATCTTCATGACCGGTTCCAGGAGTCGGGGCGCCGCCTTCTGAAACGCCTCCTGGAAGGCCATGCAGGCGCAGATGTAGAAGGACTTCTCCGAGGAGTCCACCTCGTGGAACGATCCGTCCAGCAGAAAGGCCTTGATGTTCACCATGGGGAACTTGGCCAGCAGGCCCCGCTTCATGGTGTCCTCGATGCCCCGACGGACGGACGGGATAAACTCCCGGGGGATGTTCCCGCCCCGGATCAGATCCACGAACTCGAACTCCCCTTCGGGGCTCGGTTCGATCCGGAGCACCACGTGGGCGAACTGCCCCTTGCCTCCGGTCTGTTTTTTGAACTTGGTGTTGGTCTCGGCCTCCCGGGTGATCGTCTCCCGGTAGCTGACCAGCGGCTCCCCGGAGAGGACGGGGACGTTGAACTCCCGTCGCAGGCGGTCCTCCAGGATCTCCAGGTGCAACTCCCCCATGCCGGAGATAATCGTCTCACGGGTTTCCGGGTCCACGAAGAAGTGGAACGAGGGGTCCTCCATGGTCAGCTTCTTCAGGGCCCGGCCCAGTCCATCCTCCTCCTTGCTGTCTTCCACGCTCACCGACCGCTGGATCACCGACTCCGGCACCTGGATCTTTTCCAGGAGCAGCGGCTCCGTCGGATCGCACAGGGTGTCGCCGGTGCTGGTGTCCTTCATGCCCACCAGGGAGATGATGCTCCCGGGACCCACGCGGTCCACCTCTTCCCGGGACTTGGCGTGAATCCGGTAGATCCGGCCCACCCGCTCCATCTTCGACTTCTTGGAGTTGAACACCTTCTGACCGGAAAAGATCTCACCGGAGTATATGCGCGTGAACGTCTGCTGCCCCACGTACGGGTCGTGGATGATCTTGAACGCCAGGGCAGACAGCGGCACCTTGGAGGATGGGATCCGGTTCAGGGTTTTCTCCGGGTCGGCAAGGTCCATCCCCACCACGCCGCCCGCATCGATCGGCGAGGGCAGATAGTCCACCACGGCGTCCAGCAGGAGCTGGATCCCCATGTTCCGGTACGCGGACGCGCAGAAAACCGGGGTCACCAGGGAACGGGTCACGCAATAGCGGGCCGCCCGCCGAATGTCCTGCGCATCCACCTCCTGATCGTCCACGAACTTCTCCATGAGGCCTTCGTCGAACTCGGCCAGGCTTTCCACCAGTTCTCCCCGCCGCTTCTGTGCCTCCGGGAGCAGGTCCCCGGGGATCTCGGTATCGATCCGCTTGAAATCCTCGAAAGACACCGCCTTCATGGACACGAGGTCCAGGATGCCCCGGAAATCACCCCCCGTTCCCATGGGAAGATGAAACGGGACCGGGTTTGCGTCCAGGTCCGTGTCCAGCTGGGAGATGCATCTTTCGAAATCCGCTCCCTCCCGATCCATCTTATTGATCAGTGCCAGCCGGGGAACCTTGTTGCGGTCCGCCTGGTTCCAGACCGTCTCCGACTGGGGCTCCACCCCGCCCGTGGAGCAGAACACGGCGATCATCCCGTCCAGCACGCGAAGCGCCCGCTCCACCTCCACCGTGAAATCCACATGCCCGGGGGTATCGATGATATTGATGAGGTGATCTCTCCAGGAACAGCTGATCGCCGCGGAGGCGATGGTGATCCCCCGCTCCTGCTCCTGGATCATGAAGTCAGTGGTGGCCTTTCCGTCATGCACCTCGCCGATCTTGTGGGTTTTCCCGGTGAAATACAGGAACCGCTCCGTGACCGTGGTTTTCCCGGCGTCGATGTGCGCCGCGATGCCGATATTCCGAATCCTGCGTACGTTCATGGGACAATTTTTCCTTTTCTTGAAAACAGATGATGGGAGGTTGCATGATGGAGAAGAACGGCCGTCGGGGAACCATCATTTCCGGCTGGAAAAACTCGCGGCGGGCTCAGCCCGTTGCGTAGCTGTGCAGCCCCGACAGGAAGAGATTGACGCCCAGGTAACAGAACAGGGTAGCGGCAAACCCCGTGATGGACAACCATGCCGCACGCCTCCCCTTCCATCCGCGGGTGATCCGCGCATGCAGGTACGCCGCATAGATGAGCCACACGATCAGGGACCAGGTTTCCTTGGGGTCCCAGCTCCAGTAGGTGCCCCAGGCGGAATTGGCCCAGGCCGCGCCGGTGATGATCCCCAGCGAGAGCATGGGAAACCCCAGGCCGATGATCCGGTACGAAAACTCATCCAGCAGATCCGCATCCGGCAGGGCCTTTTGAAACCACCCGTTTCCGTCCGCCTTTGAGTTGATTTTGATGATGTAGAGGATGTTGGCGCAGAAGGCCACGGCAAAGGCCGCATACCCCAGGAAACAGGTGATGACGTGGGCGGTCAGCCAGTTGCTCTGCAGGGCCGGAACCAGGGGCGCCACCTCGGGGTCCATCAGGGACGTGGACGCCAGCGAGAGGTAAACCAGCGGCATCACAAAGACACCCAGCATGCGCGTTGCCAGTTTTCGAACCGACAGCAGGTAGATCAGACCGATGGTCCATGAGAAAAAAACCATGGATTCATAGAGGTTGGAAAACGGCGCGTGCCCCATCCCCAGCTGGTACGATGTCACCCACCGAAAACCGATGGCAAACGTGTGCACGATCAGACCCGACAAGACCAGCAGATCCCCGGTGCTCCCTGCCGCCCTGCTGCGGAAAATGGCGTGCACCAGGTAGGCGATCCAGCTTGCCAGATAGAGCAGTATACAGATCAGGATCAGGGTGGATTCTTCCATCAGAACCTCGAAGACCTCACAGTTTGATCATATGAAAAAGCCCGTCAGCGGAGCCTGTCCCCGCAATAATTCAAGTCAGGCCGAAGGATTTTCGTATGCCGGCCTTCCTCTTTTCAAAACGCGCGGCATAAGCGGCGGGGTGTCGCGTGGCCCGACCGGCCACCCAGACCACCACCCGGCTGTCCCCCTCCGGTTCCGCTGAAACCCAAAGGATCTCGTGATCCAGCAGGAAGGAGAGAATAAAACCAACGATGAGCAGGACACATCCCGTCCAGACAAGAGGCGTCCCCGGATCATGCGCCACCTGGAGCCCTGTATAGGGAGTCGTTTGAAAGGCGTTGATCGAGAAGTGGTACGTTCCCTCCCGGGAGTTCTCGAGTCCGGAGAAATCCTTCAGCACCCAGAAAGGGTCTCCGAAACCTTTCCCCTTGGTAAAGATCCCCACCTGAACAGCAGGCCCAAGATTTCCACGTTTAAACTCAGTCATTTCATCCATTTGCGGAGGGATCTTCATGTTTTCCCTTACATCAAGAACCCATGCCCTGTCACCCGATTCGCCGGGCAGGGGAAACGGTGTACGAAGCTCGGTTTCCACCCGGGTCTGCTTTCCGCTTGCACGGTCCTTCACGTCGAGAACCACTGTGGAAAGGTTTCCGTAAGTGGATTGATAAAAGGTGATTCCCCGGAACGTGAGAGGGTGGTTTACCCGTATGTCCGCATCCTGGATCACCTCTCCTGCCTCATCCAGGATGCTGACCTCGCTTCTGTACTCCTTGGGGGCCCCGCTCTGATAGAAATCGATCACGAACCGGTTGCATCGGACCTGGAACCCCAGAGCGAGGGGGTCATGCCCGCCCCTCAGCCAGATGCTGTCCTCTGTTCCCCCTTCAGGCAGGATCAGGTTTCCTTTAAAGCCGAACCATGCACCCACCAGCGCCCCGGCAAGGATAAGCAGGATACTCACGTGCGCCAGGTAAGGCCCCACCCGGGAGATCCGGTTCCTCTCGAACAGAAACACCCGCCCGCCGGACGCCAGTTCCGTTTCCCGGCCGGTTTTTCTCAGGCTTCCTGCCAGCGTTTTCGCCAGACCGGCGTTCCAGTCTCCACCCCCCTGACGCTCCAGGACAAAGGAGTCCCGGTTCCGCCAACTCTTGAATTCCGTGTCCGAAGGGACCGAAACCTCCCTGCGCAGGGAACGCCACACGGCGGGAAACCTCTT
>CAYTRL010000025.1:0-26352 GCA_964439795.1 uncultured Thermodesulfobacteriota bacterium
CAACGATGTGTCCGTGCTTCTGGGCAACGGGGACGGAACCTTTCAGAACGCCCAGCGCTATGGAGTTGGAGCTGAACCCGTGTCCGTGGCCATTGGGGATCTGGACGGCGACGGCGCCCAGGACCTGGCCGTGGCGAATTATAATAGCAACGATGTGTCCGTGCTTCTGGGCAACGGGGACGGAACCTTTCAGAACGCCCAGAGCTTCATCGCCGGAAGTGCTCCCACTTTCGTAGCGATCGGGGACCTGGATGGAAACTACCGCCCGGACCTGGCCGTGGCGAATTGGGGTAGCGATGATGTATCAATCCTAATCATACAGTAGCAATGCGCACCAACCTCATCGAAGGTGATGGATGCTCATCTTGAGTAATCTTCATATCTGATATCGACCTCTCAAAGAAATCGCTCATCGGGAAACTGAAGATAGCTGCCATGAATCACTGGGTGGCATTGCTTTTCGATTCTTGTTTCACTGAGCACCTCCCCATCTGTGAGAATCAAGGCAGCTATAAACCATACACGGCTCAGCGTCTCTTAAATGTGCCACGGGTCGGATGGATAAAATTAAGCCGAAGGATGCAGGAGTTCTCTATCCGTAAATAATCAGTAGTTCTCGTTGAACCACTGCTGTGCACGGACCACGGCGTTCCGCATCATGTCCTCGGCCCGTGCCGTTTCCCGGGCCGCAAGACAGTCCAGAAGTTGTTTTGCGTCCAGTTCCGCCGCGGCCTTCTCGCAGGCCTCCCAGCTCAGCACGCTCCGCACCACGCGGTCCACGGCCTGCCGGAGATCGTCATAGGGCCGGGGCTGCATGTCATGCCCCTTCCAGCGGGCGTACCCGGCATCCTGGATCAGCCCGGCCACGGCGATGTTCATCCCGTTGATCCGCGTACCGTGGTCGATGTCGTACTTGCCCGGCCCGCCCAGGATGATGCCGTCGTTGTAGCCCTGGCTGTTCAGGTGCATGTGCACCAGGGCCCCGTTGTCCAGCTCCTCCACCGTGTCGTACACGTGATCCAGGCCGATCATCTCCGAGTGGCCGAACTCCTTGTTTACCCCCTTCTTCTCCCGGGAGACCTGGAACTCCTCTTCGAGCCTTCGCCAGAACAGGATCGCGCTGGCCACGGTGGGGAGCAACATGGCCGGGTGCCCCTCGTTGGGCTTGGGCTCGATGGCCACGAAAAGCTCCGCACCTGCATCTTCTTCGTGTCTGCAGAGCCCTGCCACGCTCTCCTTCAAGCGAAGGTACATCTCTCGAATGCCCACGGTGGCCAGATCGTAACCAAAGGAGCCGTTCCACAGAACCAGTGTGGGAGGGATGCCCGGACACCAGGCTTTTCTCAGTGGGCCGTAAGCAAGATCCACCGTCTTCCGCCCGAAATCCTCGGCCGTCGCCCTTTCCGAGGGATCGATGGAGGAGATGCCCCCGTAGGCAAAGCGGCTGTGCGCCCCTGGGGTGATCATGGCCAGGTGCATGCCTGCATCGGCCAGCGCGTCCGCCACCCTGCCGGCATTGGTCTCGTTCACCTCCGAGTCGTAATGAACCTCGTAGCCCAGCAACACGTTCTCCGGCATCCGGGGCAAGACCTGTTCCCGGATCAGGTTCACCACACCGGCCGTGTCCAGGTTCCCGGAAAACCAATCGGGCCGCATGTCCGAGGGCACGAACCCGCCCTTTCCCGCGTTGAAGGTCCATCGGCAGATGCTGTGACAGCTCTTTCCCGGTGTCATAATTTTTTCCCCTGATGGTTACAGGTCAGCTGATTTTCGCTTTCAGGATCGTTTCCCACTCTCCGTAGATGTCCCGGTAGGGTTCCACGAGACCTCGATCAGGCTCTACGGTTTTCACCTCCTCAAGGCCGGGGAACGCTTCCTCAAGGCCCGCGTAGATCCCGGCGCCCACACCGGCCCCGCGGGCAGCGCCCTGGGCGTTGTCCGTATTGTACAGCTGGACCGCGGCGCCGGTCACGGTGGCGAACAGCTTCGCAAAAAGCGGGCTCAGAAACAGGTTGGTGTGGCCGGCCCGGACGCGCTCCGCATGGATCCCGATCCCCTGCATCACGGTGATCCCATAGTGGAGGGCGAACACGATCGCCTCCTGGGCCGCCCGGAAAAAATGCTCCTTCCGGTGCCTGTTGAAATTCAGCCCATGGACAGAGGCGCCGATATCCCGGTCCTCCAGGGTTCGCTCGGCCCCGTTTCCGTAAGGAAGGATCCGGAGCCCCTCGCATCCGGCCGGCACCCGTTCCGCCAGCCGGTTCATCGTATCGTAGCTCAGTGGTTCCCCAGCGATCCCTGCTGTGTTGTCCCGGAGCCACCGGTTCAGGATACCGGTGCCGTTGACACAAAGAAGAACGCCGCAGCGGAGCGTTTCTTCCGTATGATTGACGTGCAGGAACGTGTTGACCCGGGATTTCGGGTCGTGTGCCGGTCCGTCCGCCACACCGTACACCACCCCGGATGTCCCGGCTGTGGTGGCCACGTCCCCGGGATCCAGAACACGGAGCGACCAGGCGTTGTTCGGCTGGTCGCCGGCACGGTAGGCCACCGGGGTGCCCGGCTTGAGGCCCAGTTCCTCCGCTGCCCGGCGCGAGACCCCCGCCTGCTCGGAAAAGGTAGGCACAACCTGCGAAACCAGGTCCTGTGGGAACCCGTAATAATCCAGGAGGGAAGTCGCCAACCCTTCCTTCGGATAATCCCACAGGATTCCCTCGGAAAGGCCCGAGGCCGTGGTCTGAGCCTCCCCGGTCAGCTTCATGGCGATGTAATCACCGGGGAGCATGAACTTGTGGACCCGGGAATAAAGCTCCGGTTCGTTTTCCTTCACCCATCGGAGCTTGGAGGCTGTGAAATTCCCGGGCGAGTTGAGATAGCGATCCAGGCATGTTTCTTTCCCCAGGTCCCGGAACGCCTTCCGGCCGATCTCCACGGCCCTGCCGTCGCACCAGATGATGGCCGGCCTCAGGGCTTTCAGGTCCCGGTCCACCACCACCAGGCCGTGCATCTGATAGCAGATACCCACAGCCCTGATATCACCGGAGGAAGCGCCTGATTGCGCCCTCACCCGGCGGGTGGCCTCTTTCAGGTGCTCCCACCAGGTTTCCGGATGCTGTTCCGCCCAGCCGGGCCGGGGAGCCTGGATGTCCAGCTCCGTTTCCGGTGAAGCGGCAGACGCTGCAACCTTTCCGGACTCCGCATCGAGGAGACAGGCCTTGATAGACGAACTGCCCACGTCATAGCCGAGTAGAAACATCTCAGCGTGTACCTTTCTTTCCATGCATCGATCACAGCTCCATCCCGTTGAGAAAGCCTTATCATTTTGCCTACCGGGTTGAGACCTCTCTTGCGAAATCCTTGCCCGCGGTGGAGTCCGGGCCGTAAAAATCCGCGCCGATCTCCTCGGCGTATTCCTGTGTGACCGGTGCCCCGCCGATCATCACCCTGACCCGGTCACGCAGACCGGCGTCCGCCATGGCCTTCATGGTGTCCTGCATGGACAGCATGGTGGTGGTGAGCAGGGCCGAGAGCCCCACCACCTGCGGCTCGTGCTCCCGAACGGCATCCACGAACCGTTCCGGGGGAACGTCGATACCCAGGTCGATCACCTCGAACCCGGCCCCCTCCAGGCCCATGGATACAAGGTTTTTTCCGATGTCGTGCATGTCGCCCCGCACGGTTCCCAGGACCACCTTGCCCATGGACGGGATCTGGTCCTGAACGATCCGGGGCTTGAGGATCTCCATGCCCGCCTTCATGGCCCGGGCCGCCATGAGCATCTCGGGCAGGTAGATCTCGCCCTTCTGAAACTGTGCACCCACCTCGTCCATGGCCGGGATCATGGCCTCTTTCATGAGGCTGTCGGGGTTTGCGCCCTGCCTGAGAAGCTCTTCTACCCTCGTGGCCGTTTCCTTGTTCTTGCCCTGGATCACCAGGTCCATCAGTGCTTTCATTTCCAGCTCCTTTTCGCACAGGGGAGATGAAGTTTCCGGTTCGAGAGAATCAACAGCCGTGCTCCCGGTTCCACTTCCGGGTCTCGTCCAGCATGGCATAGAAGTTCTCCATCTTGCAGTAGTTGGTCACCGAGTTCCCCGACCCCATGGCCAGGCCTCCGGTGGGCGCGCAGGCCTCCAGGATCTGCCGGGTGCGGCTTCTGACCTCCTCCGTGGTGCCCCGGCTCAGCAGGTCCACGTCCACGCCCCCCAGCAGGGCGATGCGGTCACCGTATCTTCGGTACGCCTCCTCGATGGGCAGGATCTTGTCCTGGAAACTGTGAAGCGCGTCGATCCCCACCTCCTCGATCAACGCCTCCATCAGGGCATCGATCTTGCCGCAGGAATGTAACAGGAACAGCTTGTCGTGCCTGTGGCAGGCCTCCACGATCCGCTTGTGCCGGGGCAGCACGTGCTCGCGGAAGAAATCCGGGTGCAGCATGGTGCCCTGGTTGAACCCCATGTCCTCCCCGTAGAAAACGGCGCCCGTGGCCGGATGGGCCATGGCCAGGTCGATGGTCGCCTCGGCCAGGACCGTGAGGCGCTCCAGGATTTCGGCCAGGAGTTCGGGCTCTTCCACACTCTTGATGGCCATGGGTTCAAAGCCCATGAGGATCCTCAAATCCTCGAAGATGCCGTTGTGGAACACGATCTGTTTCGTCCCAGGCGGCATCTTTTCGGCAGCGAACTCGATGGGCAGGATGCTGATCTGGTCCACAGAGGGCCATGGGTACGCGTCGAGATCCTTTGCGGATTCGATGAGTCCACCGTGCTCGTCCTGCCAGACCCGGACCTTTCCGTCCTGCCTGGGGTTCTCCTTGAGCCGGGGCGGGGTGCGCCGCAGCGGGACGATGGGGATCATGGTGACGTAGTCGTAGCCCACTTCCGTGCTGAACGCGATGGCCATCTCCATGAGCTTCACCGCCATTTCCAGCTCCCGGGGACCCATGTTCTCCGCGATGCCCATCAGGTCCGCCAGGCTTTCGAACGGGGACTCCATGCCCGTGACCTCGGCCATGATCTCCACGTCCGCAAACAGCTCGATGAACGGCACGGGTCCATCGGTGGTCTCCCTTCGGATGACCTTGCGAAAGTGCTCGAAATCGGCTTTCTCCTTGAATGGCCTTTCCATGGGTATCGAATTCCTCCTATGCTCTTAACGCAGGCCAAGTTCACAATAGAAACAAAGTCGTAACGAAATCAAGATTGTTTCTCCCTGCTCAGTCCTTCGCCAACACGGGTTCGATGACGTTGGCCGTACCCGTTCCCCGGATCCTCCGGGTCGATCCATCCATGCGGAGTTCGAAGTCGAAATCCACCCAGAACCGGTACGACCAGGTTTCGCTGGTGATCAGTTTTGCCAGCTGACGAAAGAGGAACGGGTAGTCGGAAAGGATGTTCTTCTTCTCCTGGAGGCGGATGAGCCGGTACGATCCGCTGAGCCGGTCGTCTCCGTGCACGGCCTCCACCCGGAACCGCCGGGGGCATGGAACCGGGGAACCGGGTACCGGTTCCGGGTCCAGTTCCTCGTACTTGTAGTCGTGAGAAGAGAACAGGATGCGCCCAGGCTCGGCCACCACCAGTCGCTCCACCCACCGGCCTTCCAGGTCCGGGGAGGTGCAGCGGATGAAGCTCACCGTGGCATCGCTTCCGTAGAACCAGCCCACGCGCCACTGGTTCATGAACTTGCTGGGGGAGAGCACCTGCCGGTCGTGGTTCATGCTCCCCTTTCCCTTGACCCGGAACGTCTTGCCTTCCCAGGTCAGGGTCCCGGTCACCTCGGCCCAGGGGATGGGGAAGGTGTAGTAGACGAACTGACCCTTTTTGCTGAAGCGCACGATCCCGTCCCCCTGCTGATAGCTGGGGCACAGGATCCGGTAGGTCAGGTCCCCCTGGATTGCTTCCCCCCGGTACCGGAGTTGATACCGGTCCCCTTGCAGCTCCATCCGGTTGGGCCCGAAGGAGAAGCCGAACCCCTCCGGGTCGATACGGACCTCCCCGGGCTTGAAGGAGTCCTTGTCCAGATGCACGACACCATCCGGCCCGGACACAGAGATGTATGCGTCACAGTACCCCTTGGAGAACCCCAGGTTGTGAAGCTGCACGTTCACGATGACGATGAGACCCTCTTTCTCGAACTGCATCTCGTGAAACCACAGTTCGGTGTAGTACTTCTCCTTGCCCGGTTTTGCCCGGAAGGTGTCGAGGTCGATCCCGGTAAAGCCTTCCACCGGACCGTTCACGTGTCCCTGAAAGTTGACGGTTTCCCCGGCCGCGAAGGCCCATCCCGTACCCAGGCATATCAAGAAGGCCATGCACCCTGTCTGCAAAATGTTTCGTCGGGAAAATCTCATGCAAACCTCTCTGAAATGTAGTTCAGCAAATCACGCGCACCGTGGTAATGGACTTCACCAGCGGAACCTCCGCCTTTCCGTCGTGGCACTCGAGTTCCCCCCGGTCCCTTTCCCGGGCATCGCAGAGGACGGCACGTTCTATCTGTCTGTCCTGGAACCTCAGGACCGCCGTTTCGGCCCCGAACGACTGCAGCCTCACAATAAGGCCCTCACCGCGTTGGGCGGGTTTCACCGCCAGGACCCGCACATCCTCGCTTCCCGTGGAGATCGGCGCCTCACCCCATGCCGGATATCTCTTCGCACCGGGGTTCATCCAGCTTTCCGCCAGGATCTCGGGCGCCAGGACGTGCAGACGGTTGACACGCCAGTCTCCCTCCCGGGTAAATCCCAGTGCGTAGTCGAACCCATGTATTTCGTTGTCCTCGCCGTATGCGGGATGTCCCGGAAGAGGCAGGAACCCGAACGCCCTTTCCTTTGGGGCGTTCCGGAGGGCGACACATTCCAGGATCCCCGTTTCGCCGGCACTCACACTGGCCGGACCGCCCATGAACAGGGCCATCCCGGAGCCGGTGGTCGTGTCCCGGAGGTGTGCGAACGACAGGGCTGGCCAGAAGGTGGGGTCGTACACCTTGACGAGGGGCCGGGTCACTACGCCCCCGGGGACCTCCATGCAGATAGCCTCGGGGCCAAGGGCCGCCGGAAACCGGCATGTCACGGTTCTTCTTTTTGAAGCGGAACCTGAGAGCCGCATCCGCACGAAGGGCGAGTCGGAACGAAACCACATCGCCCGCAGGAGTTTCCTGTCCTCCAGTTCCGATTCCACGCTAAGGCAAAGCACCCCATTCTTCTCTTCGGCCCGGAGGATAGCGGATTGCTGCGATGTCCTTTCCTGCAGGCGGAAAACACCGCCGTAAAATTCGTGTCCCATGCGCCAGAGACCGCCCGAATCCGCGTATGCGGTGGGATCGTTTGCGGGCCCGGCCAGGAGGTCCTTCCCGTCGGTGGGATCCTTCCATCCGGTGATGCACCCTCCCGCCGATTCGGAGACCTCAATGCGATAATGATCGGACTCCACCCGAAGGACGCCGCCGGCCAGGGTCCAGGACACCTGCCGGGGCGCAGACGAAGCGGCAGGGGAAGCGGGGAACCGCTCCTCGGTCCCCTCCCGTACCCACTGGACCGTGTTTCGGGCCGACTCGAGCCACGGCCGCTGCTCCTTCCTCCAGACCCTGTCCGGGGATGTCCCGGTGATGAAATCGTGATGGTTCGCGACAACCGTGTTTTCCCAGGCGGGCTGCAGGGCCGTCAGAAGTTCTCCCGCCCTCCTGTCTTCCTTGTTCAGGGCCAGCCGTGCTTCAACGCGCACCAGATCATGCACCAGTTCCCTGCAGCGCTGCTTGATCTCCGGCCGGCTGGCGTAGAACCCCATCCAGTAGGGGTTCATGTCGAGTTCAAGCTCCGGGAGTCGTTCCCGGTGGCAGGCAACCAGATCGAGATAGTCGTCCATGCCGGCGTTCAGGGCGAAAACCCCGGAGTTCGGGTACACCTCCCGGTTGTAGCGATCCAGAAGCCCCGTGAGCCCCGGGATGGGGCTGTTGAAGTCCATGCCGATGGGGCACAGCAGGTAGGGGGTTCTGGCCAACGGTGTCAGATCCCGCACGTACGAATCGATCTTCCTGGAAACGTTTTTCAGCGACCGGTCCGACAGACCCAGGGTGATCCCCATCCACCGGACCGGCCCTCTTGCCGTGATCATGTCCCCCTGGCCGTAGGTAAACGGGTTCCAGTGGCAGAGAACCCGGGAGCCGTCCGCCCCTTTCCAGACGAAATCCGAGGATTTCTCCACATGGATAAGGATGTCGGCAGAACTTCCCGGTCGGGGGTAGTAGGAAGACGTCCTGTACTCCGAGCCTGGGAAATAGGATCCGTCGATCCGTGTTACCACGGCCATTTCAAAGCCCAGGGCATCGAGCAGATCGGGCACCGTGGGTGAGAACCCGAAATCGTCCGGCAGGTAGGCCAGACGCGGTTCCTGCTCCATGCCGTTCCGCCGGAGCCATTCCTGGCCGAGCAGGTAATCGCGCAGAAGGGCCTCGGTCTCGGGCAGAACCGTGTCTGGGGTGGTCATGCCGCTCCCGGTGAGCCGGAGCCGGCCCTGGTTGACGAGCCGCCTGATGGGTTCCCGTTTTTCAGGGTTTCGCTCCCAGTACATCTTCAGGAAGAAGACGCACTCGACACTGAAGACCCTTCTGGGCTCCAACTGCAGTTCGCGGATCGCCTTGTCCAGGATCCGCCGTATCCTGAGCCGATAGTACTCCTCCGAGGTGAGGAGCCAGTTGGGGTCCCAGTGGCTAGATTCACTGAACACGATGACAAGGCGGGCGTCCCGGGGGATCCCCAGACGTTTTCGGATCCTTGGCTCATCAGGGGAACTTGTCACGGATCTTCCTTGTTTACATTACCATGTAAATAACACAGCACCCCCGAAGAATCATAGCAGGGGTCCGGCTTACATGCGAACACACAGGGGGATGCACAAATCGAACGCATATCTATTTCATGTTTCGTAACTGATTTATTATTAATAGTCTTTGTGGTACGGTATGCGTGTACCCGGGCATGCATCGACCATCAACGAAGATGATTCATCAAGGAGGACACAGAGCATGGGTCGCACCGCGGAACGGACACGTTCGAACCGGGGCCGTCATCACGAGCCGCACCGGGGATTTCTTAGAAAATCAGGGTATCGCCTGTCTTCAACAGGAACGGTCTTCTTCATCGCCCTGCTGCTGATCCTGGCTCCGGGCTTCAGCACGCCATCCCGGGCCGTGCTGGTCGCCGACCAGGACTACAACCTGGAGGCAGAGGGCCCCAGGGGCCCGTATCACGATTCGCCGGTGGATCCGGCCCTGAACTACCTGGACGTGTACATTCCCGACGGGGGGGGCAGCGGACTGCCCGTGATGATCTTCGTCCACGGTGGGAGCTGGTGCAGCGGGGCCAAGGAGAACACCGTCTACAAGGACGAGCTGTTCCCCGGCGAGGGCTACGTCTTCGTGAGCGTTCACTACCGTCTTTCCCCGACCCTCCCGGACCTGGAGGCTCCCAACCGGGTGATGTTCCCGGACCATCCCCACGACGTGGCCGAGGCGCTCCGGTACGTATATGACAACATCCACCTGGCCGGGGGCGACAACCAGCAGATCTACCTGCTCGGTCACTCGGCCGGGGCGCACCTGGTGGCCCTGGTGGCAACGGACCCGAGCTATCTGACCTCTTTCGGGCTTCCCGCTGATGTGATCAAGGGGGTCTGCGCGCTGGATACCGCGTCCCTCGACATCCCCGCCCGGATGGTGGAACTCCCCAGCGACGTGTTGTACAACGCGCTGGGCACCCCGGAAGAGAACGGCCTGACCGGGTGCTGGGCAGCGGCATCCCCGGTGCTGCACGCGGACCCGGCAGACCCGCCCTTCTTTCTCGTGACGCAGGAGGGCAAGGACGACCGGATCGGGCAGAACGAAACCCTGGTTGCCGCCCTGGCCCGGGACCCCGCCCGGGTTCTCATCACGGTGCCCCGGTCCCACAGTGAAATCAATCAGGACCTGGGGGATCCGGACGACCCGTCTTATATCACCGAGGCGGTCCTGGGCTTCTTCGACCACATCCGGACGGGCGCCCCCTGCTCCGACGGGGACGGCGACGGCTACGGGGATCCGGCCAGCCCGGCCTGCTCAAACGCCGCCTACGACTGCAACGACGGCGATCCGGCCGTGGCCCCGGGTTCGGAGGAGGACTGCGATAACGGTGTGGACGACGACTGCGACGGCTTTGTGGACGATGAGGATTCGGAATGCGACCGGCCGGGATGGGGTGCGGCCTCCACGGCTTCGACTTCCCGGCCCGATCTTACGGGAACCCGGGCAGTCGCCCAGACCTGCAGCCTTTCGGCGGCCCTGTGCCTTCCCTTCCTGTTCATCCTCGTTCTGAGGGGGAGGTTAAAGAGACGGGATGGCCGGACGACTTAGAAGCTGGAGGGAAAAACAGCAGTATTTCCCAGTCGCGCCGCTAGTCCGGGACCCGCTTGGCCATGAAAATGGTGTACGAGTCCACTAAACCGGGCTTCGCGTCGATCTCCAGCTGCCAGACCTTTTCGCCGTCCGGATCGACCTCGATGATTCGTGCGCTCTGCACGTCCGTGATCAGGGTATTGCCGTTGGGAAGCCGGTCCGATTCCCCGCCCCATTTGCTGAACATCACCTGCCCTGTTTCCGTCCAGGTCCACACTTCCTCCGCCGTACCGGCCGCGGGATCCACCGAGAACTCCAGGGCACGGCTCACGCGCTCCTGCCGCAGTTCTCCGTTGTCGAACAGGATGAAGTTCCCGTTTTCCAGCATGTCGATCTCGTGGGCCGTGTTGAAAAGCGGTTCGTCCGGGGGTTCCCTTCTGCCGAAATCCCCGTGCTGGCCGCAGGACCAGATCACATCCCCGCTGGTGTAATCGATCATCCAGAAGGTGTCCAGGTTCCGGGAAAGCAGAAGCACCACGGCTCCATAGGTCGAGCCCCCGAACGTGTACTGCTCGATGATCTTTACCGTGTTGCAGTGACTCCAGTCCACGATCCCGCGCCCCCTTGCGCAGGTGTCCTCCGCGTGATGTTCCACGGGATCCACGGCGTCCGACAGGTGCCACTCCCAGAGCACCTCCCCGGAGGGGATGTCGATCTCCACGATCCGGTCTCCGTAGAGGGGACATCTTTTCCAGGACGGGTAATCGAGGTGGAATCAGTACCGTCGGCCGCGCCACACCACGGTGCGGGAACCTCCGGCCGTGAGCACCGAGTTCACCAGGATTGCCATGGCGATGAGCACCGCCAGCGGCTGCAGCCACGCCAGGGACCGGTCGATCCGGTAGAAGACGTAGATCATCCTGCGGATGGCCAGGAAGATCAGACAGTGGACCGTAGAGAGGATCAGAAGGACGAACCAGCCCAGCGGCTGGGCGCTTCGGAAGACCTCCACCAAAGCCCACGGCACCGTGAGCCAGGGCAGCAGCAGGAACAGGGCCATGCACAGGAAGGCGGTCACGGCCAGCAGGGGGTTCTTGTTCATGCCGGTGTAGAAGACCCGGGACCAGCCGTGCCAGATCTCCTTCAGACCGATCCGCCGCCGGCAGGCAACCAGGGACACCGCGTTGGCGATAAAGAGCCGGAACCCGTTCTGCTTGATCTCCTGGGCGAGCCGGAGGTCTTCCACCACCTCGTCCTTCATCCCGGCGTGGCCCCCGATCGCCTCGTAGGCGGAGCGCCGAAACAGGAGATACGGCCCCGGGGCGGCCGCCTTCTTGCTGGCGGGATTGTTGATCTGGTGAATGGGCAGGGACATGATCAGCAGCTGAAAGAACAGGGGCTGAACCACCCTTTCCCAGAAGCTCTGGCAATGCGCCTCGAAGAGGATGGTGTACAGGTCCGCCTTCCGTTCCATCGCGTCCCGGACCGTGGCGGAAAGGCAGCCGGGTTTCAGGTAGGTGTCCGTGTCGAGCATGAGCAGCCACTCTCCGCGGGCCTTCTCCACGCCTTGATCAATGGCGTGACACTTCCCCGCCCACCCCGTTGGCAGCGGTTTTCCCCGGACAAGCTGAAGCCGGGTGTCTTCCCGGGCGAGGGCCTCCACGATCTCCGCCGGCCGGTCGGAAGACCGGTCGTCCACCAGGAGCACCTCGAACCGGGGGTAGTCCTGTGCCAGCAACGCCTTCAGACAGTCCCCGACCCGCTCTTCCTCGTCGCGGGCGGGGATGATCACGGACACCAGGGGGAAACGGTCCGTTTCCTGCGGGGAGAGCGGAGATGCATAAACCTGTGGTTCCTTTTTATGTCTGTGAGCCCGGAGGATCAGAGACAGGAGCGAGAACAGGAGCGAGAGGGACACGAGGACCGTCAGGAGGGTCAGCATGCGGCATCCCCCTTGGTTTCAGGGCTTTCTTCCCCTCCATCCGCCTGTCCCCCTGCATAGGTCCTCCCCTTCCAGCGGATCCCGCCCCCGCCACGCGTCTTGATTGTGGAGTTGGCCAGGATACCCATCACCAGGAGCGCACCCAGGGGCTGGAGGTAGATCGATTCATCGGTGAGGCCGTAAGTGGAGGCGATCCATTTACGCTGCACCACGTGGGTGAGCAGTACGGCCAGGGACAGGACCAGGAGGGTAAAGGCGTGTACCCGGTCCGGTCCGGCCAGCAGGCCGTAGCCGGCACACAGGCCGAACATCCAGGGCAGAAAATACATCCAGAAGATCCCCAGGCCGGCAAGCAGGGCCAGGGAAACCTTTTCGTCCAGGCTCTTGAAAAAGTTCTTGCTCCAGCCGTCCCAGATCTCCCGCAGCGATGCATACATCCGGACAGACATGAGTTCCGGGGCCAGCACCCAGGAAAGGCGCAGTCCGTTTTCCTTGATCCGCCGGGCCAGAACCAGATCTTCCACGATCTCGTTCCGGACCGCCTCGTGTCCGCCGATGGCTTCGTAGGCGGAGCGGCGGAAGAACAGAAAAGGGCCGTTGGCGGAGGCCACTTCGGAATCCGGGTTATTGACCTCCTCGGCGGGAAACCCCATGAGCACCAGCTGTACGATCAGGGGCTGGATCGCCCGTTCCCAGAAGCTGGGGCACTCCAGGCGCATTCCCAGAGTCAGCAGGTCCGCGCGGTGCTCCTCCATGCTCTCCAGGGCCTGCCGGATGCACTGCGGGTGCAGCTCGCCGTCGGAGTCCACGAAGCAGAGAAACTCCCCGCTAGAGGCGGCCACCCCCTGCCAGATGGCGTGCGGTTTGCCCAGCCACCCCGGTGCCGGCGGGCGCCCCTGGATGAGCCGGACCCGCCCGTCCTCCCCGGCCATCTCCCGAACGATGTCACTGGTCCGGTCGGTGGAACAATCGTCCACCACGATAATTTCCAGGGCCGGGTAGTCCTGGGCCAGCAAGGTAGCGAGACAGGTCCCGATCCGGGCCTCCTCGTTCCGCGCGGGAACGATCACGGACACCTTTGGATACTCTCCGGCCCGGAGGGGGTAGGTGTTCGGCCCGATCCCGGGGATAGCACGGACACCCTGGATCATGCGCACCTGCGCCAGCAGCAGGCCGATCAGCGGAAGGGAAATGAGAAGAACGGCAAGCAGAAACATGGTACCCGGCAGGTCGTTAGTTTAGAAATTCGCTGATGTATTGAGCGGCGAGAGACGGCCCTTGATACTCATCCAGAGTCGACTGAAGTCTCCTGGCGTTTTCCCGGTACGAGGGGTTGCTCACCAACTTCTGCAGGGCGTTGAAGAGGGTGGCTGAGTTGCACATCCGTTCCGAGATCATGAATCCAAACCCCAGGTCCTCCACCCGTTGAAGGTTCAGTTCCTGGTCGATGTGGTACGGGATACCCACGAGCGGGGTGCCCGCCGTGATGGCCTGGTACACGGTTCCGTTTCCCCCGTGGTTCACCACGGCGCTGCTCTTTTCCATGATGCTTTTTCCGGGGGCGAACTCCTCGATGAAACAGTTGGAGGGGATCCGGTCCACGTCCAGGAACAGCCCTCCCGTGGTGATCACCACCTGGTACTCCGTGTCCCCGAAGATCTGTATCGCCTGGTTGAAGAACCGGGTGTACCCGGAACTGCCCATGGTAAAGTAGAAAGTGGGTCTTTCGGGGTCCAGTTTTTCCAGCCAGGGGGGGTCGGGGATTTCCGGCTCCCACAGGATGGGCCCCACGTGGCGTACGTTGTCCGGGGCGTCCTCGACAGGGCCGTACTCCGGGATATCCGCCAGCAGGGTGAGATCCCCTTCACACAGCGTAAGGATGTTCTTCCAATGGGAGGTGTCCATCCCGTGTTTTTTCCGGTACTTGAGATAGGGGAGGATGTAGTACCTCCCGATCCCGTCCCGGAGCAGGGGGTAGGCTTTTGCCGCCCGTTTCTTGCCCACGAGTTTGGTGACGAAATGGTCGTTGAAACCGCGGAGCGGAGCGGAGGAATAGTTGGTCCAATGAGAATTGGTGACGGAGATATACGGGAGCCCCATCTTTTCAGCCGCGGTCCCGGCCGACCAGTGCATGTCGCCCAGTACAGCGTCGGGTTTCTGCCGCTTGATGCATGCCAGATCCGATTCGATGGACCGGTTGCAGATGTCGGTCCACCAACGGTAGCTCACCAGTCCCGCCCGACGGGCCACTTCCAGGGTCCGCTCCCCGGGAACCGTGAAAACCTTGTCGGTCTCGAAGCCCAGGCTGCGGGGCATGTTCATGAATTTTCCGTCACCGGCAAAAACAATTTCATAATTGTAGTCCCGTCGAAGAACTTTCGCGATTTCCAGGCACCGGGACACGTGCGCCAGGAAATTCCCGTCCGCCATCATCAGAATCTTTTTTGTTCCAGGCTGGTTCATAGGCTGTCAGCAACCAAAAGTTGTTTTAACATTTTCAGGAAAAAGAGGAGAGGTTGGGAGAAGTCTTCTTAAAAGCCCATTCATTATAACCACAGGTTTGTTTTATTTTCAAGTTTTTAATGCAAGTTTTATTCCGGGCCCTTCTCCCAGGGGAAAGGGCCTGCATCCGGCACCCCATTCGGGGGGGGCAAAGGAAAAAGAGATGGACCGCCCCTGTTCATCGAAACAAAATAGAGATCTGCTTGCTCTCATCTTCCTTGCCGGTCAAATGTAAATCGAATCAAAACAGAGAGTTCTTGTTCCCCCGGTCCTTTGGGAAAATGGAGGGTTTTCAGAGCGAAGTCCCCTTTTTATATAGGTTTTTAACAAACAAACGTTGTTTGTATGTGATAATAACGTAGTTCTGGAAATGTTAAAAAACTGGACAGGGCCAAAAGATGAGAAAACATTCACTGAATTTGAGAAGAAATTTTCCATCCCTTTGAATCCGTAGGTTATAACCGAGGGGGGCCTGAGGGAGCCCGGTCAGAAACGATGCCGGAGGCCCTGGATTACATAAAGCGGCGACAATTCCAGGAATTATTACGATTTTGTCCGAATGTCGGAACCCCATTCTCCCCGGGGACCGGATCGGAAAAGACCCCTCAGGACACGAAAAGACAGGTGTTTCAATGATACCGGTTCAGGGCAGGATACAGACTCGTAAGTCCATAACGTTGGTTTTCGTAGGACCGGTGATCAGAAGATCCCCCAGTTTCTCGAAATAGTGGTAACTGTCGTTTTCCTCCAGAAACCGGAGGGGGTCCAGGCCCATCTCACGACCACGTTCCACCGTGGAGCCGTCGGCATAGGCTCCCGCCGCATCCGTGGGTCCGTCCGTCCCATCCGTCCCGCCTGAAAGGAAGTAGACGTCTCGTTCCCCCTGAATGTGGATCGCCGCGGCCAGGGAAAACTCCATGTTTCGCCCCCCCTTGCCCTTCCCCTTCAGGGTAACCGTTGTCTCCCCGCCGGACAGGATGCAGAGCGGGGAGGCGGCCGGATACCCGGTGTCCCGCACCTCCCGGAAGATATCCGTGTGCACCCGGGCCACGACCCTCGTCTCCCCCTCCATCCGGGTGGACAGGACCAGAGGCCGGTAGCCCAGTTCCTCCGCCTTTTGGGCCGCGGCGAGTACGGCGGACAGGTTGTTGCCGACAATCTCGTTCTGTACCCTCTGGAACACAGGGTCCCCCTCCTGGGGGTTCTCCGGCAGAGAGCCCTTCAGCCCCCGCCCCAGGATATCCATGACGGCCCCGGGCAACTTCCCGGAAAGGCCGTACCGCTCCACGATCCCCATACAATCAGAAAAAGAAGAAGCGTCCGGTACCGTGGGACCGGACGCGATTACGTCCAGGGGGTCCCCTACCACGTCCGACAGGATCAGGGTGATCACCTTGGCCGGTGCGCACAGGCGGGCCAGCTGCCCGCCCTTGACCTGGGACAGGTGCTTCCTCATGGCGTTGATCTCCCCGATGGAAGCCCCGCAGGAGAGCAGCTCCGAGGTCACGGCCTGGATCTCCTTGAGACCAATCCCCTCGGCAGGACAGACCAGAAGAGCGGACCCGCCCCCGGAGATCAGACAGAAAACCAGGTCTTTTTCACCCGCCCCGCGGGCCAGTTCCATGACCTGTTCCGTGGCCGTGATCCCCTGTTCGTCCGGGACCGGGTGGTCCGCCTCCAGGACCTCCACCCTCTTCAGGGGCAGTGTGTGACCGTATTTGACGGTGATCTTCCCCTGATGGATCCGGTCCCCCAGCACCTCCTCCATGGCCCGGGCCATGGGGGCACCCGCCTTTCCGGCACCTAGCACGAAGATGCGTTCGTAATCCTTCAACGCATACGACCTGCCGGCAACGACCAGATCCTCCCCACGCCGTTCCACCGCACGCAGAACCGCTGCACGGGGGTCCACAGCTTCGAGTCCCGCGGAAAAAATCTCGCGAAGCTGCTGCCGTGCCTGATCTCTGTCCATGGCAATCTCCCCTTTGAAACCGTTCCCTGCTGAGGGAACCGGGTGATGGGATCGAACGGGCCTGCCTGCATCCATGAAGTGTATCGAATATGTCTGGGGGAATCCAGGTTCCGAGGACCAGGGAAGCTCCCCCGGGCGCCCTATAATTGGAGCAGGCGGCGTGCGTTCTCCCCCAGGAGCCCGGCCTTTGCCTCCGGGGAAAGACCGGCTTCTTCGATCTCGCGGAAATACCGGGAAGGCCGGATCAGCGGGTAGTCGCTTCCGAACAGGATCCGGTCCGGGCCCAGGATATCCACCGCGATCCGGTAGATGGACGGATCGTAGAGAAACGGGGACGCAGCAGTGTCATAGTAGAGGTTGCCCACGGACCTCCGCACGCTCTTCATCAACTCGTAGAAGAAGAGCCCGCCCCCCCAGTGGGCAAGCACCAGGGTCAGGTCCGGGAAATCCGAGACGAACCGCCAGATGTCCCGGAGGCGCATCTCAACCTTTCCCGGATAGACATGCCCCACCGGCTCGTTCACGTGCAGCAGCAGGGGAAGACCGAACTCCCGGGCGATCCCCGCCAGGTCTCCCAGTTGGGACCAGTCCTCGTCCAGCATCTCCGCCCGGTAGAAGGCCGCCTCCCCGATCCCTTTCATCCCTTTCTCCAGGGCGTCCCGCGCTCCCCTGAGGACCCCCTTCCCGGTGGAAAGAGAGGGCGTGTAATAGGCGTGGACCCGCCCTGGATAACGTTCCTGCGCCTCCAGGACATAGGCGTTGGCCATCTCCGAGAGCCCCGGGTCCGCCCAGGGAAATCCGCACACAACCGCCGCATCCACCCCGTCCTGCTCCATGGCCTCCAGGTGCCCTTCCACCGTGACCATTTTCGCCTTGGGGTTTCCGTAGACAAGGGAGAGCACGGCGTCCTTCTTCGCGAAACGCTCCCGGTTCTCCACCACCTCGGGCGGAAAGATGTGCGTGTGGAAATCGATGATCATGGGTTCTCCTGTCCCTAGCCGGGGTCAGGTCTTCATTTTACATTTTTCATCTATCCAAACGAATTGTACGGGGGGGTACCAACGAGAAAAATGTAAAATGAAGACCTGACCCCATGATGGGCTGCTACAAGGTGCCCACCCAGAACACAACCGCCGCGGAGCTCGATTCGTTGGCGATCTCCTGCTTTTCGGGAAAGGTGAAGAAGTGTGCGGCGTCCCCGGTTTCCAGCATCCAGTCGTCCTCCCCGTGGATCAACCGGACGGTCCCCTTCAGGACGCAGAGCATCTCCTGGCCGTTCTTGATGTTCTTTCGAACGGGGATCTTCCCTCCCGGCTCGATCACCAGGACCGCACTGTCGATGATCCTCCTGTTCTCGGGAGAGAAAAACCGGGTGGTGACAAAGCCGGAGGGGGGGAAATCCACATCCTGCCACTCCGATTTCCGGATCACGGAAACACGTTCCTGTTTGCCCGCCTGCTGGATCACCTGGCCGGCCTCCACCCCGATGGCGCTGCAGATCTTCACCAGGGTGTCTACCGAGGGAGAGTTCACGTCGTTTTCCACCTGGGACAGGAAGCCCTGGGATATACCGGCCCTTTCGGCAACCACCTTCAAGGTGAGCTCCCGCTTCTTGCGCTCTCTTCGGATGATTGCGCCCAGATTCATTGCAGTCGTGTACCCTCTTTCCTGATTCGGCTTCCGAAAAAAAACCTGAATGAAATATGAAGATAGTATAATTTAAATATTGACACATGTCAATATATTTGTTATGGTTAAAATTAATTCATATAATATTTTTACCAAGTTCCTCCCGGCATCTTCACTCCAAGGATCGAAAGGGTTCAAACGATGGAAGAATCAAGCAGTGCGAACACGGGAAACCGGGAACACTGGCTCCGGGAAGAGGAGAAACTGGCCCAACGGATGCAGGAGGCCATGTTTCCCGGTGGGGACAAGGCGGTGGAGAAGCTCGCCAAGAAGAAGAAACAGCCGGCGCGGGACCTGATCGGAAAGATCATCGACCCGGGCACATCCTTCCTGGAACTGGGAACCCTGGCCGGCTTCGGGGTGAACTACCCCAGCGTGGCGGACGTGCCCTGCGGCGGGGTGGTCACCGGCATCGGGAAGATCCACGGCAACTGGACCATGCTCATCGCCAACGACAGCCGGGTGAAGGCGGGCACATACTTCCCCATCACCCTCAAGAAACACCTCCGGGCCCAGGCCATCGCCGAGAACTGCCGCCTGAACACGGTGTACATCGCTGATTCCGGGGGCGCCTTTCTTCCCATGCAGGACGAGGTGTTCCCGGACGACGGGCACTTCGGAAGCATGTTCTACAACATGTGCCGCCTGTCGGCCCAGGGGCTCAAGCAGATCACCCTGTCCACGGGTGGCAACACGGCCGGGGGCGCGTACATCGTGTTTCTGGCCTGCGAATCGATCATGATCGACCGGATGTCCTACTCTTTCCTGGGCGGGCCGCCCCTGGTCAAGGCCGCCCTGGGCGAGGAGGTGACGGCCGAGGACCTGGGCGGCGGCTATGTCCATACACACATCTCCGGGGGGGCGGACCACCTATGCCGGGACCAGGAAGAGGCCGCAGGACGGGTCCGGGATATTTTGGCCCACGAGACCCCGCAGGAGGTCCGGATCGCCCGGAGGGCCGAGGTGGCTCCCCGGTTTCCCATCGACGGGCTTTACGATCTCCTGCCGGACAATATCTACCGGGCCATCGACGTCCGGGCTGTCATCGATCACATCGCGGACGGCTATCCGTTCCGGGAGTACAAGCGGGACTACGCGCCGGGCCGCGGCGACAACATCGTGTGCGGAAAGTTCTTCCTGAAGGGGATCCCGGTGGGGGTGGTGGCGTCCAACTCCACGGGCATCATCTTCCACCAGGCCGCCCAGAAGGCCACCGAGTTCATCATACGCTGCTCCAAGGACAAGACCCCCCTGCTCTTCCTTCAGAACTCTCCCGGATACATGGTGGGCACCCAGTCCGAGCACGCGGGCATCGGCAAGTACGGCGCCAACATGGTCCGGGCCGTGTCCAACGCGCGGGTCCCCAGGATCCAGATGGTCATCGGGCCGGACCACGGAGCGGCCAACTACGGCATGTGCGGAAGGGCCTACAAGCCCCACTTCCTTTTCTCCACCATGCGGGCGCGCACCTCGGTGATGTCCGGGCAGTCCGCCGCCTACGTGCTGCTGACCCTGGAAAAGGGCAAACGGAAGCTCGCCGGGAAGGAGATGACCCCGGATGAGGAGGAAGCGTTCCGCCAGAAGATGACGGAAAAGTACGACGGCGAGGCCCACCCGTTCTACTGTGCCTCCCGGCTGCTCACCGACGGGGTCCTCCGGTTCAACGAGATCCGGGACACCCTGGCAGCGGCGTTTGAAATCTCTCTGTTGACCCCGGTACCGGACACGATCCTCGGAAATTTCCGCCTCTGATCCGGAAAGGAGCTTGAACCGATGCAGCAGGAAAACGTTCTTCTGAAAGACTTGAGCGACGGCATCCTCACCCTGACGCTGAACCGCCCGGAGGCCCTCAACGCCTTCAGCCTGGCACTGCTCGACGCATTTGCCCGGGCCATCGAGGAAGCCGCCTTTGACCCGGAGACCCGTGTGGTGGTCCTCACCGGCAGCGAAGGGAAGAAACCCTCGTTTTCCACCGGGGCGGATCTCAAGGAGCGTGCCGGCATGAGCGAGGAGGAGGTCCGGCGCTTCATCTTCAAGATCCGCTCTACATTCACCGCCGTGGAAAACCTGGGCAGGCCGGTGATCGCGGCCATCAACGGGTTTGCTTTCGGGGGGGGGCTGGAACTGGCTCTGGCCTGCGACCTCCGCGTGGCCGCTGAAGAGGCGGTCATGGGCCTGACCGAGACGAGCCTGGCCATCATTCCCGGCGCAGGCGGCACCCAGCGGCTCCCTCGGATCGTGGGCGTGGCCCGGGCCAAGGAGCTGATCTTCACCGCCGCCCGGATCCGGGCCGCCGAGGCCATGACCATGGGGCTGGTAAACCGTGTGGTGCCGGGCGACCAGCTCATGGCGGCGTGCCGTGAGCTGGCCCTGCAGATCTCCCGGAACGGTCCCATCGCGGTGCAGCAGGCCAAGCTGGCCGTCAACAAGGGCATCGACGCCCCGCTGGACGTGGGCTTGAACCTGGAGTCCAGCGCCTACTGGCAGTGCATCCCCACGGAAGACAGGCTGGAGGGACTGCAGGCGTTCCGGGAAAAAAGGAAACCGGTTTACAGGGGAAAATAAACAAGATCAAAGAAGTCCATAAAAGACACAACGACTCTGAAAAACATGAGAAGGAGATCATTCATGGGCAATGCGAACCAGCTGAACTACCCCGACAAGGTGTACCTGGGAGACATCACCGTCCGGGACGGATTCCAGCACGAGGAAAAATTCATCCCCACCGATGCCAAGCTCTGGTTGGCCGAGCAGCTGATCCTGGCCGGATACAAGCGGATCGAGCTCACAAACTTCGGGCCGCCCAAGTTCCTGCCCCAGTTCCGGGACGCTGACGAACTGCTGAAAAGGCTCCGGAACAGCAAGAAGGTTGCCGACAAGCTGTCCGATGTGGATGTCACCGTGGTGACCATCAACGAGCGGGCCGTGGACCGGGCCGTGCAGGCGAAGCAGGAGGGATGGGGGCCGGACCGGATCCTGATGATGGTGTCCACCAGCGAGTCCCACCACAAGCGGAACTCCGGCACCACGCTGGCCGACTACTGGAAGGCGGTGGAACGGTCCATCAAAAAGGCACATGACAATGACATGAAAATATGCGGCACGGTAAGCACCATCTGGGGCTGCCCCATCGAGGGACCCACGGAGCTTTCCAAGGCCGTGGAGTTCACCAAGAGGTTCCTGGACTTGGGGGCGGACGACATCGAGCACGCCGACCACGACGGCTCCGCGCCCCCGCACAAGGTGTACGAGTACTTCAGCATGATCCTGGACGCCATCCCCACACCGGAGCTGCACCTGGCCCACTTCCACGTGACCCGGGGCTGGGGTCTGGCCAACGTGCTCGCCGCGCTTCAGGCGGGCATCAACACCTTTGAGTCCACCATCGGGGGTATCGGCGGGCAGCCGGCCAACTTCATGGACGGGGTGCCCATAAGCGGAACCGGAAAGTACTACTACGTGGACCCGAACGTGGTGGGGCTCCAGTGCGGCGAGGACATGGTGGTCATGATGGACGAGATGGGGATCGAAACCGGGCTGGACATCGACAAGATCCTGGAGATCGGCAAGATGCTGGAGCGGATCGTGGGGCGCAGGCTCCGCTCGGAAACAATCCTCAACGGCCGGATCCCCAAGGCCCCTCGCCCGGAATTTCGGCAGAGATAGAGATTTACCTCATCCTGACAACCTGGAAGGACGGGCCCCGGTGGGAAACACCGGGGCCCGTCTTCTTTGTATCACCCCCGGGCCAGCGGCTTTGCCGCCGAAGGGCATCGTCATCCGGTCCACAGTCTGGTAAAATACCCCCCCGACAAAGCCGCTTCCGCGGTGTTTTTTTTTTAAGACCTGCCTTTATCCTGAATCGGAGACAAGCAACCGGAGGAAACCCTTGAAGATCAGCGGATGGATTCGAACAAAGTGGTTCTGGATCGGATTCGTTCTCGCCCTGTACACGGTTCTCGGCTTCCTGGTCGTGCCCTGGGCGGGCAAGACGGTTATGATCGACATGATCCGGGAGAAACTGGGCCGGGAAGCACGGCTGACGTCGCTCCGGTTCAACCCCTATACCCTGGCCGTCACCGCGCAGGGGTTCGCCATGCTCGATAAAAACGGCGGCGACTTCGTGCGGTTCGACGAGCTCTACGTGAATTTCCAGACATCCTCCCTTTTCCGGTGGGGGCTGACCTTCAAGGATATTCGACTGGTCTCCCCCTACGTCCTCCTGGAAATGCGAAAAGATGGAAGCTGGAACTTCTCGGACCTGCTCACCCTTTCCTCTGATGGAGAACCCGGGGAGGAAAAGAGCTCTCTCATCCGGCTCCTGATCCAGAAACTCCGGCTGGAGACCGGTGAAGTGGATTTCGTGGACCGGACCCGGCCCACCCCGTTCGAGGTGTCGCTTGCACCGTTGACGGCGGAGATCAGGGACCTGAACACGCTCACGGAGCAGGCCGGACCTTATTCCCTGAAGGCGGTCACCGGACGGGGAGAGGTGCTGGAATGGACGGGAACCGTGGCCCTGACTCCGGTGCAGTCCAGCGGACGGATCCACCTCTCCAACATCAAGGCCCGCACCCTGTGGCGCTACATCCGGGACCAGGTGGGGTTTGAGATTCGACAGGGTACGGTGGAAGTAGAATCCCAATACGCGGTCTCCCTGCCCGGCGGAGAGCTCGATCTGCGACTGACCGAAACGGATGTGAATCTGGACGGGTTCCGCCTGGGGTTGAACGGGGAAGAAGGCGACCTGGCGGCGTTGCTCGCCCTGAAGGTGTCCGGCGCAAGCTTTGATCTTTCCCGCAGACAGCTGCGCATCCCCAGCGTTTCCATGCAGGCCGGGGGGTTGAATGTAAGGCGCGGCGCGCAGGGGGAAATCGATTGGATGAAGCTGCTGCCTGCAAAGGGAGAAGCCGACGAGGAATCTACGGCGCCGGAACCGGCGTCCCCCCCTTTCCAGGTACGGATCGACCAGGTACGGGCAAAGGACTTCGCTGTAACGCTCACGGATTCCACAACCCAGCCCGAGGCAGTGTTGGAAACGGAAGCCATCGACCTGACGGTCCGGGACTTCACGAACAAGGCCGGGTCCACGTTTGACATGGACCTGCGGCTCAGGATCTGCAAGGAGGGGGAGGTGGCGGTGAAGGGAACGGTGGGGATCGACCCGCTGCAGGTCAAAACCTTGCTGGAAGTGGCACGGTTTCCGGTTCCCTGCGTGCAGCCCTACCTGAATTCCGTGGCCAGGCTGGAAGTCGATTCCGGATTGTTCAACCTGCAGGGGGACCTGGCGTACTCTCCGCAGGAAACAGCACCCGACCTGCGCTTCACGGGAACCGTGTCGGTGGATTCCCTGAACTCCCGGGACCGGCTCCTGGGCGAGCGTTTCATCGCATGGGACTCCATCTCGGTTTCCGGGATCGACGTGGAACTCCTTCCCGGCAACCTTCGGTTCGGATCGATTTCCACCAGGGGCCTCTACGGCAAGGTCGTAATCGCCCAGGACGGAAGCGTGAACCTCGCGGATGTTTTCCGCCCGGAAGGGGAAGATGGAGAGCAGGAGCCGGCGGCGGAAGGCGTCCGGGATGAGGAGGGAAAGAAAAAAGAACCGATGCCCATGAAGATCGGGGTGGTGAAGATCGATCAGGGCTCGGCGGATTTTCAGGACCTCTCCCTGGTCCCCCAGGTTTCCGCGAGGATCCGGGAATTGAACGGTGAGATCAGCGGTCTCAGCTCCGAAAACCTCTCACGGGCGGACGTTGCACTCAAGGGCAAGGTGGGCGGCTACGGAACGGTGAGCGTGAACGGGCAGATCAACCCGATCAGTTCGGACGCATACACGGACCTCCATGTTGTGTTCGGCAACGTGGAGCTGACCACCCTGTCTCCGTACTCGGGCAAGTTCACCGGATACGTAATCGATGAGGGCAAGCTGTCCCTGGACCTGAAGTACAAGCTGGCGAACCGGAAGCTGCATGGAGAAAACAGCGTCTATCTCGACCGGTTCGTGTTCGGAAACACCACGGACAGCCCGGATGCGGTCAACCTGCCGGTGAAGCTGGCCGTGGCACTCCTCAAGGATGTCCACGGCGTGATCGACGTGAACCTGCCGGTCCGCGGAGACATGGACGACCCGGAATTCAGCCTGGGAGGGGTCATACTCAAGGCGCTCCTGAACCTGATCACCAAGACCGCGGCCTCGCCCTTCACGCTCCTGGGGGGCCTTGTTGGCATGGACGGAGAATCCATGAGCTATGTCGCCTTTTCCTCGGGCAGCACCAGCCTGAGTGAAGAGGAGAAAGGGAAAATCGAGGCCCTGGCCGGTGCACTGAAGCAAAGGCCGGCCCTTCGCCTGGAGGTTCGGGGGACGTATCATCCCGTTGAGGACGGCAGGGCCATCCGGGAGGAGCGCCTGGAGAACCAGCTGAAACGGGCTCACGGCGGTTCGGCTCCATCCGGAGAAGAAGAGGCGTTCGAACTGCTGGAGGCCCTGTTCATCGAACAGTTCGGAAACGGCGAGCAGGTGGACCTCCGGGAGCGGTTCGAACCCACCTTCCCCGCGTCACACCCGGGGGAGGGCTCACCGGAACGGGAGACCCGCTCCTTTGATCAGGCAGGATACCGAAAGGTACTGCGGGACCGCCTCATCGATGCTCAACCGCTCGAGGAAGCGGAACTGAGGCAACTGGCCATGGACCGGGCGGTTGCCGTGAAAGACCATCTCGTTCAGGCCGGCGGGGTGGACGATGTCGGCATCTTCATCCTGGAAGCGAAACCCGCGGAGAGCAGTCAGGAGGGGCGGATCCATACCGGGCTGAGCCTTACCGGGCGCTGAACGCAGCCTCCCGGCAGAGGCGGGAGCCCGGAATGTCGTTCAGTGGATGTAGGAGACCTCTTTCTTCTCCTCACAGGCCAGCATCACCTCGATCCTCTCCTGGACCCTCTTGAGCTTTTCCCAGGCGTCCTCCAACTGGGCGATGTGCGTGTCCCGGCGGAGAAATCCAAGGTAGGCCTCCAGGATCAGGCTGCTCAGGTGGTCCATCTCCTCGAAACGGACCCCGTACAGGAACGATGAGCGTCCCGGGTCCTGCTCGAGCCGGGATTCCCACACGATCTTCGCCTCCAGGCTCAAGCTCTGCGTTTTCGAGGGCAGGGGAAGATCCAACCAGATGCTTCCCTCCTGGTCCGGCAAGAGGGTCTTGCTCTCCACAGCGCATCCTGTCTTGGATATGTTGACGACCCGGTACGGGCAGGGCCGTTTCTGCAGGCGGCCGCTCTTGAACTTCCGAACCACGAACCGTTCGTGCGTCCTTTTTTCCATGTCCGTTTCCATGTTTTTTCCTGTGTGTGAGGTCCGCATGTGTACTCCCTGTTGAAAGACCGGATTTCGACGCCGGTGGGGACCGTGAACCCAAACCCCTGCCGGAACGGGGATACCGCGCACAACCGATATTTATCAAAAAACGTGCCAGAAAGATGCTAACGTGCTCCTCAAAATGAAGATGGGATTATTTCTTTTATTATCGAGCAGTTGAGAACAACCATCGCTCCCAGAGCCCGCGGGGAGCCGACAGGCGCCGGGCTTCCCGGGGGTCAATCCGTCTTGATCTTTTCTTAACTTGTGCAAAATTTTTCCTCGTCAAGAGCGTTTCATGAATCGACAATTCCGGACTCTTCGGCTTGACAAAAATTGGGCATCCGGTTTACTTTTAAAAAAACAATATTTTTATTTGAAAGGAGCATGTTATGAGGAACAGATGGCTATCCTTTTTCCTCCCGGCCCTGTTCATCCTGTTTCTGGCGGGCTGTCCCGAACCCGGTATCGTGGACGTAACCCCCGGCAGCATGAGCCAGTTCGGGTACGAGCAGATCGAGATCGAGGAGGAGAACGTGC
>CAYTRL010000026.1:0-26329 GCA_964439795.1 uncultured Thermodesulfobacteriota bacterium
ACCATCGGATTTCCATTGATGTGGCCCTGATCCAGACCTCCCTGCCGGATGCGCACGGATTCGTGAGCCTGGGGATCTCCGTGGACATCACGCGTACAGTGGTCCAGCGGGCGAAAAAGGTGATCGCTGAGATCAACACCCGCATGCCCCGGACCTGCGGGGAAACCCTCCTGCCGGTGGAGAAGATCGACCAACTCGTATTAACCGAAACTCCCCTCATAGAATACAGCCCGGGGGTCCCGGATGCCGTCTCGGAGAGGATCTCACGCCATACCGCTCGTCTGATCTGCAGCGGATCCACGCTCCGGGCGGGCCCCGGCCCCATCCCCTGGGAGGTCCTCCGGAACCTGTGCAACCGCCGGGATCTCCGGGTCCACACGGACGCCGTCATAGATCCCGTGGCCGATCTTTTGGAAAACGGGGTGATCTCCGCTTCTCCCGGAACCCAGGATCCGGCCCGGATCGTTGCCGGCGCATGCATGGGAACCCGCCGTCTTTACGAACTGGTGAACGATAATCCCGTCTTTTCCTTTCATCCCATCGAATACGTGTGCGACCCATCCGTGCTGTCGAAAATACCCGGCCTGGTCTCCATCACCGAGGCGTGCTGTGTGGACCTCAGCGGCCAAGTGTATGTGAACCCTCCCAAGGGATCGTGTCCGTTCGGATGTCTCACGGAACCGGAATTCCTCCGGGGTGCGGCTCTCTCCCCCGGGGGAAAACCGATCATGTGCCTGCCGTCCACCGCGGACGGGGACCGGGTCTCACGGATCCGTCCCTTCCTGGCTCCCGGGGAGGATGTGGTCGTCCCACACTCCGACGTTCACTATGTCGTCACGGAATTCGGAACGGCTTACCTGTTTGGCGCCTCCCTGCAGGAACGAGTCCGTTCCCTGATCCGGATCGCCCACCCCTCGTTCCGCGCCTGGCTCGAGGAGGAAGCTGAACGGTTGGGGATCCTGAAGAAAACCCGGGCGTCGGTCCCCGGACGAACCGTTCCTCGGCGAGACCGGGAAGAACGTCTCCTGAACAACGGAGAGCGGATTCGCATACGCCCGGCGCGCCCCGGGGATGTGAAGATGCTTCGGGACCTGTTCCGGAGGGCTTCCTCCCGGGACCTTTCCACGAGATACTTCACCAACCTGCAATCCCTGGATGTAAACACGGCCGAACACCTGGGTGCCCACCACCCGGAGGGGGAGGAAGTTCTCGTGGGGCTTGCACGAAGCAGTGGAAAACAGATCATCGCGGGATGTATCTGCTACTGCCAGGACCCCACCACCAACCTGGCTGACATGGCCTGCCTCGTCCATCCGGAGTGGCGGGGAAAAGGCCTGTGCACGGAACTGCTGCGCAGCATGATCCAGCACGCCCGGAACCGGGGACTGAAGGGGTTTTCCGGGGACGTGCCCCGGGAAAGCACGTGGACGTTCCGGACACTGGAGAAGAGCGGATGCAGTCTCACGACAAAGGCCCGGGGCCGCAACAGTGAAATCACCCTGCTCCTCTGAAAGGAGATACTCTATTCACGCTCTCTTTCCATCGAAGCGAAACCGATATCCGCTGTCAGCTATCGGCCTTCAGCTTTCGGCTCCACACCACCTCCCCCTTTAACCGGGGATTCTTACTTTTGCGGGGAAAAATCCAGCGGGGCCGGGATGCGGACCACGTCGATGCCCGCCTCGGCATCCGACGGATAGCCGATAAACGGGTTGAACGGGATGTAGGCAAGGGACCCGTCGCCGGACACGACCAGTTCTTGAATGAGCTTTCCGTAGCGTGCCACAGGGACCTGGCTCACCACCTGGTCTGAAGTCGTATCGATCACGTAAAGCCGGTAGTCTGCGATCAGGTACAGCCGGCTTCCATCCGGGGACAGCACCGGATGAGCCGTATCGTTTCCCACGGGGATACGGTGTATCAGCTGGAAGTGCCGGGTGTCGTAGACCTGTACCTCCGGCGCCCCCCCCACCAGCACATAGAGCTTTCTGCCCAGCGGTCCGGGAACGAGATGGTTCACCCGTCCCTGGGGGAGAAACGACGTGGAGAGCACTCTCCGTTCCAGATCCATGACCAGGACCCGCTCCCGGGAACGGATGCCGTCGATGGCGTACAGGGTTTTCCCGTCCGGAGATAAACAGGGCTGCCAGGGGGTTTCTTCGGTTCCCGACACGATTTGTGAAACCCCCGGGGGAAGCCCCGGGCCGGTGGTTTCCGGGTCGCCGTCCGCATCGATCAGCGTATCGTTCTCCGGGTTGAACAGCACCACCCCCCCAGACCGGGTGAGGTAGCCCAGACTGGAATCCGTGGGGTGGAACAGGATCTGAGACGCGTCCACGGGAACCGTGTCAACCGGCACCAGGGTCGCGGCTTCCAGCACCTGTACCTCTGCCGGGGCGCGGGACAGCATGTAAAGCTTGTCCCCTCCGGGACGCAGGACCAGCGGATTCTCGAACCGTATCTGGATGTCCGTCTCGTACTCATCGACCACGGCCTCCCTTGCCGCATCGATCTTGAAAACGTGAATCCTCGCCGGGTTCTTCACCAAAGCGTAAGGGTCCATGTAAACAAAAACAAAAACAGCGTCCTCCTCCGCGGAGACGAGGACTTTGCTGACAGCGGGTGCATGGGGGTCGTCCCCCGCTTCCAGGGGGATGAACGGGGTAAAATCGATCCGTTGGATTACCCGATGGCTCCGGGTGTCGATGACCGCCAGGTTGTGAGACCCGTCCGATGTGGCGTATGCCCGGGGCCGGTCCGGATGAAAGGCCACGACCTTGGGATCGCAGCACATCTCCAGCTGGTTGATCAGGGATGGTTCCACCTCCACACGTTCCAGATGAAACGGTGTAGGGTCCGCCACTGCCAGGACGCTCACGTCGTGGGAGCCCTCGTTGGCCGTGGCCAGCCGGGAGCCGTCCGGGCTCAGGGAGATCCGGTTCCGGTGGAGCTGGCGCCAGTAATCATCATGATGAAGACCGTATCCATCCTCGAAGCGCATGTCCCCGTCCAACGACACTTCAGCAAGGCTCGTCTCGGCTGCAGTGTCCAGCACATGGATCGTGTCCCGCAGCACGTCGCTCAGATACAGCCGGCTACCGTCCGGGGACAACGACAGGTCCGAGGCGGAAAAGGTCATGTGGATGCTGTGCTGTGTGCGGGAGGTCAGGTCCACGGCGCTCACCGCACCCACCTGGTCCGCATCACTTTCAAAGGAGCTGCTCACGTAGAGCTTTTCCCCGTTCACGGACAGTACCGCGTCCGATGAAATCACGGGGAGACAAACCGGGTAATCTTCCTGCATGTACAAGAACGGTTCGTTCGTAGGGATTTCGTTCATCATGCCGCAGCCCGCGGGGGTCATGCCCGGACCGACCACGTAGGCGAACCGCCCGTCCGGGGAGAACTGGAAGAGCATCCCTTCCAGGCCGACGCTGAGAACGGTTTCACTCCATCGCACCTCTTCGTTCGAGGTGTCGATCTTGTAGATGTGTTCTTCCGGTGCATGGCTGAGCCACACCCGGCTCCCGTCGTGATTGAGGCCCATGTCGATCCCACGCGCGGATGTCACCAGGTCAAAGGCAAAATCGATCTCATCCAGGACCTCGTGAACGACCGTGTCCAGCACCGATATGCATCCGACCGCGTGCGCCCCGTGGTTGAGCACATAGGCCTTTTGCCCTCCGGGGATCATGAGCACCTCCCAGGGATCGGGTCCCACGGGGATGGGCGGCCCCGCCACGGACAGGGCGAGGGTGTTCACGGGGGTCACGTCCTGGGACAGGCGGTTGAGCACGTACAGGACCGAGCCGTCTCCGGACAGATCCATAGCCTGCGGCCCCTCCCCCAGGGGGATACGCTCCGTGCCGCCGGGCCCGGTAACCTCCCGCAGCGAGACCGGGTCCACCACAGACAGGTCTCGGGAGTCGCGGTTGACCACATAGATCCGTGACCCGTCCGGGCTGAACCGGATGTTGTCCGGAGCGTCACCCACCGGCACGGTGGCCAGGGGACTTCCCCCGGGGATGCAGTACAGCGGATCCGAAACCAGGCCTGTCCTCTCGAGCGTCACCTGCAGGAACAGCTCGTCCCCCGGCTGAACCGTGTCCGGAACCTCCACCGTGAGGTACCGGAGCTGCGCGTCTACGACCACGTTCTGTGCGATGGTGGTTCCGAACCGGACCTCGTTTTCATACAGGTTGCGGCTGAACCCGCGCCCGGAGATCACCACCCGGTCCCCCGGGTAGACCACCCGGGGAAATATGCCGAAGATCGCCAGGTCGTCCTCCGGGTCCAGAGGATCCGTGAGGTGAGCACGCTCGTCCCCGTCCAGGATTCCGCCCCCGTCGGTGTCTTCCCGGGCCGGGTCGGTCTCGTACAAGGTCCCTTCCTGGCAGTTTGGGGCGTCGGTGTCCATCCGCCCGTTGTGGTTGCAGTCCTCCTCCGTGTCCAGCAGGCCGTCGCCGTCGTTGTCGGTGCAGGCCATGTCCACATTCACCGCGCTGCTCCTTCCCTGGAACAGCTCCAGGCCGTAAGCGCTCCCGGAACAGATGGGCAGCCCGGAAGGGGGCGGGGCGGCGGCCATGTACCCCAGGATATGAACATCCACGATGGCCGTACCCAGGTCGCCAACGGGCACGGACAGGGACGGAATCTCCAGAGAACCCGTGCCGGCATCCCGCCAGAACGGACCGTAATCCGGCCCGGGGACGATGTGAATGGTCACCGCCCCGGCCAGAGAAAGGCAGGAGGGCTCCTGCCCTCCGGCAGCGTCTCGAACGGAGAATATCAGCGAACGGCCCCCCTGAAAGGTGTCCTCTCCCTGATCCCCGGTCTCGCCGCACCCGATGCAGAACACAAGAATCAGACAGATCGCGGCAGAGGAAAGCAGGGAGGCAACGGGCCGGATGGAGGCATGACGGAACAGGAGATCGATCATGAATTCACATTCCTTTTTTCGTCCCGCTTCCACACGGACATTCTCTATCGACCCGGCGGGTTCAGAGAACAAGGCGCCCGGAGAAGCTTCCTGTCACGGTCTGCGAGGCAATACTATTTTTTACAATTCTTCCTCATCGTATCATATTTTTTCTTCGCTTGAAACGGATCCTCCCGGAACTGCCCGGTACCATCGGGCCAACCGTTGGGGTGAAATCCCGATATGGTATCCCGCGATCACCATCTGGTTGATCCAGGTGGTCCGGAGGATCCCGCGCTGCCGGTACCGTCTCGAGGACGAGACCACGGTGGAGGGGGCGACCCGCACCTTTCCTCGACGGCGCAGGCGGCGCACCAGTTCGAAATCCTCCATGATGGGAATCTCGGGGAACATCCCTTCCTCCCGGAACCGGTCCGCGGACAGGAAGATTCCCTGGTCCCCGTAGGGCATCCCCAGCCTCTCGGAGCGGAAGTTGGCCAGGCGCTCGATCAGCCTGTATCCGGCCCCGGTCCCCTGAATGGCATGCCGGAAGGCACCGGCTAGCGTACCGGGACATAACAGGAGTCTTCGCACGTGATCCTCGAACCCGAACGGCAGCCGGGTATCCGCGTGGAGAAAGAGGAGCACGCTGCCTTGCGAAGCCCGTGCCCCTGCGTTCATCTGGATAGCCCTGCCCGGCCGGGAAGAAACCACCCGGGCACCCCATGCCTCCGCCCGGGCCGCGGTGCCGTCATGGCTGCCCCCGTCCACCACGATCCGGTCCACCACGTCCAGGGCGTCCCGGGTGCTTTCCAGGGCCGCGCTCACCAGCCCGGCCTCATCGAGGACGGGGATCACAATGGACAGGGAGAACCCTTTTCCTGAGAAACCGTTCCGACGGCTTTCCGCTTCCCACACCGGAAGATCCTCGGGCCGGTCCACATCATGGAGCGGTTCCAGCAGAAACGGGCGGATGCCCCGGTCCCCGGCGATTTCCAGCGTGCGCGTCAGCACCCTGTCCGAACCCCAGGGCACGCCGTGAAACAGAGCAGGAAGTGCCCCCTGGAGTCCCAGAAGCACATACCCGCCGTCCCGGGCCGGCCCGATAACGGCCGCCTCGCGCCGCAGCGCCTGGAAAGCCTGCTGCAGATATTCCGGAGAGATGCCCGGACAGTCCGTTCCGATGATCACCACACGCTTCACACCGGACTGAAACGCCTCGCAAAAGGCACGGTTCATACGTCGGCCCAGGTCCCCCGGGCCCTGCGGGGCGTAGAGAAGGTCTTCCCCCAACCACTGCCGGACCCGCCCGCCGCACACGCCTTCGTATCGCACCTCCACGGAGACGGGGGTTTTATGAAGAAACGAACGGACCCGGCGAAGGGTGTGTCCGGTCATGCGTTTCTGCAGATCGGAGGCTCCCCGGGGACCCAGTGCCGGGATGAGCCGTGTCTTGGCGGCCCCCGGTTCCGGGATGCGGGTGAAAACGATCAGCCTGTCGAACGGCTTGAAACTCATGTCCCTGCCCCGGCCGGGTACAGGGGGCAGGCCTTTCGGATACACTCCGGGTTGTTCGCGGCCTGCCCGCAGGGGGACGGGTGGTCCGCGCGAAGGACCACCGGCAGGGTGTTGCGGGACAACCGGGCCGCCTCCACGAGGGCCAGGTGGCATTCCCGCTGGCAGCACCGGGCCGCCTTGCGGTCGGCCAGGCTTGCGACCACTTCCGCCACCACCCGATGCAGGGTCTGCCGGGGTCCCGGGGTCAACGGAGTGGATTGCGCGATGATCCCGAAGGCGATCCCCACCCCCAGGGCCGCGCCGCAGGCGCCCACGAATCCGCAGAACCCTCCCGGTACCTGCGTTCCTCTCTCGATTCCCGCCAGGATGTCTTCCCGGGTGACGGGTCCTCCCAGGTTCCGGCAGGTGGCCAGGATCACCCCCGGAACCAGCGCGTGATGCTCCGGCCCGTGCATCGGCAGGCGCGCCCCGGACCTCACCTCGTGGAAGAGGCGGAGCATGTCCGCTTCTTCCGATGCCAGGCACAGACTGCGGATTCGATCGAGAGTTCCTCTTGTGTGACACGCGTCACAGATGAAATGGCCCCGCGCGCACCGGGCGTCGGCCGGCTTTTCCAGGCCGCAAACATGGCACGCCTGTTGCCGGATTCCGGTCCGGTACTCGAGGGGAGCACCACACACCATGCATCCCGTAGCGTGCATCGGTTCAGCGCTCACACCGCCTTTATCCAGGCCCCCGGCACCCGGGGTCCCGGCTGTATTTCTTGGTTTGCCCATGAAAAGGCTCCTTCATCAGTCATCCATCCAGTACCTTCATAGGAGATTCGTTCGAAATGTTCAAACACCCCTGTGAAAGGGTTCCGTGTCAAGATCGTGTCGATCCATGGTGACCTCCTGCAAGACGGTTCATCTTTACTTGGATTGGATGATGGTTCATCTTAAAAGGAACGTAGGGTGCATGATCATAAGGAGGCAACCCATGAAAGAAACGGAAGAAAACGGAAGCAGGGAAACGGAACGGCTGGTGAACCAGGACGGGGTCACATGCTCCGGGATATCGCCATGGCACCCGCGGGTCAGCATGATCACCGGTCTGCCGGTCATCCCCATCGTGGTGCTGGCGCTGTACGTGCTGGCGCACACCAGCATCCCCAGGCTCCTCCTCTGGGCCGGCCTGCTGGTGATCTTTGCCTATCCCCTCCGGTACCTGGTCTGCGCCCGCTGCCCCTACTACGGCCAGAAGTGCTCCAGCAGCTTCGGAACCACCGTGCCCCGCATGTTCAAGAAGCAGGAAGGCAAATCCATGATCACGGGTCTCTGGCTGGACGTGGTCATGTTCGTCCTGCTCCTGCTGATCCCCCTGCCCGACATGTGGAGGTGGGGAGGCCCCCTTCTGGCCCTGGCCTGGCTGGCGGCCTTCTTCCTGTTTTTCACCGTGCTGACCCGGACGGCCTGCTCCGTCTGCCCTTTCACGTTCTGCCCCATCGGGCGCGGAGGAAAGGCGTTCTGGTCCCGGGTGGGAATGGGGTAGTTTCAACACCAACAAGCGTCCCGCAGGACGGTACGATGATCTCATGTAAAAAACATCCACGGCAAACACCCGGGATGATCATCCTTCTCCTGCTCCTGGCCGGGACAGCCTGGGCCCCGGCCGGCTGCAGCTCGAACGATCCTCCCCAGACCCCCGGTCCCGATGCCTCCACGCCGCAGGAGTTCACGGACCCGGTGGCCGATCCCGTGGCCGCGGGCAAGGCGTTCCGACTCTTCTACCGGGAACGGGTGGAACGTGCCGTACTTGCCTACAACCGGTTCGGGATCTTCGGTGATTCGGTTTTTGCCACCACCGTGGGAGGCAAGGCCGTGGCCAAGCTGGGCGACGAGTACGAGATCATACCGGGCCCCACGGACAACAACCTCATCGGAACCTCCGCCTTCGGCGTCTGGCACGCTTACAAAGTATTCCGTTCCCGCATGCTGGCCCTCACCCTGATCCGCATGTTCGAGGGGCTCGCGTTCCTGGAGCAGGTGACCGGCGTTCCGGGGCTCACCGTGCGTGAGGCATTGCCCGGCTGGACCCGGGTAATGGACGGAACGACCGGAACCGTCACCCGGACCCGGTTCGGGGAGCCGGTGATCCACCCCCGGCCCCCCTCCCCTTCCCTGGAAGCCGAGGTCCTGAAAACATTCTACAAGGGGGTCCGCTTCACCTACAGGGAGAATCCGGGGGAGTACTTTTTCCGGTACAAGCCGGGCGCCAGCGTCACCGGGTACGCCATCACCAACAGCATCGACGAACGGCCCCGTTTCATCCGGGTGAGCAACTGCTGTCGCTCCTCCATGCGAACGCCGGAGGGCTATCCGTGGGCCGGGGCATGGTGGGGCAACCACAACTCCCGGGACAACCTTCCGGACCTGGTCCTGGGCATCTTCGCGGCCATGGAGGCGGCCATGGATCCTGAGGCGGACCCGGATGTCCGTGAGGCGGCCGCACGCGCCGTGGACGCCGGTCGCCGGATCGGCGATCTCATCCGGGAAAGCGACGGCAACCTGATGACCATCGATGAATATCACGAATACGGGGAGCTCACCGTGGGAGGGACCATTCGGCCCCACGGCGATCCCGAGAACCAGGACCTGGGCAGCATGGCGGCCTGCCCCATGAGCTACATGGCCGAGGCGATCAGTACGCCGGGCCTGGACCTGCCCGTTCCCGAGCTTCCTCAGCCGGGCGAGATCGAGGAGATGATGCTCCGCGACCTGCTGGGGATCGACATCGACCTGCCGATGCAGTACTGCCATGCCATCAACGATGCCTACTTCGGCGCCACCTACGCCACCATGCTCCGCTCCGAACCCCTGGGGATCCCCTGGCTCACCCTGCTGGAACGCCTGGACGAAATGCAGAACGGCCTGGCAGGGCAGATTATCGGCAGCTTTCAGAACGATTACGACGACATCGTGGAAGCCTCCATGGGCCTGGTCTATTACGCACGGGTCACCGGCAAAACCGACCTGGAAGCGGTTGCCCGCGAGGCCCTGCTGGATCAGACCAGCCTCATGCGCGCCTTTGCGGACGTGATCTACGCGCGCACCGACCCGTCACGGAGGACCCGCCAGTACTACGAGGCCGCCGTGTTCGACGCCATCGGAGGCAACGAAACGGTGCCCGGGGACTTCGGAGACTTTTCCGATGCCGAGGCGCGCATCGCCTCCATCGAAGACCTGCTCTTGATGGAAGACACGGGACCCGCGCCCCTGCTCACCAACCAGGAGATCCTCACGCAAGTTGAAAAGGCCCTGGAGGGGGAAAAACTCACGTCTGTGGTCCAGCGCTACCGCGACACGTACGGATCCACCCCGCCGGTCCGCCTGAACCAGGCGGGCGACGGCTACGAGGCCCGCACCTCCGCGGCCCCGGTCTGGCGCCCGGTGGAACGTCCCCGTCACCGGGGATACGGCGGCCACGCCCTGCTCCAGGAGATCCCGATCTGCGTGCACGCGTCCCATGTGCTGGACTGCACATGGGCACGCCTGGGATGTTCCGTCACGGACCTGGACGACAGCGGAACCACCGACACGGGGGATCAGGACCTGTTCGAGTCCGCCTTTGCGTCGTTCCGAGACGTGGCCGAGAACGGCTGCACTCCCGCCAACGGCTGGTGCGGGGGAGCGGACGTGGACCGGACGGGCGAGCTGAGCGACCTGGACCGCGACTTCATGGAAGCGGCCCAGGGGTGCCGCTGCGAATTATGAAAGCGAGTGCCAGCATTTCGAAGCAGTCGTTCTTCTATTGCAGACTGAAAAAGTCCACGTTTCCGTCATCCCGGCGAACGCCGGGATCCAGGGGTGGCCAAAGGGGGGATGCTACAAGACCTCCCACTCCTCTCCCCTGGATTCCGGATCAGGTCCGGAATGACGGAAATACGGAGCCCTTGTTTTTCATATGATCAAGCTCATAGGCGGATGTTGCGAGGAACCAAGAAGATCCGATCTGTAACCTGTTGGCTGAATGGTGAACATTTGTAGCCTGGCGGATGGAAAATGGAAGTTCTGTTCATCAACCCCAACCGGATCCTTCCGCCCGTGGCCCCCCTGGCGATGGATTATCTGGGCGAGGCCCTGCGTAAGAGCGGGATCGGATGCCGGACGCTGGATCTCTGCCTGGACGGTCCCGACTCCCCGGACCTTTCCCCATCGTTCCTGAATTCGTTCGGTTCCGACGAACTGACGGCCGTGCTGGTCACCATGCGGAACCTGGACGATGCCTACTACTTCAGCCGGGAGACCTTCCTGCCCCCCATGCAGAAGTTCATCCGGACCGTGAAGGAAACGTTCCGTAAGCCCGTCATCGTGGGCGGCTCGGGCTTCTCCGTGGCCCCGGAGGCGATCCTGGAAAGCCTGGGAGCGGACTTCGGCGTAACGGGAGCGGCGGAGAAGGACCTGCTCAGCCTGCTCCGGGCGCTGGATGATCCGGACGCTCAGGCCTCCCTGCCCGGTATCGTTCTTTATGACGGGACCCGCGCACGTTCCACCCCCCCCTCCCCCCCGGACATGGAAGAAGACATCTACTCTCCGCGCCGGTTCATCCGCAACCGGGAGTACTTCCTCCGCGGCGGCATGGCCGGGCTGGAGACCAAGCGGGGATGCCCCGAACCCTGCCGTTACTGTGTGGACCCGTCCTCCAAGGGAACCCGGGTCTTCCAGAAACCCCTTCCCACCCTTCTCCGGGAGATCCGCTCCCTGCTGGACCAGGGCGTGAACGTCTTCCACCTGTGCGACAGCGAGTTCAACATCCCCCGTGAGCACGCGGCAAGGGTCTGTGATGCGATCCGGGACGAGGGTCTTTCCCGCAGGATCCGGTGGTTCACCTACGCCTCGCCCATGGGGTTCGACGATGAACTGGCAAAAAGGATGGCGGAAGCCGGGTGCGCGGGGATCAACTTCGGAGCGGACCACTTTCGGCCCGAAATCCTGGAGGCCCTGGGGCGCAGGCACCGGGCCGAGGATCTGCAGGGGGCCGCTGAGGCCTGTCACCGGGCCGGGCTCACCTTCATGTTCGACCTGCTCCTGGGGGGGCCGGGAGAAACCCGGGAAACCGTTCGAGAGGCCATCGAGATGTGCCGGAGCCTCCGGATACCCCGGGTGGGCACCAACGTGGGTATCCGGGTCTACCCCCACACACCGTTGGCACGCCAGATGCTCGAGCAGGGAGCGCTCCATCGAAACCCGGACCTGGAGGGGCAGAGGGATGACAACCCGGACCTTCTCTATCCGGTGTTCTATCGCTCGCACCTCCTGGGAAACGGGTGGGAGGGGTACCTGGAATCCCTGGTCAACGGGGAGCCCCGTTTCTTCCTTCCCCTGACGTCCACCCAGAACACCAACTACAACTACAATGAAAACACCGTGCTGGTTGACGCATTGAAGAAGGGGCACCGGGGCGCCTTCTGGGACATTCTCCACCGGGTCGAGGAGGGACTGCCCCCCCTCCAGGTTCCCGGGTGATCCGTCAGCCATCAGCCCCTTCCTGTGGACGCCCTGCCCGATTGCATGTACACTGTCAACCTCGTTTTTTCTGAATCAAGACCGGACATGAGGCACGGAGGACGGATCGGGTGGAAAACGTGCTGGACATCTTTCTGGAACGCGGGTTCATCGAGAAGACCACGGATGACGAGGGCATTCGGAAGCAGTTGGAGACCCCCTGCGTATGCTATATCGGGTTTGATCCCACGGCCTCGAGCCTGCACGCTGGCTCTCTGGAGCCGATCATGAGCCTGGTGCACATGCAGCGATGCGGACACCGGCCCATCGCGCTCGTGGGCGGGGGGACCGGGCTGGTGGGAGACCCCAGCGGGAAGACCGAGATGCGCCAGGTGATGAGCGACGAACAGGTGGAGGCAAACGCCGCCGCCCTGAAGAAGCAGCTGTCGCGATACCTGGATTTCGGCGAGGACCGTGCGAATATGCTCAACAACGCGGACTGGCTCCGGGATCTGAAGTACATCGACTTCCTCCGGGACATCGGACGTCATTTCAGCGTGAACCGCATGCTTACCGCGGAATCGTACCGCCTGCGCCTGGAGCAGGAGAGCGGGCTGAGCTTCATCGAGTTCAACTACATGCTGCTGCAGGCCTATGACTTCTGGTACCTGTACAAGAACCACGGGTGCAGCATCCAGATGGGCGGTGCGGATCAGTGGGGCAACATCTGCGCCGGGATCGACCTGACCCGGCGGATGGAAAGCGCACAGGCATACGGCATCACGTTTCCCCTGCTCACCACCCGGTCCGGGGAGAAGATGGGCAAGACCGCCTCCGGGGCCGTGTGGCTAGATCCGGAGCGGACCTCCCCCTACGAGTTCTACCAGTACTGGATCAACGTGGATGATGAGGACGTGGAACGTTTTCTGGCCCTGTTCACCTTCCTCCCCATGGACGAGGTGCGCCGGTTGGGAACCCGCCGGGGTGAAGACCTGCGGGAAGCCAAGCGGGTCCTGGCGTACGAGACCACCCGGATCACCCACTCGGAAGAAGAAGCCCGCAAGGCCCGGGAAGCATCCGAAGGCCTCTTCGGCGCGGCCAACAGCGGAAAGGGTCCGGGACCGGACATGGCCTCCATGCCCACCACTGGGGTCGAAGCGGAACGGTTGGAACAGGGGATCCCGGCCTGGCAGCTCTTTCACGAAGTGGGGCTCTGCAACTCCCGGGCGAACGCGCGCAGGCTCATCCAGCAGGGCGGCGGGTACGTAAACGAAGAACGCCTGACGGCTTTTGACCGGAAGATAGGGAAGGATGACCTGGACGGGGAAAACATCCTCCTGCGGGCCGGGAAGAAGCGGTTCCACCGGGTCCGGGTGAAACTGCCCTGATCCGGTGAACGTTCATTCCGGTCTTGACCCTTTGACCCCCCTGATCCGGAATCCGGTATTCAGAGCGATCGGGTGAAGCAGGACCCTGTGGTTTCATCTCCCAGCGAGCTGAAAAAATCCACCGCATCCTGCACGTTGGAGAAATCCTCGAAAACGTGATCCGGCCCGTGACGGGAAAGCTCCTCCACCCCGTTCTTTCCCGTGGCCACCGCCACGGTTCGAGCCCCGGCCTCCTTCCCGCAACGGATGTCCCGGGGCGTGTCGCCGATCACATAGATGTCCTCTCCCGGGACCTGCCTCTTCAGATGGCTTCCGGCCCGCTCCATGGCAATGCGTACCAGTTCCGTTCGGTCCTCGGCATCGCTCCCGAAGCCGCCGAACCGGAAGTAGGGGTCCAGCCCGCCACGCCCCAGTTTCAGCCAGGCAGCCGGTTCCAGGTTCCCGGTGGCCAGGCCCAGGACCAGGGAGGGCACGCGCGACAACGCCTCCAGGAGGGGTTTGACCCCCGGCATGACGCGGAACTTCGGCGAATCCTGGAGTTCTTCCTTCAGGTAGCCCAGGTATCGCTCCGTCACTTTCCCCATCTCCGGATCCGGGGGCAGGTCCGGCTTTCGGGTTTCGAAGATCTCCCGAAAGATCATGGGGTCGGTCTTGCCGTGCGGCCGGATGTGATCAAAGGCCCCGGGGATCCCGTACAGGTCCAGGAACACCCGGTTCAGGGCACGGCCCCCGGCGTTCCCGCTCAGGAGCAGGGTGGCGTCGATGTCGAAAAGAAGCACTTTGGTCGTCATGAAAACCTTTCTATCGCAGGGGTTTTCTGGCATTATAGGGACTTTCATACCCGTTTTCCACTCCCGGGGATCCTTCCCTCATAACAGGATGCAAGGAACGTTCATGCTCAGGGCAATCTTCTTTGACTTCAACGGTGTCATCCTGGACGACGAGGAATACCACTACATTTCCCTGCAAAAAGTGCTGCAAGAGGAAGGGGTCACCATCACACGGGAGGACTACTACCGGGACTGTCTCGGGTTCGGGGACGTGGAGTGTTTCGAGTGGGGACTGAAGAGCCCTGAATCGATCCATGAGGCCGGGGGCATGGAGGAACTGGTCCGCCGAAAGTCGGTCTACTATGAACACCTCCTCCAGAATGAGGCCCGGTTCTTCCCGGGAGTGTGCAAACTGATCCGGGAGGCAGCGAGCGGATACCCGCTGGGCGTGGCCTCCATGGCGCTCCGGCAGGAGATCGATCTGGCCCTGGAAAAGGCGGGGCTCACCCATCTCCTGCCGGTAATCGTGAGCGGAGAGGATGTTTCCCGTCCCAAACCCGCCCCCGACGTCTACGAGATGGCCCTGGTACAGATGAACCTGAGCCTTTCCCGTGGGAACGGCCACAACAAGATCGTTCCAAAGGAGTGCCTCGTCATCGAGGATTCGGTTCCAGGTATCCGTTCCGCCCGATCGGCCGGCATGCGTGTTCTGGGCGTTGCCCACACCGTGGAACAGTCGGAACTCAACGAGGCGGATTGGGTGGTACCGTCCCTGGAGGGCCTTTCCGTGGAGGTTCTCGAGGCGTTGATGGACGATGCGAAAACATGATCATTTTCTGATCCGCAATTCATTCCAGGTCATACCCCCCAATTCCTCGTGTCGCTGATATCCCACAGACGTGTTGCTTTTCAACAACACATGGGTTTCCTCCCCTTTGATCGTTATTCCCCTTTGAACGTGAAAACATAACGTTTTCATGATGTTTTCAGCTTCCCGAAGCTTGTAAATACATCCATTATTTCCTGGTACGGTTTTTGCTCAACTTGATTCAACCGAACACGAGTTGCAGAAGGTCAGTACGAGAAGAGGATCAGACCGTGAAAACCGACACGAAGAGTAAAGGAGGGAATATGCAACTGCAAACAGAACCCTGGACCATCGTCTTCATTGATGGAAAGGTGGCAGGGGCCACTCCGCTTTTCACGGAGGAGATCGAGGAGGGAACGTACAAACTCAGGATGGTCAACGAGGAGTTCGGGATCGACTGGGTGGGAGATGTCACCGTGCAAACCGGTGAAAGGAAAAAGGTGATCAAACGGTTCTATGGGACCCTGAAGATTGCCCTGCAGGAAGGCACGGACACCTATCTCAACGGCGAGTGCATACAGGGCAACGGTCCATCCGTCACACGAAAACTCCCCTGCGGATACCATCAGGTCAAGCGCGTTTTCGGGGATGACAAGACGGAAACCCTGATGAACGTGCTGCTGCGTGAGGGCGAACGAACAGAGGTCCCCTGATTCGGCTTCCGATAAACGCCCATCTGCTGCGTTCCCCCTCGCCTCGTCGCTCCAACGTACTTCATGTACGCCTCCGCTCCTCGGCTTCGGGGCGCCTTGCATATGGACCTTTCTCGAAAGCCGAAACGAAAAGGTTACTTTAAAATGTTTCCAGCTAGAACGTGCTCCAAGCTCCTATCCGGGGCCGGGATGACGATCCCATTGAGCTTTTCCGTCATTCCGGACTCGATCCGGAATCCAGGGGAGAGGTGGAGGGGCCCCTGGGTGTCCTCGCCTTACCGCCCATGTATCCGCTTTGGCGAGCATGACGAGATAGAGGCATTTATCAACAACCTCGAAAACCTGGATCCGCTCGTTCCGTATCGTGGCTACCACAAGACCACTTTATTTGTTTGCCTCCCCTCACTGTCTCTGCTAGTTTTTTTCTTTCACAGTACCATGTTACGGATCGTCATTCCTGTATCGGGGAGGTGACGAAAAGCGAGGCGTCCATGCTTTGCCGTCATGCAGTACCTGGTTCGGAATCCAGTTCTCTACGATACACATGATTTCTCCGTTGCTCGGTGCATGGAAACAGGCATCCCAAAAAGGACAGCACCTTGAACTCACTGAAAAAGCTCTGTTCGGGAACCCTCCTGCTGGTCCTGATCGGATGCGCCCCCGCCCTGCAAACGGACCACCGAGAGGATCTCTTGACAGGCCGCCAGACCCCGCAACGCATGGCCCGGCAGGACACGGCCCCCCACCCGGGGGAGTACCTGCTCTACCTGCCCGCCGGGTACGACAAGAGTAACAAGAAATGGCCCCTGATCCTGTTCCTGCACGGTTCCGGAGAGCGGGGAAGACAACTCGACCGGGTGAAAAGACACGGTCCGCCCCGGAGGGTGGAGGAGGGAGCGACGCTCCCGTTCATTATCGTCTCACCCCAGTGTCCGGAAGGACAGACCTGGTCCGTGGATTTCCTGGACGGGCTCCTCGACGAGGTCCAGAAACGGTACCGGATCGATCCGAACCGGATCTACATCACCGGGCTGAGCCTGGGCGGGTACGGAACCTGGGCCCTGGCCGAAGCGATCCCTGAGCGGTTCGCGGCCATAGCGCCCGTGTGCGGTGGTGGGGACCCCTCCCGGGCAGGGGCCATGAAGAAACTCCCGGTGTGGGCGTTTCACGGAGAAAAAGACCTGCTCGTACCCGTGGAGGAGTCCAGCGTGATGGTGGAGGCGTTGAAAAGGGCCGGCGGGAACGTGAAGTTCACCGTGTACCCGGACAAGGGCCACGACTGCTGGACCGCCACCTATGAAAACCCGGAACTGTACCGCTGGTTCCTGGAACATGAAAAAGAACGGGTCCCCCGGCAGAAAAAAGCCAAATAAAAATTCATTTCTATGAGCACGAACTCGCCTGTGATCAGGCGGAAATCTTTTCATTCTTACTGTTTTCCGGTAGGATAATAGAAATAAACCTCCTGTATTTTATAATAAACACTTCTCGGCAGACGCTGGACCACCGGAGGGGTTCGACAGACCCGGAAGTTGCCGTGACTCAACGAGTGGGAAAGAAGGTGGGTTCGTGACGACCACGGAAAGCGGTTCCCCGTCCAGGCACCCCTACCGGCGCTGGCAGATACAGATCTTCGCTGCTACATGGCTGTCGTACGCCGGGTACTACTTCTGCCGCAAGGCGTTCTACATCGTCAAGGCGGACATGGCCGACACCCTCCACCTCACCCCCATGGACCTGGCACACCTGGGCACCGCCTACCTCCTGGCCTACATGGCGGGACAGTTCTCCAGTGCCTTCTTCGGCCGCCGGCTGGGCCCCAAGCTCCTGCTCCTGGTGGGCATGGGGATCTCCCTTTTGTGCAACGTGGTGTTCGGGATCGCCAACAGCTTCTGGACGATCCTGCTGTTCCTGTCCCTGAACGGCCTGGCCCAGGGAACCGGGTGGCCGGGCTGCATCGGGAGCCTGGCGTTCTGGTTCAAGCGTCGACAGCGCGGGAGCGTGCTGGGCGTCTGGGCCACCTGCTACCAGCTCGGCTCCGTGCTCGCCGGGTCGTTCGCCGCGTTTCTGCTGGGCCTGGCCGGGTGGCGGTGGTCTTTTTTCGGCGCTTCCTCAGTGCTGCTCATCGTGTGGTTCATCGTGCTCTTCGTCCACCCGAACCGGCCGGAAGACGTGGGCCTGGATCCACTCCAGGACGACGAGGACGACATGCTGGATGAAGCCCGGCAGCGTGTCCGGGAGGAGCGGCCCCGGGGACTGGGCTGGTCCAGGAAGGTGGTGGTCACCATCCTTATGATGGGGGCCATCTACTTCTGCATCAAGTTCCTCCGCTACGCCCTGTGGAGTTGGAGTCCCTACTTCCTGAACAAGAACTTCGGCCTGGCCGGGGACAACGCCGGGTATCTCTCTACCGTCTTCGACATGGCGGGGTTTCTGGGGGTCCTGTTCGCCGGGTTCGTTTCGGACCGGTTTTTCAAGGGCCGCCGGTCGCTGCTCTCCTTTCTCATGCTCCTGTTCATGACCGGTGCCTTCGTGGTGATGTACTTGTTCGGGGCCAAAAACGTGGCGGTCTTCGCCGCTTCCATGGGGGTGGCCGGGTTCATGCTCTACGGCCCGGATTCCCTGCTGTCCGGGGCCGGGGCCATCGATGTGGGCTCCCGGCACGGGGCCCTGGCCGCGGCCGGAATCATCAACGGCATGGGCTCTATCGGGCCGGTGTTTCAGGAGCAGATCATCGCCTGGATGTACCAGACGTACGATCAGCGGCTCGGACCCGTGATGATCCTTCTGGTGGCCGTGGCCGTGGCGGGTTCGGCCGCAACCTTCATGCTCTGGCGGGTCGCCCGCCGGGGCTTTGCCGACGTCTGAGCATCCTTCCTTTCCATCTGTTGATCATTTTACAAAAATCCCCTATAATGATTGGCTTATCTTCGTTTTATTTTGTTGCCTCACGGTTTGTTTATAAGGTGCCGTTCTCATACAACCCCAGCAGGAAAGAGGGAGAAACAGAGCATGTGGGATCCATCCAAATACGCAGTTCCGTGGCTGAAATCAGCAAAAATTTACGGCCTCAGTGACGTGGACGACGCCATCGCGCACCCGGAAAAAGCGCGCATGTTCGTAAACGAATGCCCCATGTCCCCCTCGGACAAGGTGGTGCAGGCCGTCACCGAGGCGGTCCGCCGGGGCAACCGGTACCCGGGTTCCAACATGGCCCTGCGCACACGGATCGGAAAACTCAACGGGGTGGGCCCGGAGCAGGTGCTGCTCGTGGGGGGGTCCTCCGAGATCATCGACATGGCCATGCGCGTCTTCCTGCAGCCCGGAGACGAGGTGATCATTCCCAACCCCACCTTCTCCATGTACGAAATCCGCGCCACCGTGGTAGGGGGAAAGCCGGTGGTGATCGACACCAAACCACCGGATCTCACCTACGACACCGACGCCATGCTGGCCGCGGTCAATGAAAAGACGAAGCTGATCGTGGTCTGCAACCCCAACAACCCCACCGGCAACTTCATCGACGAGGGTGAACTGAAACGGATCGTGGAGACCGGAATCCCCATCTTCCTGGACGAGGCCTACCTGGAGTTCTACCCGGAGAAGGAGTCCAAGGCATCCTGGATTACGGAGTACCCCAACATCTTCACCACCCACACCTTTTCCAAGGCCTTCGGCCTGGCAGGGGTCCGTTTCGGCTACATGGTGGGATCCAAAGAGATGATCAGCCTGTTCGAAAAAGTACAGATCACCTGGTCCGCTTCGGTCATGAGCCTGGCCGCAGCCGATGCCATCCTGGAACATAAGGAAGAACTTAAACAAAAACGTGAACTCACCCGGAAAAGCATCAATTTTTTCTGTGATGAGCTGGCAAAGATTCCTGGGCTGAAGCCGTTCCACTCGCACGGGAATTACATGCTCGTGGATGCTTCTGACACGGGAAAGAGTTCCCAGGAGATCGTGGACCGGATGTATGAAATCGGCTTCATGATCAAGAGCATCCCCGAGCTGCACGGCCGCAAGGGGATCTTCCGCATCACACCGGGCACCGACGAGCAGAACCAGGGTCTGGTTCAGGCGCTGACGGACTACTTCGCTTCCTGATCGCCCTGTGACAACCACGAACCCAAGCATTACGGGACAAGCGCCATGCAGAAGAATATCTTTGAACGCCTGACGGAAACACACCCCGAACTGGAAATCTGGTGGGATTCCTCGCCGGTCATCTACGACCTGTTCTGCGAGAAGATGATCTCCGAGGCGGACCCGGAAAAACGCGAAGTGCTCGCGACCCAGTTCCGGCGGATGTACAACCCGGACGCCCCGGAGCAGTCCCTGTTCCGCGGCGTCACCACCAACCCCCCCCTGTCCCTCCAGGCCATAGAAGCGGACCCCGCACGGTGGGAACAGTTCGTGGACCGGATGATCGAGCAGGAACCGGATATCGATGCCGAGGCCCTGTTCTGGAAGACGTACCGGGAGATGGTCCGGGCCGGGGCCGAGCTCTATCTGAAGATGTTCGAAGAATCCAGGGGGAAATACGGCTACATCTCCGGCCAGGTGGATCCCCGCTCCTGCTTCGACGAGGACCGGATGCTGGAGCAGGCGCTGGACCTGGCGTCGCTCTCACCCAACGTGATGATCAAGGTGCCCGGCACCCGGGAGGGATACCAGGTCATTGAAGAACTCACGGCCCGGGGCATCGCTACCAACAACACCCTCAGCTTTATCGTGCCGCAGATCGTGGCGTGCGCCGAGGCCGTGATGCGGGGGCTGAAGACGGCGGAGAAGAACGGGGTGTCCCTGGAGCGTTTCCGGTCGGTCATCACTCACATGAGCGCCCGGTTCACGTCCCTGGGTGACCTGGAAAAGGAGGCCAAGGAGCTGGGCATCGAGCTGAGCGAGGAGGATCTTCGCTGGGCGGAACTGGCCCTGTTCAAGAAGATGTGCCGCCTCATGCAGGAGCGGAACTACTCGTCCAAGATGCTCATCTGCTCCATGAAGACCGGGCCGGACAGCGAGGGTGAAAAGCAGCTCTGGCACCTCCAGAAGCTGGCCGGAGGCCAAATCGTCTTCACCTGCCCGCCCCCGTTCATCGAAAAGCTCCTGAAGGGATACGATGACGTGGAACTCGTGGCCGACGGCATCGACGAGGAGGTGCCCGGCGACGTGCTGGAGAAGCTGATGCGGATCCCGTACTTCCGGCAGGGCTACGAAGTAGACGGGCTCAGCCCGGAGCAGTTCAACGATCATCCGGCCGTGAAGAACACGGCGAGGCAGCACCGGGACGTGACGGAAAAGATGGTGGAGTTTGTGCGGGGCCGCCTGAACAAAAGCTCCTGATCCGGCGAAAGAGAAGCACCCGCCTGCGGCGTTGGGCTCGGTCCGTGCCGCTGCGGCGACCTAAGGTCGCTGCGACGACCTCAAAGGTCTGTCTCGCGACCCAGCCCTTCGCCCGCCTTGCATCCGGCCACTTCTCTTTCGCCGGAGTTTAAAAAGGCTGATAAGAGGAGCGGACCTTTGACCTTTGACCTCTTGAATCGTTCAGTGCTCCCAACGAAGGCTCTAACGTCGAGGGTCAGGGATTTCCGTCCGGTTTCGCACATTCTTTGCTGGACCGGAGGATGTCCTTGTCGGTAGGGGCGCAGTGTAGAAAACATTCCTCCACCAGCACCACCCGCACCACATTCTTCTCGCAGGACACGGGAAAGATCTTGGTGTCCCGAACGATTCCAAACGAAATTTCAAACGCATCCTTCAGGATCCTTCTCTGCCTGACGTCCAGGTAGATCTCCCTCCGGAAACTTTCGATCCAGATCGTACCCCGGAATCCGCTGACCCGGATCGGCACTGGTTCCAGGCGGTCCACCTTGGCCTGGGCCCACAGGATCTGTGTGCTGGGGACAAAGTGTCCCTGGTAGACCACCTTCTGGTCGTTGAGAACCCCCGGGTCCAGCAGCGACATCTTTCTCCCATACACGTGCCTGACGAGCTGGATCAACCCGTCCAGGATCGGCCTGCAGGGCATCTCCCATTGCACGGGTTCGTCGGTAGCCACGGCATAGACAAAGGATCCGGAAAAAGGAGGCATGCAGAGCAGTGAATACTCGAGGAGTTCGAAGAACCTGGGGTGCGCCTTTCGACCGCCCGGCTCGGACAGCACCTTCAACTTCGTTTGATTCTCCACCTGAAGGGTTTTCCCCTGCGGGTCCATCACGAACCGGAACGAGTCAAGGGGGTTCTCCAGCAGGTAATAGTTGAAGAAGGATTTCTTGTTCCGCGTTCCTTTGGCGGGAGGGAGGGTCCCACAGGTAGAGGAACCGGCACAACCGTAGAGCGCTTCCTTTGCCAGGATATGGTCCTCCAGGACTTGCGCCTGCTCCCCCGAAGGCTCGGCCGTGAGCAGGACGTACCGTTGATGCCGTTTTGGGCCTTCCCCGATCCCGAAATTCACACAATCCCCCCCCTGTTCCAACCCCAGCAAGCGGAAGGTCCAGGATCCGGATCCGGGTGCTGCGGCCAACTTCAGGTGCAGGTCCTCCGTACTGCAGAACCGGGTCTTGGAGAGCAGGGTCATGTTTCCCATGACCTGCAGGGAAAAATCCAGGTGGTAGACACGGGAACCGGGGCTGCGGGCTTCTGCGGCAGGTTTGGGCCCGGCGGGCTCCTCACCCAGGGCCACCGGAGGACCCCACCGCGCCGTGCCGCTCGAAAAGAGCAGGAACAGAAAAAAGAAAACCAGGAAGCGCTCTTGCGGTTTCATAATCAGACGGGAGAACACAGACACGCGATGGAAGTTTGGCTGGGAGGACGAACTTACAACCAGAAAGGATCATAGCGCATACGGAAGCGCCTTTCAAGAATACGGAGGATGTGACATACCCGTGGACGGTTCAGGGAGTTCCTTCGGCGCACGGCTGCACCCCGCCACGATCCAGACAGCGCTTCGCCCTGGCGATCAGTTCCCTGTGATCGAACGGTTTTTCAATGTAGTGGTCACCGCCCAGCAGGTAGCCTTTCACCCGGTCTTCGCAACGGTTCCTGGACGTGAGGAAGATCACCGGGATGAACGCGCTGCGCAGGTCGCTGCGCACCCGTTTCAACAACTGGTATCCGTCCAGGTGCGGCATCTGGATATCCGTGACCAGGAGATCGGGCAGGTGCCGCTGAACCAGCTCCCAGGCCTCACGGCCGTCGGCTGCCGGGAACACCTGCCAGGACAGTGTTTCCAGGGTGAGCGTGACCGCTTCCCGGAGACCGGGGTCGTCCTCGGCGACCACAACCACCGGGCGTTCTCCTCCGGTCTCCGGCCGGCCTCCCGCGGGTCGGGTCGAGGCCCCTGTCCCCTCCGGTTGCGTGGCGGTCTTGTCCCATTGCACCGCGCACAGGAGTTCCTCGAGGCTCGTGATCCCTTGGCGGACCTTTTCCATCCCATCCTGGAGGATCAAGCGCATTCCCTGTTCCACGGCCATGGACCGGATCACGTTTTCCGTGGAGCCGTCCGCGATCTTCTCCCGCACCCGGGGCGTGACCGCCAGCAGTTCAAAGATGCCCACCCGTCCCCGATACCCGGTATGATCACAGCGACTGCAGCCCCGGCCTCGAAACAGCTTCACAGGGGTGTCCCGGAATGAGTGCAATATCTTCTTCTCTTCCGGACCGGGCGCGACCTCTTCCCGGCAATCCCCGCAGATCTTCCTGGCCAACCGCTGGCTGACCACGGCCTGCAGAGACGACCCGATGAGGAAACGCGGAACACCCATATCCACAAGCCGGGTCACGGTGGACGCCGTGTCGTTGGTATGCAGTGTGCTCAGGACCATGTGTCCGGTCAGGGCCGCGCGGAAAGCCACTTCGGCGGTTTCCGGATCCCGGATCTCCCCCACCATGATCACGTTGGGATCCTGGCGCAGGATGGCACGGAGGGTTCCGGCAAACGACAGTCCGGCCTCCCGGTGAATCTGGATCTGGTTGATCCCTTCCAGTTCAAACTCCACGGGGTCTTCCACGGTGGTAATGTTCGTTCCCTCTCCTCGCAGATCCCTGAGGATGCATTGAAGGGTGGTGCTTTTCCCGCTTCCCGTGGGCCCGGTCACCAGGATCATGCCCTGGGGCTGCCTGTACCGCTCCTCAAGTTGTATTCGATCTTCCGGGTTCATTCCCAGAAGGAGCAGATCGACCTTGCGCTCGGTCTGGTCCAACAAACGGATCACGATCTTTTCCCCAAAAAACGCCGGAAGGCATGAGACCCGCAGGTCCATCCGTTTGCCTTCCACCAGGAGTCGGATGCCCCCGTCCTGTGGGGTACGCTTGTTGGTGATGTCCATGCGGGACAGGATTTTGATCCGGCTCAGTACAGGGGACTGGAGATACTTGGGAATGGACATCCTCTTACGAAGGATTCCGTCCAGGCGGAACCGGACCTGCAGGCCGCCCCGGGCCGGTTCGAAGTGGATGTCGCTGGCCTCCTTCCGGACCGCCTCGAGAAAGATCAGGTTGACCAGCCGGACGATGGGGGCTCCGGACTCCACTGCATCCCTGTTTTCCGGTTGGTCGGACCCTTGCTCAGGCCCATCCTCCTCCAGAACAATGGAAGCAGCCCCGTCATCCAGGCAGGCCTCCCGGGTCACGTTCCGGACAATCCGGTCAACGGCCTCCCCCATGCCGTAGCACTGTTCCACGGCGATATCGATCTCCCGGGCCGAACAGATCCCGGGCTCGATACGCATCCCTGTGGCAAACTCCAGGGCCTGAACGGCATCGGCATCCTGAGGATCCGCCATGGCCACCTGAAGTACCCGGTTCCCCCTGTGGACCGGGATGGCCCGGTATCTCTTGGCCACGGCATAGGGGATCGCGGACACGGCATCCGGATTCTCCGCCGCTCGTGCGAGATCCATACGCGGCACGCCCAGCTGCCGGGAGAGCACCTCCAGGAGGGTACTCTCTGAAACCAGGTCTTTCTCGAGAAGGATTTTCCCCAGTCGTCCCCCCTTCTGCACCTGTTCGCCGAGCACGGCCTCCAGGTCTTCCCGGGAAACCCAACCCCCTTCCACGAGCGTCTCCCCCAGCTTCTTTCTCGTCACCGTACCGTCCATGTGTGTTCCCTTTCCCCTCTATTCTCCATAGATGGGAACCTCAAGGATGCACCGGGGAATTGCTGTTCTAATAAACCTTAAATTACAGCATGTTAAAGCATATTTATCATGAATTGGATTATGTTTGCTTTATTGATCCTTCCCCGCTCAGGCCGGGGCCTGAACGGAACCCTTTTCGGGATGTCCGGGCAGCAGTACGTGAAAACAGGCTCCCTGCAACCTCCATCGCTCCTCCCATACCCTTCCCCCGTGTTCACGAACAATCTTGTCCACCACGGCCAAACCGAGCCCGGTACCCCCGGCTTTTCCACAGGTGACGAACGGTTCAAAAAGGGTGCTGCGAACCTCTCCGGGGATGCCGGGACCGGAATCAGCGATGCGGATCACCACGTCGCCGGTTTCCAGCATTGCGGAAGCCAGCAAAACCTCGCCCCCCTTCCCCGCCGCATGCACGGCGTTCTGCAGAACGTTTTCCAACACGCGATAGATCCGGGTGGGATGCAGCGTGCAGGGTCCCCGAAATCCCGCATCCACGGTGAGCCGCACCCCGGCAGAACGGCATCGCTGTGAAAAGGCCTCCTGCAGGGAGAGGATCAGTGCGGAAACCTCGTAGGGCCTGCGGGAGGAGGAAGAACAGGCGGGTCCGGAGAACAGGAGCAGTTCATCGATGTAGCTTCTCATGTTCTGCACCTGGACCACGATGGCGCGGGTGGACCGCTCCAGATGTTCGCCGTCGGGACCGCTCTCACGCAGGAGCCCCGCCTGGCACTGGATGGTCGCGAGCGGGCTTCTCAAATCATGGGCCACCATGGCGGCCAGCTTTCCCAGGGCGGCCCATCTTTCGGCCTGAACCTTTTCCTGCTGAAGCTTCCGGCTCTCCTCCAGCAACCGGGTCAGTTCCCGGTTCTTTGCGCTCATCTCGGTCAGGAGCCACTCCCGGTCCTGCCTGAGACGGTATGTTTCCACCGCTCTGCCCAGCAGGGCCAGCAACTCTTCCGGATGCCATGGCTTGGCCACATACCCGAACACCCGCCCCTGGTTGATGGCCTCCACCAGCCATTCCGCCTCGGTGAAGCCGGTGAGAAGGATCCTTTCCGTTCGGGGAAACCGACGGGAAGACTCCGCCAGAAACTCGACCCCGGTCATCCCGGGCATCCTCTGGTCCGCAACGACCGCGGCCACCGGACTCCCCTCCAGACGCAGGAGCCCCTCCGCTCCGTTGATCGCCTGCAGGACCCTGTAGCTCCCCCGCAAGGTCCTTCGCAGCAGATCCAGGCTCTTGGGTTCATCATCCACGACCAGCACCGTGGGCCTGGACCCGCCGCCGTCAACTGCCGCTATGGTTTCACCGGAAGACAGGATCACTCATATCCTCCTCAACCCGTACGTTTTTCACATGGGCTTGAATCATGTATAGAAGCAGCAGGTTGGAGACCTCCCGGACGACCCGCTCCTCCAGAAAGACCTTTTCCACCTCCTCCCGGACCACGCTCGCCAGTTCCCACAACGTGAACCCTCCAGTGCTCGAACCCATCTCCCGGATCCCCCCGCTTCCCTGCAAGCGCGTTATTTTGTTACGCCTTCAATCTCCGCCGTTGGTCTCTTTCCCCGAGTTGATCTACACCCCCTCCTG
>CAYTRL010000027.1:0-25746 GCA_964439795.1 uncultured Thermodesulfobacteriota bacterium
GCCCCGGCCTGAAACCCGGCCACCACATCGTCCTCAGCACCCTTGGCCGTAAGCATGAGGATCCCCTGACCGGGCCTGCTTTTGCGCACCTCCCTGCAGATCGTAAACCCGTCCATGCCGGGCAGCATCACATCCAGAAGGAGCAGGTCGTGGTTTCCTTCCAGGGCCTTCTCCAGCCCTTCCTTCCCGTCCCCCACACCCGACGCGTCATACCCGTTGAAGACCAGCACGTCCAGCAGGCCCCGGAGCATGGCCGGGTCGTCCTCCACCACGAGAACGCTGGCTTTCCTGTTTTTATTTAGACCCATTTCTCCTCCTGGAACGTTTCTATCATTGTAAGCCAGATTGGAAACCGGCGCATGTAAACTCTTTGCAAAAAAAACCTCTTTCTCTTTTACGGTCATTTGCATTGCTGTTTCAATCAAACGCCCCTTAGCATGAGTGTGAAAGGCAACCTTATACAACGGAAACCGAAGAATCACCAACCATCCAGTCGAAAGGAGAAAGCCATGAGCAAGAAGCAGGGGATGCGTTTTCTGGTCATCGGGATCCTCGTGGTCGTCACCGGGATCGCCATGGCCTATGCCAGCCAGAGAGGCAGCCGGCCTTTCAACCATTCCATCCAGGCACAGGGGCCGTTCCAAACGGGCATCCTGAACCTCTCGGGCACCCTCACGCAGGACAAGGTCCTGGTCGGAAGCGAAGGGATCGTGGGCCTGTCTCTCACGCTCCGTGCGGACGAGCTTCCCATCACTGATGAACAGGGCGCCCGCCACGTGGACATGGTGATCGTGCTGGACAGGAGCGGGTCCATGTCCGGCGACAAGATCGACTACGCCCGGCAGGCCGTGCTGCAGCTGCTTTCGAACCTGACGGAAAAAGATCGGTTCGCCCTGGTGACCTATTCCGACGGGGTAAGGACCGTATCCGACCTGGCATCGGTGACGGGTGCCTACCGGGAGCGCATGGAGGCGGCGGTGGAACGGGTGGAGGCCGGCGGCGGCACGAACCTGGGGAGCGGACTCCAGGCCGGGATGGAGCTGTTGCGTTCCTGCAAAAAGAACGGAAACCTGGGCAGGGTCGTCCTCATCTCGGACGGGCTGGCCAATCAGGGGGTCACCGACCCGCACGCCTTGGGGGAGATGGCCTCCGGGGCCGTTGCCGGGGAGTTTGCCGTGAGCGCGGTAGGAGTGGGCACGGATTTCAACGAGCAGCTCATGACCTCCATCGCCGACCGGGGAGCGGGCAACTATACCTACCTGGAAAACCCGAACGCCTTTGCCGCCGTGTTTCTGAAGGAGTTTCAGAGCACCCGGCGCATAGCGGCCGGGTCCGTGGAAATCCGGGTCCCTCTCAACGACGGGATCTCCCTGGTGGAGGCGGGCGGATACCCCATCGAGGTCCGCGACGGAACGGCCTGCTTTCGGCCGGGGGATCTCCTGTCCGGACAGACCCGCAAGCTGTTCCTCTCTTTCAAGGTGCCCACCCACCGGGAAGGCCCCTTGACCCTGGCGCCCGTTTCGGCCCGTTACCTGCATGACGGCACGCGCCAAACCGCCGCCCTGGCCGCCCCGTTTCAGCTTGCCTGCGTGCGGGAGAAACAGAAGGTGTGGGCCTCCATCGACCGGGATGCCTGGGAAGGGAAGGTGCTCCACGAGGACTACAACAAGCTGAAAGAGGAAGTGGCGCGGGACATCCGGAGCGGCGAGAAGGACCGGGCCATGGAGCGGATCCAGACGTATTACGATGAGCAGCAGGCCGTCAACAGCCAGGTGAAATCCCAGGCCGTGGAAGAAAACCTGAAAAAGGATGTGGGGTCCCTGCGTCACATGGTGGGGGAAACCTTTTCCGGAAACGAACAGGAGGTGCGACAAAAGCAGAAGAAGAACGCCAAATCGATGCAGTTCGAGGGGTATTTGGGCCGGCGGGGGAAAAAATAAAGCGGCGGCGCTGCATGTGCCTCAAATCATACAATCAATGGAGGAGAACATCATGGCGATCATTCGAAGACTGTCAAGGCTGTGCAGGGCGGACCTGCACGGGATGCTGGATCAACTGGAGGACCGGGAGCTCATGCTCAAACAGCACCTCCGGGACATGGAAGGAGAGCTGGCCCGGAAGGAGAAGAGGATCCGGCAGGCGGCCGCCTCGCGGGACCAGGCCCGGAAAGACCGGGATGCACAGAACAAGGAACAGGAAAAGCTCGAGCAGGATCTGGCCGTGGCCGTGGAAAAGGATCGGGACGACATCGCCCGGTTTCTCATCCGGAAGATCAAGCCCATCGAGAGGCACAGGGACATCCTGCGGGAACAGGTGGAGACCCTGGAGCAGGAGATCGCGGAGCTCCGCAGGACCGCGGAGGAGCAGCGGCACCAGTACGAACAGCTGCAGCTCCGGGCACGGGAGTACTGCCGGAACACGGAGAAGCAGCAGCGGGAACGGATCCTTTCTTACGCCGTTCCGTGCGCGTCCGGCTGGGAACCTTCCGACGAGGAAGTAGAGCTGGAGCTTCTCCGCCACAAGGAAAAGGTACAGGAAGGAGACCGGCCATGAAGATCTCAGGACGCCCCGTTCGAACCACGATCCTTTTCGGCCTGCTGGCCGCCCTTTCCGCCATCCCTCTGATCACGGCGCTGGAGTTCTTCCTGCCCTGGCCCCAGTCGATCTGTCTCGTGATTTGGGCCACCTTGGCCCTGTACGGGATCATACTGGCCCGGTGGGCGCGGACCGGTGTCTGGGGGATCGGTTTTCCCTTGCTGCTTCTGCTGCTGTTTGCCCTGCTGGGAGACTCCCTGTTTGTGTTTCTGCTCCTTTCGGCCGGCATCCTCAGCTGGATCCGGAGCGGGATCTGTTTCCCTCAGCGGCGTATCCGCGCCATGGCCACCGAACTGCTCGTCTCCCTGGGGGGAGGCGCCCTGGTGTTGTCCTTTTCCCCGTACTCCGCAATCACCTGGGCCCTGGGCATCTGGATGTTCTTCCTGGTTCAGGGGCTCTATTTTGTCCTGTCCGGCAACAGCGGCGCGGAGGAAGAGGGGGAAGACGACACGGACAACGATCCGTTCGAGCGGGCGCGGATGAACGCGGAGAAGATCCTCGCCGGCGACCCGTGAGCGGAAGCACACCGGTCCGCTGTTCTCGATCTTCCCGGGCCCGGTTCAACTCGTTGCGGATATTGCGAGGAGCCGGAGGCGACGCGGCAATCCCCCGGTACCGGAGGGTATCCCTCTGTGCCGGGGGGTTGCTTCGCTCCGCTCGCAATCTCCCTTATTGTGCCCCTTTGCATGGGGGGGTAGCGGGGAGCCGAATACGAATCGCCGATAGCTGGCAGCCGATATGGTCTTCGATCCGCTCGCAACATTCAGCGATGAGATCTACCCTGCTGAATGTATGTTCCCTGTCACTGAGAAACCGGGGAAGAGGTTCCATCTCGTAGGGTGGGGCCCTGCCCCCCCACGCTTCTGTCATTCCGGGCTTGACCCGGAAACCGGTTCTTTCACGATGAAGATTGCAGCAGGGCCTTCAGATCCGTGTTTTCTTCCCACGACCGGGTCACCAGGAGCATATTGGGGGTGCCCTCAGGAGACGGTTCGCACAGGGGGTCCAGGAATTCCAGATACGCCTCGGGATCCACGATCCCCTCGGGGGCATACACGCCCGGGTCAGGACTCCGGTCGTGAAACAGGGTCAGACCCGTGGCCAGGGGAACCCCCGTGGCGCCCCCCATGCCCCCGGCCGGGGCGCCGAGCACGGCAACGGCCGCCGATGCAGGGGCCCCGTCCTTGAAGCCCTCGGCCAGGGCGAACAGGGGCGGCAGCGGCAGCCGGCCCCCCCGGTTCACCTCCCGGATAAAGTCCTCCGGGGTTCTGCCCACGCCCGTGCCCTCCACCTTCTCTGCGACCCGCGCCGCCTGCTCGATGGTTATCAACCCGGCGTTCACCAGGCCCCCCATCAGCCGCAATGCCACGATGTTCGCCCGGTTTGTGACCATGAGGTTTCGCGAAACCTTCAGATCCGGGAAATAGCGCGGCAGGGTGACGGCCTCGGGATGGCCGATGCTCCAGGCCGGCCGCACGCCGATCCCCGGGTAGTCGATGGTCAGCTTGCGGACGGGCTTGACGTCCGCGTAGCCGCCATCCTCCCAGACCCGGATGGACCCGGTCAGCTGGAGCATGCCGTGCACCATGGCAGCGCTCGGTTCCGGGCCGATCTGCTCGGGCTTGGCGCTGTCGAGATCCCATACCGTGTACACCGCCTCGGCCCGGTCCAGTTCCCGTATGGCAAGGACCGCCATCAGGTTGGTGACCCCGGGGCTTGCCCCGAGGCCGATCACCGCCGTAACCCCGGCACGACAGGCCTCGTCGTGCAGGTCCAGCATCTCCAGGGTGGGCTCCCAGTCGTCGCAGATGTCGAGGTAGTTGCGGCCCGCCTCGATCACGGCCCGGAGGATCGGCACACCGAACCGGAAAAAGGGCCCCACCGTGTTCAGCACCACGTCCCCCCGGGCCACGAGCGCCTTCAGCGCCTCGGCGTCCCGGACGTCCACCACGGCGCTCACGGCCTTGCTCCCGATCTCCCGGGCAAACCGCTCGGCCGCCGCGCCGTCCCGGTCGGCCACCACGACCTGTTCCACGAAATCGAACCCGGCCGCGGTTCGCACCGCATAACGGCCCATACCGCCGGTTCCACCCAACGCGATCACTTTCACGGATTCCGCCTCCTTTCCTGATTCATCGGAGATGCGTGCCCGATCACCTCTGTCCGGTACACAGATCCAGTTCAGAATGCGCAAAAGGCCCCGGGAAGTAAAGGGAAGTAAAGCGATCCGGAACCGGTCTTCTTTCTCCGGAATTCGAATAGAGGGTTCGAATATCAAACAATTCCGCAGGGTGATTGCAGTCCCCTGATCCCCCAGGGAAGTACTTCCGGAGACGCGAAATTCAAATGTGTTGAGTAATAAGGGTTCCGTGTTTTCTGTCATTCCGGGCTTGACCCGGAATCCAGGGGCAGGCAGGGGAAAGAGGGAGGCTCTTTGGCCCCCCGCCCGCCACCCCTGGATCCCCGCGTCCGCGGGGATGACGATCCCATTATGCTTTTCCGTCATTCCGGGCTTGACCCGGAATCCAGGGGCAGGGTAAGGAGGAGGCTCTTAGGCACCCTGCCCGGCCACCCCTGGATCCCGGCGTTCACCGGGATGACGACAGTATGGGAATCCCGGCTGGAGCCTTCTCCGGACCCCGATCCGGGGCCGGGATGACAACGAAATTGAGTTTCTCAACGGTCTCCTCGTTCATCGGCCTTCTGTCACTGCCACGGGCTTCGCTGATGAGCCTGTTTTCAACCCCTGTTCCTTACGTGGTACAGACCTTGCAGTCTCTTTCCGTACCCGTACGGAACGGACCACTCTCCGTACCCGCAGGGAACGGACCCCCCGATGGAAAGGGACAACGGGGCGCTTTCTTCTTGACCTTGTCAACCGGTTTGTTGTACACTGAATTCTGTAATGTAATCAATATCATATCGTTCTATAATCAAGAAGTGCTGTCGGGTTGGGAGGCCCGTTAACGCCGTGAAGAAAAGACTTTCCGTGATACCTGTCCTGGTCCTGGCCCTGCTTTTCGGCCCCTTTCCGTTCGCGCTCGCCCAAGGGGCGGACGGAAACAAAGAGGCCGGAGACAGCACGGTCATTTCCCAGCAGGAAATCGCTTCCAGGCTGCTGGAATCCTTGTCCCGGGAAACCGCCGGGGAGGCCCCGTGCCCCTCCGTGGGCGCCCGGGGCATCGGCCGGCCGACAAAGGGAACGCCCCAGACTTCCTCAGGGACCGCCCTTCTGCTCGATGAAAACCACGTCCGCTTCAACTCCAACTCCGCACAGCCCACCCCCGACTCGCTGCGGCAGCTCAGGGAACTGGCCCGGGCGCTCGCACGCCCGGAGTTCGAGGGGTTCTCGTTCCTGATCATCGGCCACACCGACAACCGGGGAAGCGAAGCGCACAACCTGGAACTGTCCCGGAAACGGGCCCGTTCCGTGCGGGACTATATCGTCAAGCACGGTCCGCTGGATCCCGGCAGGATCAACAGCCAGGGCAAGGGAGAGCAGGACCCCCTGGTCCAGGGCGACCATGAAGATGCCTGGCGGAAAAACCGCAGGGTCGAGACCCGCCTCATCCCCCGGGCGGATGTACGGATCGTGTACAAAAGGATGCAGGACTACTTCGAGCGGGAACTCCAGCCGGGCGACACCCTGAAATCCAACGACCGGATCGCTTTCCGGTTTGCGTTCCCGGACAACCTGTATCTCTACATCGTGTCCAAGGACGCTACCGGGGCCGTTACCGTGATCTTCCCTTTGGAGAAGGGGGACAACAACCGGGTGAAACGGGGTACAAAATACAGGGTCCCCGGCGACGAAGAGAGCTGGTTCACCCTGGACCGGAACGTGGGCAGGGAAAACTTCTTTTTCATCGCCTCACAAACACCCCAGGATGAAAAACAGCTCATCCGGGAGATCCGAAACCACTACGCCGACGCCCCGGTACGGCCCGTGGCGAGAGGGATCGTGGGCGTGGAGACCCCGGACCGGATCGTGGACTCGGAAAAGGAAAAATACTTCAAGAACCGATACGACTATTTCCACAACCTTTTTTTCCAGCATGAATGATTGCCACTCTGTCTTCACGTACGGCCGGAAACCATGCTTCCCAGACATTTTGACCGATACGAGATCGAGGAAGAGATCGCCCGCGGGGCCATGGGGATCGTGTACCGGGCGCACGACCCGGTGATCCAGCGCACCGTGGCCATCAAGGTTCTGGATCCCCAGCTGCTCCAAGTCGGCCCCCGGGGAGAAGAGTTTCTCAAGCGGTTCTTCAACGAGGTACGGATCGCGGGCACGCTCAACCACCCGCATGTGGTGATCATTTTCGCTTCCGCCGAATACCAGGGCATGCCCTACATCGCCATGGAATACGTGCCCGGAGGCTCACTGAAAGACCGGATGGATTCGGGGGAGCACTTCTCCCCCGAACAGATCCTCGATATCATGACCCAGTGCTGTGAGGCCCTGGATCATGCCCACGGTATGGGGATCATCCACCGGGACGTCAAACCGGCGAACCTGCTGGTGGCTTCCGAACCGCTTTACATCAAGATCGCGGACTTCGGGATCTCCAAGAGCCGCGGGCAGGAGGACCTGACCCGGCCCATGGACGTGGTGGGGACGACCAGCTACATGTCCCCGGAGCAGCTGCAGGGGGTCGCGGTGGACGGCCGCTCGGACCTGTTCTCCCTGGGCACGGTCTGCTACGAACTGGTGTCGGGCCTGAGGCCCTTCCCGGGGGAAACCATCGGGGATATCGTGAACCGTGTCCTGCACGCCCCGGTGGAGTTCTCTTCGGATGTGTTTCAGCAGCCCGCTTTCCACGCCTGGAAGCCGGTGCTGGAAAAAGTTCTTGCGAAAGATCCGGGGGAGCGGTTTCAAACAGGCCGGGAGTTCTGCGAGGCGCTGCGGCGGCAGGCCCTCTGGAACGACGACAAGGTGCGGGAGTCCGAGGCGTTCACCGTCGCCGCCCCCCTGGAAACCGCGCTTCCCATCCCCGGGGAAACCCCTCCGCCCCCGGCGGAAACGGACCGCCCCTCCCCTCGAGGCCGGAACCGCTCCCTGATATGGATTGTTGCGGGCCTCCTGATCCTGCTCGGCACCGTCCCGATCATCACCTTGCTCTTGACGTCCCGGGAGGCGATCCAGGACACGATGGTGCAGGTGATCTGGGCCGGCCGGAGGGGAAAGACCGTTCTCGACGGAACGACCATGCCCACGCTGAAGGCCGGGGAAGGGATCACCCTGGCCTTGACGCCCGGAGCCACGGGCTATTATTACATCCTGTACCTGGATGCCGACCTGTCCGGCCAGTTCCTGTTCCCTCTCCCGGAAGGAGGGGCCCCGGAAAACCCGCTGGAAAAGGGGAAGGTCTACTACTTTCCCTCCGAGAACCTGGCATACAAGCTGGGGGGGACCCCGGGAAGGGAGGAGATCCACGTGATCGGCGCGGAAACGCCCCTGGCGTTTCTGGATGCAGGCCGGTTTCCGCCCGGGACCCTGGGCGGCCCCCAGGTGAACGCCCTCTTGAACACCTTGAACGAACCGGGAACCGGGACGTCAGGACGGTTCCTGCGGTCCATCTTCTACACGATGGAGAAGTAGGAGTGCCCCAGGCAGGTTGAATCCTTGCCGTGCAGGATGATCGAAAAGCCGATCTCTTCCAACAGCATCCTTTCCAAATATCTAAGTGTTTTATCCCGAATCCAGCACCATCTGGATTTTGCTGCCCAGCTGGTTCTGGTTGAAGGGTTTCTGGATGAAGGGAACCCCCGGGTCGAGGACGCCATGATGGACGATCGCATTGTCCGTGTAACCGGACATGTAGAGCACCTTCAAGTCGGGCAGCGTCTTGCGCAGGCGTTTAGCAAGAATCGATCCACTCATCCCCGGCATGACCACATCCGTGATGAGGAGGTCCGGCTGTAACCCCTCCTCCTCGATTGCGATGAGGGCCTCGCCGCCGTTGGCAGCGACCGTCACACGATAGTCCAGCCCCTCCAGCATCCTCTGCAAAAGCTCTCGTAGCGCGGGCTCATCCTCCACCACCAGCAGCTTCTTGCCCCTGCCCAGTTGTTTCACAACCTGCCGCTGCTCGGCCGGGACGATTGGCCCGGCGCCCATACACGGCAAGAATATCTTGAATGTCGCTCCCCGGCCTGGTTCGCTGTAGACCCAGATATGGCCGCCGGACTGTTTCACGATGCCGTAAACCGTGGAGAGTCCCAGGCCCGTGCCTTTGGTCTGTCCCTTCGTCGTGAAAAACGGCTCGAAGATCTTGCTCCTGGTATCCTCGTCCATTCCGCACCCCGAGTCCGTGATGGCGAGCATCACGTACTGCCCGGGCACGACGCCCAGGTGGTTCTTCGCGTACTCCTCGTCGTTCTCGACATTCACCGTCTCGATGGTGAGCCTGCCACCTTGCGGCATGGCGTCACGGGCATTGACCGCGAGGTTCATGATCACCTGTTCGATCTGCCCGGGATCCGCATTCACCAGCCAGAGATCATCGCCCAGGAAGGTTGCCAGGTCGATATCCTCGCCGATCAGCCTGAACAGCATCTTCTCCATATCGCGCACCACATTATTGAGGTCGAGGACCTCCGGCTGGAGGGTCTGCTTGCGGCTGAAGGCCAGCAGCTGGCGGGTCAGACTCGAGGCGCGCTCGCCTGCATCCATGATCTGTTCGACATCCCTTCGCATGGGATCATTCCTGTGAAGAAGCAGGAGGAGGGTATCGCCATACCCGAGAATGACCGTCAGGAGATTGTTGAAATCGTGAGCCACTCCTCCCGCGAGCTGGCCGACAGCTTCCAGCTTCTGCGACTGTAGAAGCTGCTCCTCCGTTTCACGCAGCTTGGCGGTACGTTCCCCGACCAGTTCCTCGAGACGGTCACGGTGCTTCTTGAGTTCTTCCTCCATCCATTTTCGTTCGGTAATGTCGTTGAGGCCAACCAGCACACGGTTGCCGCTATGCAGCGGGACGAGCCTGGTCGATATCAGGAAATATTTCTCCACCGTCTTGCCGTCTACCTCGAACACGAGACTGCCCTCGACGTTTCCCTGTTCCGTGTAGCTCTCGAACGCCGACTTCATCGAGGTACGTATCGGGCACGACTTGCAGGCTTCACCCCTACCACACCCCTCCCGGCTCATGGCATGGACGCATCCGACAACCTCGCCGACGAGCCGGCCTATGATGTCCCTTTCGGACTTGCCGGCGGCTTCGATGCCCAGGAGGTTGATTCGATCAACGTGGCCCTCGGTATCGACGAGCATCGTCACCATCGGAGCGCTGTTGAAGATGGCGTCGAGTTCCTGTGAGCGCTCCTCAAGGGCCAGCTGCGTCCGCATGCGTTCCGTGATGTCCTGCACCGTGCCGACCATGCGGATCGGTCGGTCGGTCTCGTCATAGGTGATTTCGCCCTCCTCGTGGACGAACCGCTCCTTGCCGTCGGGGCGCTTGATGCGGTGCTCGACCGAATAGGGGGCCTGATTGTCGAGGGAAGCCCTGACGTCCTGGTCCACCCTGTCTCGGTCGTCCGGATGGACGCATTCGAGAAAATCCTCGTACGTGGGCACGAAGGATCGAGGCTCGAATCCGAAGATGCGGTAGACCTCGTCGGACCACGTGATCCGGTTGTCGGGAATCTCCCAGACCCAGTTGCCCAGGCGGGCGATGCGCTGAGCTTCCTCGAGCCGCGTCTCGCTTCGCCGCAGGGCCGCTGCGACATTCTCGGCGTCCTGCATCAGGCGGAGTGCGACGCGCCGGGATTGCTCGAGTTCATCGGCCCGCTGGCGCCGCTCTTCGAGCAGCTGGGAGTTCTTGATGATCATGGCGATGATCCCCGAGAGCACGGCATGCACCTCTATCAGCGACTCGGCATAGGTGATGTCTATCAGCCCCAGAGCTACCAGGGCGCCGTGCCGCACGTTGCCCACGGTGATCGGTATCACCAGGGAGATTCCGTGCTCCAGGCGCGGCAGCAGCACACCTGCCGACGCGTTCCCGTCGTCCGGTGACCAGAAGGTGGGCTGGTCCAGCTGGACGGCCAGTTCCAACAGCTGGTGGCCTTCGGCGGAATCGAACAGGCCGGCGCGACGTTCGGGGGCCACGCGCAAAAGCCGGTAGGCGGTTCCTTCGCGATTGTTGCTCAAGGTCTGGATAATGGCCAGCGTGCGCGCACCGGTGAGTTCGCGCAGGTGCTGGGCCAGCTCGCCGGTGAGCGCGTCGAAGTCGTCCACATTGGCCATGACGGCGGTGAGAATATCCAGCGCCATGACGGCGAAGGTCCCGGGGTATTCTGGAGTGTCGGGATTCATGGTTCTTCTGCTTCTCGGATTTCGTCATACAGGCCGTGGAGCCCGACCACTGCGTTCTGGATCAGCCCGTGGAAGTGGTCGAGGGTCACCGGCAGGATCTCCCACGGCATGCCCACGGCAGCAGAGCAGGCGCTCAGTTCGGCCTCGGGAACAGGGCGTACGCCCGTGTCGACGTAGGCCAGCTTGTCGTGGGCGTCGCGAAAGAATTCGAGGCCGCTCTGGGCGCAGGTGTCGGCCAGATCCTGGAAGACAACTCGCCAGCGCACCGCCCACTCGGGGAACATAAGGAACGCGCGCTGCCTCATCAGTTCCTTGTAGCGCGGCCTGCTCAGCAGCATGTCCCCGCAGTTGAGACCGTCCAGGCGCACGATCCGTGGGTCGGCGCTGAATTTGTGCATCTGGGCGTGGCAGTCGCCGAAGAACAAGATCACGCCGACACCAGGCCGGAGGGCGTCGTCGAGCCGAGACCGCAGGGCCTCCAACAGCATCTCGGGACGCATGTGCAGCTTCGAATCCACGTAGGTGACGGGGAAGCCGATCTCCCCCCGGCGTACGAGGAACTCGATCTCGGGACGGAAAACCGAGCAGGAAATGCCGATGATGTCGAGTTCGCCGGCCACCTCAGGTCCCACGAATTCCGCCGATCGTCGCCTGGATGGCATGGATGAACTCTGGCGGCGTCTGCCAGGCCACGTCCGGTCCGACAGTGGCGAAGACGAAGCGAGGATCGTCTTGGCGCTCGTCGAGGATCCTGGAGGTTGCGGCCTGAACATCCTCGGGGGTGCGTCTCCAGACCCGTCCGCCATCGAGCCCGCCAAAGAGGATCGCTTCCGGGCCGAGAATGTCTCTGGCCGCGGCCAGATCCTCTCCTTCGTCGACCACGGCACCGGCGATGTTGGGCAGCTTGCCGAGCAGGTCGAGAAGCGGCAGGAACGGAGCCCCCACGCTATGCAGCACTACGGGACAAGGGAGTTGCGCGTAGATCTCGTGAAGGACTGGAACCACGACGCGCTCGGCCAACTCGCGGGTGATGATCGTGGATATCAGGAATGGCGACGGCAGAATCAGGACATCGGCCCCGTCGGCCAGGAGTGCGTCGACCCAGCACAGGAAGAAGGGGGCCGTGATATCGAGTACTCGAGGCACCTCGTCCGGCGAGAAGAGCATGGTCTCCAGCCACCCATCGAGGCCCATGATCATGATCGGCAGGTCGAACGGACCCAGCAACGGGGCGGCGATAATGGTGTTGTGGCCATGTTGGGTGACGAGGTGGCGCAGGGCCTCGCGATAGTAGACGAGGCTGGGATGGCCGTCGATGTCGGGCACGGTGAGGTCTGACAACTCGACGATCGAACGGATCGCCGGCCGGGCCAGGTTGGGCGGCTGGTCGTGGAAGTAGCGCAGTTCGCCGCCAAAGGCCTCCCCCAGCCCCGCCAGGACGAACGGCGCTGCCAGAACATCTGTGTGGAAGGTCTCGGTCACGGCTTGTTGGCCGCGCGCGTAGGCGACGGGATCGGTGTAGTAGGTGCTCAGGGAACATGCGGTAAGCTTGGCGCCATAGAGGCTGAGCAGGGGACAGAACGGCCGTTGATCGACCGGCTGGCCCTGCATCACGGCAGACACGCGTTCCTTACCCGTCATGGTTCGTGTCCCCCTCATCGTCGGCTTCATCCCACAAGCGGCGGAAGAGGGTCGGCGCCTGCAAGGCGCTGGCGGCCGTGCCGTCAGCCCCGACATTCGCGACCAGCTCCGGGTCGAGGCGGAATGCCACACCGCCCACCGCCAGTTTGAGCTTCCCGGTCAGACCCCGTGTGGTGATCTCTTCGCGAACCTTGTGGACGTTGGCGGCCGTAGTGTAGGTCATGGCCGAGACGCCCACGACCTTGGCTCGCACGCCAATCGCTTCGTCCACCAGAACCGGCGCCTCCACGTCGATCCCGAGGTCGCTGACGCACCACTCATGGCCCCGCAGGATCGAACAGACGATTTCGCGGCCAATAGGATGGCAGTCGTCCTCGGCGTTGCAAAGGACGACTGTATTGCTTCCACGCGGCCAGGCCCCGGCGGTGCTGAAGGCCTGCTCGTACTCGGTCAGAATTCGCTTGACGATCTTGGAGGTGACATAGCCTTGGGCGAGGTTGAGCACTGCGGTTTGCTCGATGTCACCGATGCGATTCAGCAACGGGGTCAGCAACTCTGTCAGGACCTGTTGGTGGCCCATTTCCCGGGTTGACGAGTCAACCAATCGTTCAGCCTTGGCGATGTTGGCCTCGACAATAGCCTCGAAGAGGCGATCGACGGTCTCCATGTCAACGCTCCCTTGTCTTCCGGGCCATCGACTCCAGACTCCCCGACCGGCGGGTACCGCGGTGTACGACCGAGCCTGGCGCATGCCCGGTTCATTTCATCTTTCACCTCGGTGATCCCGGCCTCGCACACGACCATGGTTTTACGCTTTATAGTGATATCTTCTATCTGGAATTATGCCTCAAACGTCATTTATGAATTACTCAACCCTTACCACAATCCCTGCCTACATGCACGAAAAATCCAACTCTTCCTATAACCCTTCAGTGAAGGGTTGCACTCGATTCCTGTTTTGCATGACTCATGGTGGGGAGCCCCTCCGGGGCAAGTTCAGGCTAGCCATTATTTAATGCCTTGCAAATTAGGTGTTTACATATCAAACTTATTAGCTGCCTTCGGTCTAGAGCCGCCGTTTTTTTTTGGCGTGTATGGAATCCTTGATGAGGCAATGCATCCGGAATCACTCGACGGAACGGGAGAGGCGCACGTAGCTGTCCGGCGTACCCTTGTTAGCGGATCTATTCCAGAGAAACTTCGGAAGGCCCCGTCACGCGTTCTTGACCTGCTTGTCGCTCGCCAGGCCCAGCAGGACCACCAAGGCGGGCAGGAAGGTGAGGATGGAGACCGTGACGAGCACGATGGCCAGGCCGGCGGTGAAGGCGAAGTTCCGCACCGCGGACGTGTGCGCGAAGAGCAGGATCATGAACCCGGAGCAGGTGGTGGCGTTGGCCGTGACCACGGCCTTGCCCACGTGGCCCATGGTGGCCTGCAGCGCCGCCTTCCGCTCGACCCCCTCCTCCCCCCGCAGGTGGTGGTAGTAGTGCAGAAAGTGGATGGAGCCGTCGATCCCCAGGCCCACCACCAGGGCCCCGTTCAGCACGGTGCCGAAATCCAGCGGGATTCCGAACCAGCCCATCACCCCCAGCACCAGCTCCATGGGGACCAGGACGGAGAGCAGGGATGCCAGCCCCCGGCGCAGGGAGAGCTGGGTCAGGGATACCAGGCCGAAGACCGCCAGCGAGGCCAGGAACAGGCTCACGTACTGGCTGTGCATCAGGACCGCCTCCAGCCGGGCGAAGACCTCCGGGAAACCGGACTGGTAGACTCGCACCTCCCGGACACCCACCACCCCGGGGCCGATCTCCGGGATCTCCGCGAGCTGTTTGGCAAAGAAGACGGGCCGGGCCCCCAACAGGCTCCACAAGACGCCCCGGGCCCGTTTTTCATAATGTTCGTTCCGCCACAGGTCCTCGGGAAGCAGGTCCCGCACCGTTTCCCACAACCGGTCCGTGCGCTGTATCCTCAGCGCAGACTTCCACCGCACGGCCAGGCCTTCCACGGTGAGCTGCGCGTCCCCGGCGTCCATGACCCCGGCGTCGACAATCCGCTGCTCCATCCCCTGCCGGGCCTCCGGGTCATCCAGCACTTCCCCCCGGCCCCGGACCTCTCGCATCAGGGCATCCACCAGGTCGCCGGGCAGGACCTCCACGGTCTCCTCCCGGAGATAATGCCGGGCCTCCTGGAGGACGGAGGGGGAGGCGGTCTCTTTCTCCACACCGGGCAACACCTCCTGAAGGCGGGATGCAAGCACGGGCGGGTCCACACGGTCTTTGCCGCCATACCGTACCGCAAGCCAGCCCAGCTGCCGGGCAGCGTCCCGCACCCGGTACTCCCGCAGGGCCACCGCCGCCGCAGGTGAAAGCCGGGCCGGATCCACCTCCACCACCGTGTCGCTCAACTCCTCATCGAAGAACGCCTTGATCTTCTGAGAGACCTTCTTGATTTCACCGGTATCCGTACCTTTGATGACCGAGGTGATCAAGCCCCTCTCCCGCTCCGGGGAAACGATCATCTCCATCATCTCCTCACTCTCCAGCAGGAGCCAGAGTCCGGACACCCCCTCCCGGGTCTCCGGGACGGCGAACACCCCGCTGAACAGCCAGTTCTCCTCGGCGATGTAGCCGTTCAGCGAATTAAAGCCGCACAGCTTTATTTCGGAGCGCAGGTAGTTCTCCAGGTAGAGCTGCCGCGCCAGCACGGCGGGATCCCCCAGGTCCCCCTTGAAGTAGATGGTGTTGGCGTACATCCCGCCGAAGTGCTCCTCCAGGATCTTGTTTCCCTGCCTCGGCAGACTCTCCTCGGGCAGCAGTTTCACGAAATCCACGCTGGTGGATATGCGCGTGATCCCCAAACCCATAATCGCCATGCTGACGCAGATGAGCACGAGGATCAGCCCGGAATGTCTGTAGACCCGGTCGCCGAACGACGAGAGCACGCGGGAAATGATATGCCGGCTGACCTCGGTCTCGGCCTCCACGGGGCCCGGTTTTGCCTTAAGCAGGTAGATGCAGATCGGCAGCAAAATCACCGAGAGCAGGCAGGCCGAGCCCAGACCGATGGCCAGCTCGATCCCGAAGCCGGTCAGGTTGGGGATCCCGGTGACCGAGAAGGTGAGGAGCCCGATCATCGTGGTCAACGCGCTCATGGTCACCGGCGGGGTGATCTCGGACATGGCCAGCACGATGTCCCGGCGCTTGAGAAAGTGGTTGTAAATGTGCACCGCGTAGTCGGACCCGATGGCAATGAGCATGATCGCCACCGACGGGCTCAGCATGTTGAACGGGAAGCCCAGGAGCGCCTTCAGTCCGAAGGTCCACACGATGCAGATCATCACGAAGCTCAGGGGGAGCACCACCCCCAGGACCCGGCGCAGCCCGAACCCCAGGACCATCACCATCACCCCAAGCATGACCGGGACCAGCCCCCGCAGGTCCTGGTTGGTGTACTCCCTCATGGAGAGGGCCACCGCGGGATCGCCACCGAAGAAACAGGGCAGGTCTCCAACCTGACCCTTCACCCGCTCAATGACTTCCTCCGCCACCTTCAGTTCGTCGCTGGCGGCATCGATGTGGATGATCAGCGTGGAGAACCGGGCGTTCTCGGACACAATGGTGCCCGCGTACTGCTCGCGGCCGAGCACATACTCCTTCAGGGCCTGCATGCCGGCATCCGTGCGGGGGATCTCCCGGATCAGGTCTCCCACCGAGACCCCGTCCTCGATCTTCCGGATGTCCACCACATTGATCAGACTCGTAACGTCGGAGAGCCCCTCCATATCCTCCAGCTCTGAGGTGATCCGCTCCACCAGGACCAGGGAGGCCGGATGAAAAACGCCCGGGTCTCCGAAATCCAGGATCACGAACATGACCATGGTGGCGGAGAATTCCTTGTCCACCTCCTTGACAAGCTCGGCAACATCGTCCCCTTCGGGAAGCCAGGACTCGTACTCATAGTTGGAAGTGGTGTTCCGGATCTCGTACCCCAACCCGGCCGTTATTGCGGCCATCACCAGGAGCAGGATCCAGCGGTAGCGGATCACCAGTTGGCTGAATGTTTTCATATCGCTCTTCTATCCCAGGAGTCTGTCCAAATACACCTAGCTGTCCCAGGCTCCCTGCTCGCGGAGTTCCCGGACGTGTTTCTTCGCCTGTTCCTTCAGCTGCACGTAGTCGGTCTTGGCCACCCGGTTGAGCGGCAGCGCGCCGGGCTCCAGGATCACGTAGGCGGACGGCCGCATGTAGCCCGCGATGCCTTTCGCGTGGGTTTTCAGCTCCGCCTCGGTCAGGTCCGCGCCCTTCTTTTTCTCCACGAACAAGACCACGCCCTCGGTGAAGATTTCATGAGGGGCGCCTACCGCGGCACAGGCGGCCACACAGTCCTTGAGTTCCTCGAAGTGGTTTTCGATCTGTGCCGGATGCACCTGGTAGCCTTTCGGCTTGATGACCAGCTTGGACCGGCCGGAAAAGTGCAGCCCCTTTTCCGAGCGGAAACCGAGATCGCCGGTGTAGCAGACCCCGTCGGTGGACACGGTCTTTCGGTACGCTTCCTCATTGTTCACGTACCCCGCGAACACCTGCGGACCGGAAAAACAGATCTCCCCCACCTCTCCGTCGGGCAGTTCCTCGCCCGCGGTGCCGTCCGGCCTCATGGGCCGGCGGATCGAAAGCGGCGTGACCGGCATATCGTACCCGACGCTGGCCAGAATGTCATCGATCGTCCCGTCCAGCGGTGAATAGGTGACAAACCCGGCCATCTCGGACAGCCCCAGGCCGGTTCCGAACTTGGGACACATCCGGCGAAGCTGTTCGAGAAACGGGCGGGAGACCGGCTGTCCGGCGTAGAGCGCGAACTTCAGGGAAGACAGATCGTATGTTTCGTAACCGGGCAGCCTCCACTCCATGGCGAACAGGGCGGGGATCTGCCCGAAGCTGTCCACCTTGTATTCCTGGATCGCCTGGAGGGATTTCTCCGGGTCGAACATGTGCAGTACGATGCAGCTGCCTCCCCAGAAAAACGGCGTCATCAGCTGTTCGGCCTGTCCCCCCACGTGCGAGGGGGGCAGGTTCACCAACATCCGCGGGTTCTTGTCCATGCCGAAGGCGGTCCCCAGGCACATGTTCTGGCACGTGATGTTCCGGTGGGTGAGCAGCGCCGGTTTCGGGAACCCCGTGGAACCGGTCGTGTAGATCACCTGGCACCCGTCGTTTTCCTGCACGGAGTCCATCGCCTCTCGAAAGGCCTTGAGATCCTCCGAACCCTCCGGATCGGCCAGCGCCCGGGCGGCCCCGGCCTCGGCATCCGAGGCCATGGTAAAGGCGGAGACGGCGCCTTCCATCACCTCCTCCGGCGGGGAGAACTGCAGGAAGGTTTCGATGAACGGACACTCCTGTTGTACGGCCCGGGCCAGCGCGGAAAAATCGGCCTGCGGGGTCTTGCCGAGAAAAACAAAGCCCCGGGCCCGGATCATGCCCAGGGAGCGGATGACCTCCGGCGCCTTCAGGCGAAGGTCCAGCGGCGCATGAACCACTCCCACCTTGAAGCAGGCGTATTCCAGGAAGATGTGCTCGGCCAGAAAGGGCAGCATGGTCGCCAGGAAGTCTCCCTTCCGGAACCCCATCCGGAGCAGCTGCATGGCCAGGGCGGTGGTGATCCGGTCGAACTCGCTGTAGGTGACCTGCCGTTTCGTGTCAAAGACGATGATCGCCGGGTGATCCGGCTTTTCCCGGGCCCATTTGGCGATGATCCCGTGCAAAAGGTGCCGGTCTGCGAAATCTTTTTCAAAGTGTTCGAGGGTGTACTGGGGTACGCCGTTCCTGCAGGCAAGCTCCGTCATGGCGCTCCTTTCCCATACATACCTTTTTCAAGGCACGGTTCTCACAACCTCGATGACAACGGGGGCGTTCACGCCCGCATCCAGCGTGGGCAGGAGGGCCCGCGTGCGGCCCCAGCGCGATTCCAGGACGGGCTCCACCACTGCCCCGTTCACGGCGACACGGTGGAGTTCTCCGGAAACGGAAACCACCGCATCGATCCGGAGAGGACCGGTCAGGTTATCGACCGTCACCCGCCTCACCGGCCCGTCGTCTTCCACGGTGATATCGAACTCCAATTCCCCGAGCCGCGCCTTCTCCATCTTCGCAAACCCCCACCCGGCGGGAAGGTGGGGGGCAAGCACGATCCGGCCGGTCCGTGCATCCAGCTCCAGGCCGAACAGGTACTGGATCATGGCCGCCCCGTTGATGCCCCCTTCCCAGCTCCGGTACCGGGCCGTCATGTCGCACACAAAGCCGAACGGCTCGTACATGTAGGCGAAGCGGCTGAAATCGTCCACGATCTCCCCTTCGCTCACGTTTCCTGATTCGTGAAAGAAGCGCCGGTACATCAGGAAGGACGCCTCGGCGTCCGGGTGGTCGATGCGCGCAAGGCTGTCCAGCTGATAGCCGTAGGTCATCCCGGTGACCACCCCCTTCTCGAAGTCCATCAACTCGGCAACAGGCGCATAATCCGGGTGGTAGGGGGAGTAGAAAAGGCCATCCTCGCGGGCCAGGCCCCCCAGGGCGTTCAAAAGGTTGTCCCGGGCCTTCCCGTCTCCCGCCTTCAGGTAGCCCGTCCAAAGCGGTTTCGTGTTCACGTCCTCGAACGGCCGGGCCACGGGTTCGAGGGTGTCGATGTCGATGATGGGTGCGTAAAACCCCTCCTCCTCGAGCCAGTAGTGACGTTCCGTACAGTCCCGCACCCGCCGGGCCATGGCCGCATATTCCTCCGCGTGGTCCTCCCGGCCCAACCGCCGTGCCACCTGCGTCATGAACTCCGCTGCAACGACCCACAGGAAGGAGGAGTTCGCCGAGAGGTGTGTTTTCTGGTACTCGTTGAACAGCGAGTGGCCGAAGGCCAGGGCCAGGGCCGGCCGGAAGGTTTCATCATCGGAAAAGGGGAGCAGGCACTCCCTCCGTATGTCCTGGTGCAGCAGGGCGTGGCGCAGCATGCCGTAACGTTCTTCCAGGGGTTCCCAGTCCCCGGTGGCGTCCAGGTAGGCCTTGTAGTGCAGGACGAGATAGCTCGGGCTTTCCGCGCTTTCCCGGCCGGAAAAGACCGGCAGGGACTCCCAGTCCGGTTGGGCCGGCGGGTCGACCACTTCCAGGTCTATGGGCAGGGAGTTGGCGATGTTCCCGTGATCCAGGGCCGCCAGCCAGTAGTAGTCCAGCATCCTCCGGTAGGCCTCGATCCGGCCGATCAGGGGGAAGAACCTCGCCCCGCCCATGATGTCCCGCAGCCACACACCGGTGTACTCGCTCATCTGGGACATGCCGCCGTTCTCGGCCTGCTGCGAACCGATGTTGACCGAGAGCCCCTCCATGAGATCGTTGAATTTCGAATCGCTTGTCGTGATCCGGCTCCCGGCATCCGTAAACCCCTTCCACGCAGAGAGGGTCGACGCCAGCAGCAGATCCGGATCCAGGGAAGCGGCGGCATGGAACACGGCCTCCGCACCCGTCTCCCGGGCAAAGGCCAAGAGGAACCGGTGTACGGATTCCCCTCCGGGGGGGAGGTCGCCGATCTCCAGGACCAGCCGCCTGTCTTCCCCTCCCGCGCTGCCCCCGGGGGGGGCAAACCCGGCCGCCAGGTTCCGTTGATCTTCCTGGACCGTTTCAAACATCAGGGAGCCGGACACCTCACCGATCACCGTCTCCACCACGAGCGACAGCTCCGGCACCGTTTCGCTGCCCCGGTTGTGGACGATGATCATCCGGTTCAGGGTGTCCGAGGCCGGCCACGGATCCGGATCCTCTCCCTTGGGGGCGAAGTCCACAACCCAGAGAGAGAGTTCCCCGGCGTCCAGGCGGGTCACGTAGACCGCGGTCCCCCGGACACGGCTGCATGTTTCCAGCTCCCAGGCTACGGGCGTGTCGCCGGAGTACAGCGTGAAGGTCTTGTCGGAAAAGAACCGCAGGTGTTTCTGATAATGGGGCCCGGTCAGGTTGTGCAGGGTGGTGAACGGTACGGAACAGGCGATCATGGAGAAGACCCGCCCGTTGCCCGCGCCCACCCCCCCGATGCGCCGCTCCGGTACGGGGCTGTCATGGTCGTAAACAGTCCGCCACAAAGACCAGTCGGTCAACTCAGGACGGTTTTGAAGATAAAGAGGAAGATCTCCGCGGGTCTGCTCCTCCCCCGGGGCGGCCTCATCGCCGGAGGACGAACACCCCGCCGCTGCGGTGAGGGCCAGGAGAACGGCCGGGAGGAGGACCTGTCCGATGCGTCGCCAGGCGGTTTTATTGTTCATGCGTGTTCCCTCTGAGAAGTCTCTGCAATGGGTCCGGCCCGCCGATCCGGATCCATTGTATCTTTTAAAAGCCATGGCTACAATTCTTCACACATCCCTGGTTTCAGAGAGGATCTCCCCGCCATCAATGCAAACCCCGGAACGGTTCTGCGGAAGTTCGATCAGAAATGAGCAGATCGGAAACCGGATGGGTTGCCGGAGCAGGCCGCATCTTTTCGGATCAACCGCGCACCCAGGACAAGGCCCGGTCAAGAAAACCCGTGGCGTCCTGATCCACCCAGAGCCCATGGGCAAAGAGGATCCTTTCCGGCGCCCACTCCCGCATCCGGTCCAGGGCCTGCCTCGTCTCTCGATGGTCCCGGAAGGTCATCCGGAAATCCCGAGGCGTCCCACCATGGGGGGCCAGGACCCCGGCAAACCGAGCCAGGGTCCGGTGAAACCAGGACAGTTGCGCCGGGTCGAAATTCTCGATCAGGTCCCCCAGAATCACCGTCTTCGATGCCCGGTGAAAAAAAACCACCTCGTCCATGAACCGGCTCCCGCCGAAGACGACCTGGTCGATCTCGCCGGACCAGGGAAAGGTTTCCGGCCCTTTCAGTTCTCCATGGAACACCAGGTCTTTCCTCTTCCCGGCCAGGCCCGGCGGGGCATACAGCCGGGCACCCGGAAACGTCTCGGCCCATTCGGACATGAACAGGTGGTGGATCTTGTTCGGGGAGACGATGTGCCGCACCGTACCCACGGACTCCACTTCCCGCCGGACATCCGGGGTCAGGCGAGTGGGGGAGTGAACGAACAGCTCCCCGGAGTGCAGCCGCACGAGGGTCATCCGTGTGGGGAACGGCATGCTGAACCACCGCACAGTCTCCCCGTCCACGATCCAGATATCCTCCGCCAGCAGTTGAAGTTCCATACCCCCCCTTTCGGACGGTTTCAGGGCGGCGGGGCCGCAGGCAGGTCCTGCCGGTTCAATCCTGCCAGTGGAGCACGTCCCGGATCACGGACCAGCGGGGACCCCGTTTGGCGACCTCCTTGCCCAGGATCCAGTAGTCGTAGAGATGCTGCAGGGTCTTGTCCCTCACCTTGAGCTGGATCCATGTGTTCACGTACTGCAGCAGATCGCGGGCATGCTTCGGCATGGGATAGGCCATGGGCATGGCCACCACCGCGGGATGAGGGACCGCCACGGAGAAGTCCGGGTAGATCAGGCACCAGGCCGAACCCGCCTCGGCCCAGTTTACGAAAGCGTCCAGGTCCCCCTCCTTGTCGAGGAAAAACTCCCGGGGTGTTTGCAGGATCTTGATCTCCGCCTGCGGCAGGGCGCTCCGGATCCTGCTGGAATAATACGGAATGTCCAGCATCCCGAGCTTCAGGGGTTTCATGTTCCGGACCTTGTTCAAGTCGCCGAACGTCTCCCGCAGGTGGTCCTTCACGATAAAGGCAATTGTCTGTTCCATGTACGGATCGGAGAAGGCCATCTTCCGGGCACGGTTCATGGTGATGGAAAGCCCGGACATGGCGATGTCGATCTGCCCCTGGTTGAGCCGTTCAGCCAGTTCCTTGCGTTTCACGAGAAACAGCTCCAGCTTCACACCCATGTCCCTGGCCAGCTGGTGCGCCATCTCGATGTCGAACCCCACCAGGCGCCCCGACTCGTTGTGAAAAGCGAACGGAAGCGCGTCCTTGAAATACCCCACCCGCAGGGTGCCCCTCTCCAGAATCCGGTCCAGGCGCGCCTGCGGGGAAACGCCCGGCTCCGGGGGGGGAAGCGCCGCTTCGAACTCCTGGTACGGTGCCGGCTCGTACTTCAGATCCATCTCGATGAAGATGCGGTAGCTCTGGTACTCCCGTTGAATCCCGTACTGCAGAACCAGGTGGATCGCCCCCATGACGCCCAGCAGTGCTCCCGCGGTGATCAGCAGGTACCGCAACACCCACCTCAAGCGGATCCGGATCAGCCCGGCCATGGCTGCGGCGCCGAGCAGGGCCATGGCCAGGGTGTACATGGCCGACAGCAGGGCCTCGAACCGGACGATGGCCACCTGGCTGACCACCACAAAGAGCTGGAAGGTGTCGGACGGGATGCGCAGGAGGTCGAGCAGGAACGGGATGGCCACGTTCACCCCGCCGAACATGCTGAACAGGCCGGTCACGGCAAAGGTGGGGACCTGCGAGGCGGTCAGGGGGGAACCGGAGATCCAGGCCGCGAACAGGACGAAACTCAGGGAGAACAGGGTGCCGACGCTGGGGAAGCTGTAGGACGTGGGAACGATCACATCCACCGCGGACCCGAGTTCGCCGTCTGCCGTTTCCAGCGGGGTGAGCATCTCCTTGCACCCCTCGGCCAGGATCGGCAGCACGATGAAGACGTTGCCCGTGGCGAACGCCGTAATGAGTGCGTCCCGGCTCAGGGGCCCGATCACGTCCCGGTACCGGAGCGGCGTCAGGGACGTCACCAGGCCGGGAAGCACCCAGAAGGCCGTGAGCAGGGCCAGGGGGATGTAGATGATCATGTAGACCTGCAGGTTCCTGAACTCCTGCACGTCCATGGTCCCTGCCGCGCTAGCCGCAATGGCGAACACCCCGACGGGTGCCAGTCCCACCACGAACCCGGTGACCCGGGTCAGGGCATCGGTCAGGGCGGAGAGCCCGTTGAGCAGCCCTTCCTTGTTCCTGACGCCGATCAAGGCTACGCCCAGGGCTATGCTGAACAGCACTACCGCGGGGACGATGTTGTTGGTCATGGAGAAAAACACGTTGGCCGGGATGTAGAGCCCGAGAAAATCCAGGTCCCCCTGCTCCTGGACCATGGAGGAGCTGAAAAAGGAGGCCGACTCCCAATTCGGAAACAAGAGCAGAAAGAGGCACACCATGGAGAGGGCGATCCCCCAGAGGAGCAGGAGGATGACGCCGACCCGCTTTGCCAGGGTGCCGGCCTTGTTCAGCGAGAGCTGTCCCAGCGCCGTAATGAGGGAAAGGATCACGTAGGGGAGGACCGTCATCTGCAGCAGTTCGATGAACGCTTTTCCCGCCAGGTTGAGAAAGGCCACAGACTCTCCGAAGAAAAGACCGGTGGCGATGCCCAGGGCAAGCCCCAGCAGGACCTTGGCGGACAGACTCAAACGCGGCAACCGTTTTTTCTTCACCCCAGTCACAAGGCTCATCCCCCCCTTCCCTTCAACGAAGCTTCGGAACGTAGGTTGGCGGACGCCGGGCCCGGACGACTTGTTCGAAGTTGTAGGCCAGCCCGAGGAGACCGGGCTCCCCGTACGGAAGCCCCAGGAAAGAGAGCCCCACGGGCATCCCGTCCGGGGTCTGGCCCGCGGGGACCGAGATTTCCGGGAAGCCGGTCAGGCTGGCCAGGTAACAGCCGGTGTAGGGATCGTCCGTGTGACAGACGTACGTGGGGTCGTCCTCGTTGAAGAGGGGGGAGGCGGGACAGGGGATCGTGGGCAGGACGATGGCATCGAACCCGTTGCCCTGCAGGATCCATCGGAGCGTCCTGCGCGCCCGGGGCATCAAGTTGGAAACCACGTACAGATAGCCCGAATCAGCCAGGCCCGGGCTTGCCTGCGCCTCCTTGAAGGCCTGGATGCGGGCCGGGTTCACGGGCGTTCGGGAGAGCTTCACGGCCGGGGACTCGCTGATCCAGATCAGGTCCTCCAGGGTCCTCGGGTTCCCGGCGGGCAGGGCGGAAAGGTACGCCTCGATCTGCCCCCGGAACTCGGCGTCGATCACCGGGTCCATCATGTCCCATGCGGAGAGCAGGGATCCGGGAAGGTGAACGTCCACGAGGACGGCGCCCTGTTCCTCCAGCTTGGACAGGGCCTTCCGGAACACCTCGTCCACCTCGGGGTTGGCCCCCAGGAACTGCCGGGCAACGCCCAGGCGGGCCCCCCGCAGTGCGTCCGTGGAGAGGAATTGCGTGTAGTCCTCCGGGGTTCGTCCCCGGCTCTCCCGGGTTCGAGGGTCTCCCTCGTCCACCCCGGTCATGAAGCCCAGGGCGATGGCCGCATCCGTGACCGTGCGGGCCAGCGGGCCGGCCACGTCCAGGGAAAGGGAGGCAGGCACGATGCCGTTCCGGCTGGTAAGCCCCAGGGTGGGCTTGATGCCCACCACCCCTGTCACCGCCGCGGGCGCGCGAATCGAGCCGGCGGTATCGGTCCCGGTGGCGATTACCGCGAAGTTTGCCGACACGGCCGCCGCACTGCCGCTGCTGGACCCGGATGCGTTCCGCTTCAGGTTGTACGGGTTCCGGGTCACCCCGCCCAGGGAGCTGTAGCCGAACCAACCCTGGGAGAGCGCGAATTCGCTCATGTTCGCCTTGCCGATGACCACGGCACCTGCATCCCGCAACCGCTTTACGATGGTGCCGTCATCCGGAGGGCGGGCGTTCTTCAGCGTAACGGAGCCGGCCGTGGTGGGCATGTCGGCCGTGTCGTAGCTTGCCTTGAGGATGATCGGGATGCCGTGAAGCACGCTCCGGGGGCCCTTCTCCTTCCGTTCAAGGTCCAAAACCCGGGCCCGTTCCAGGGCCCCCGGGTTGACGGTAATCAGGGCGTTGATCCCTGGGCCGTTGTCTTCCATGGCCCGGATCCTCTCCTGGTAATACCGGACGAGCTGTTCCGAGGTGACACGGTTTTCCTCAAAGGCCCGGTTGATCTCCGGGATCGTTGCCTCATAGATCTCGAAGTCGGCCGCGGCCGACGGGAATGCCGCAGCAGCGGACAGGGCAATCAGGAAGACGAAAAGGGGGAGGCGAACCCTCCATGTGAACGGATGTGCAGCCTGTTCTCTCTGAACCATGTCGTTTGTCTCCTGGCCGATCGATGGACGGCCCCCGGATTCGGGGAGTATAAATAGAAAGGAAAAAAAGAGTCAAGAATTCGGAAATTCC
>CAYTRL010000028.1:0-18331 GCA_964439795.1 uncultured Thermodesulfobacteriota bacterium
CGTGAGGGACATTGCGAGGAGCCGCAGGCGACGCGGCAAGCCCCCGGCGCAGCAGGGATTCGAGGCCGGGAGGTCGCTTCACTTCGTTCGCGATCTTCGACCACGCTCCGCTCGCAACATCCAGAGATAGACGCATTCTTGCTGAATCAACACTTGACAACAAATTGGAGTTTTTCAACGCCCTTCAAGGAGGCGCCCTTGCGGTATTCGAACCTTGCGCTTGTTCTGTGTGGATTGCTGTTGCTGTCGGGTTGTGCATCCTTTAAACCGAAACCGCTGGAACAAGTTCCATTTCTCGAGAGAGCGAAGACCGAGGAAAAAGACGGTGTGCGGGTTACGGTATCCGTATTGACACGCAAGGAAACCAAACAGGTCTTCGGGTTCGATCTGGAAAAAAAGGGGATCCAGACGATCTGGATCGATATTGAAAATTCCACGGACCGGCCTTACTGGTTCATGCTCAGCGGGGTCGATCCGAATTACTATTCCGCCCGGGAAGCTGCCTATATCTGCCATTCGTTCTGGCGGCGTTCGAAAAACCGAAAGATGGATCAGCATTTCGAAAACCTTTTCATCGATCAACTCGTTCTTCCCCGCTGCCGATCCGCCGGTTTTGGTTTCAGCTACCTAAAGCAGGGTGTAAGGGAAGTGCGCGTCCGTCTTTTCGGTGATCTGAATATCATCGATTATGAATTTCACATTCCCGTTCCCGGGCTTCGTACGGATTGGGAGGTCGTGGACTTCGACGCTCTTTATCCGGAGGAAGCAATCATACACGTCGAGGATGAACCCTCTCTGCGGGAGGCCCTGGAGCCGCTCCCGTTGACAACCACGAAGGAAAACGGAAGCGGAGAAGGTGATCCGTTGAATATCGTGGTGATCGGTCATGTAGAAAAGCCCTTCACGAGGGCGCGATGGGACGAGACGGAACGGCTGACGGCGGGCACCGCCTGGAAAACCGCGAAAGGCTTTTTCGGCAAGGAATACAAGCATTCCCCCATGAGTTCACTCTATGTTTTCGGCAGACATCAGGATATTGGCCTTCAGAAGGCGAGAGACTCCATCCATGAGCGGAACCACCTCCGCCTCTGGCTGACCCCCATCCGGTATCAGGGCAGGCCGGTATGTGTCGGGACCATCACGCGCGATATCGGGGTCTATTTTACGACCCGGGCGTGGAACCTGATGACCCATGCCATCGACCCGGATGTGGACGAAGCAAGAGATTATCTCACCGAAGACCTGGCGATGGCTCTGTCCCTGAAGAAGTACGGTTATCTGGATGGGGTTGCGCCGGCAACGCAGGACAGCCCCCATCGGAACTTGATGAAGGCCCCCTACTGGACAGACGGATCGCGGGTGATCCTGTTGGTCACGGACGATGTCGTTCCCCTGGGGGATATTGATCATTTCGACTGGGAACGTAGACTGGATCAAAATCAGTGTAAGGATCCCGTATCCGAAGAGGGTTCTGTGGAATCCGGCGAGGAAAAGGAACCCGGGTCGAGTGAAGTCCCCCCACTCCTGTGACCCCTCCTAAGTACACACCGTCATTCGGTCTCGAATTCGAAGCCGCTCGAGGATATTGTGAGCGAAGCACGGTCGAAGACTTCGAGCGAAGCGAAGTCGAAGATCGCGAACGAAGTGACGCGACCTCCCTGCACGCGACGGGGAATACCCATCCGGAGCCGGGGGATTGCCGCGTCGCCTTCGGCTCCTCGCAATATCCGTACGATGCGTTATCGTATTCATGCCGGCGAATACCGATGTTCGGGAACATGATAGGATAACGGCGCTCAGCCGGGTGTCAGGATCCGGCCGTTGGTCAGGATCTCATCGAACCCCAGGCGGATCGCATCCCGCGTGTCTGCGTCGGTCTCCGGAAGAAAGGCCAGCAGCCTTGCGTTCCGCCTCCGGTAGTATCGGACGATCCGTTCCCGGTAGAGCCGGATCCCGCCCAGGCGCGGCGGCAACCCGTAGGTCTTTCCCGTCCGGATGTCGCCCCCTGCGGGCAGGCCCAGGAGCGCGGCCGTTCCCGCGCGGACGCAGGCCCACTTTCCCGCGTAGAAGACAGCACCCGGAAACCTTTGCCGCAACATCCGCCCGTGCCGCCGTTGCCACACCAGAAAGGTCCCCCGCTCCTGCAAGGCCGTTTCTTTCCCGTGCCTCGCCGCCCACTCCGCCAGGGCCCGGACGGTCTCCACACCGTGCTCGGGCTTGATGTCCAGGGTCCAGTGGCACCCGGAAAAGGCATCCATGAACTCGTCAAAAAAAAGCAGCCGGCATCCCCCGGGCAGGGGGATCCGCAGGAGTTCGGCCCGGGTGAGGTCGTGGACGAGGCGCCGGTCGCCGCAGAGGCGCTGGAGCGTGGGGTCGTGAGCCAGCACGATGTGCCCGTCCCGGCTGATCCTGAGGTCGGTCTCCAGGATGGAGAAACCGTGCCGGACCGCTTCCCGGAACGCGTCCAGCGTGTTTTCCGGGAACCCGGTCCCGTTGCCGCGATGGCTGATCCACACGGGGGGGGCACTGGGAGAGGGCTCCATCACGCCGTTCATTTCCCGATGAGGACCTGCACCAGGGTGCTGAGCGTCTTGGGGTTGACGCAGGCCGCCTGGTGCATGACCAGGCCCGGCACGCAGCGCCACTGAAAATCCAGTTTGTGGGTGGTCCCCACGCCGGGAAGGGTCGCGGTCTCCAGAGGGGCGATGTAGTCCCGTTCATGGTAGATGCAGTGCAGGGAAAACGGGAGCCGCTCCCGGGCGCCCAGTTCCCGTATGGCCCCGGTGAGCGGACTTCTACGTGCCATCTCCTCCAGGGGGCGGGACAGGAACGGGGGCAGGAACTTGCGGACCGGGCGCAACAGTCCCGGTGTGCCCAGTACCGGGGCGCAGACCAGGGCCATCTTCCCTGTCTTCTCGCAGAGCTCCGGGCTGAGATGGGCCGCGTACAGGGCCGCATTCCCCCCGTAGCTCACCGCCACAACGTCTATTTCATCAAAACCCGAGGCGAGCTCCACCATCTGTTCGGCAAAGGATGTGACCGGGTCGAAACTGAAGAACGAGTTGGGCACCACGTGTACGTCATACCCGAACCACTGGAAGACCTTGAACCAGGGGGTGAACAAAAACGCGGGAGCACCGAGCCCGCTGAGAAAGAGCAGGTTTCTGGACGACATGCTTAGGTCTCTCCTTTTTCTAGTACATGATGTCATAAAGATGGTCACGTTTTCGAGGCCGTTTCAGAGGGGATATTGCGAGTTGAGCGAAGCCGTTTTCGGCTGTCAGCCGTCAGCGTTCAGCACTCAGCTCCCCGCCTCCATCCCTTTCATGCGGGGAGGCACAGAATTGGAGATTGCGAGCGAAGCGAGGCAACCCCCCGGCGCCGGAGGGCCGAGGCACAGTGAGCTGAGGGATTGCTTCCTCGCAGCCTTTGGCTGCTCCTCGCAATATCCATTCGATGCGTCAGTATATGTATGTCGATGAGTACGGCCCCTTTTCTCTGTTATAGGCCCCCGTGGCCTGTTTGTCCATCGGGCGGGTGGATTTCAGAGAGGCATGCCACCGGGTTTTCCATCGGTCCATGAAACGGATATCATGGAGAGATCTTCCAGGGGAGGAGACCCTTCATGCTTACGGAGCAGGCACCTCATCATGAAAGACGGCTGCAGTCCGGCGATCCGTTCCGGTTCGACTGTTCCGCAGGGCTGGCCTGTTTCAACACCTGCTGCCGGAACAAGGACCTGGTCCTCACCCCTTACGACGTCCTGCGCCTGAAGACCGCGTGTCGCCTTCACTCCGACCGGTTTCTGCAGCAGCATGTCCTCTTCCGGCCGGATCCCGCCTCCGGGTTCCCGGTCCTTTCACTGCGGATGCAGGACGATTCCGAAAAGCAGTGTCCGTTCGTGGGGGAAGGAGGCTGTACGGTCTACCAGCACCGGCCCACCGCGTGCCGGCTCTACCCGTTGGGGCGTGCGTCGGGCCGGGCCGCCGGCAGCGGCGAGCAGGAGGAGTTCTTCTTTCTGCTGGAGACACCCGCCTGTCTGGGTGTGCGCGAGGAACGGACCGTGACCCTGGAGGAATGGCTGCAGGGCCAGGGGCTCGGTCCCTACCTGTCGGTATGCTGAAGATCCTGTTCCACAAAAAGAGGGACCCCAGGAACAAACTGAGCCAGGAGCAGTTACAGAAGGTGATCGTGGCCTGCTACAACCTGGACGCTTTCCGTGAATTTCTCTTCCGATCGGGGTTTCTGAAGCAGGCGGGTGTCCCTGCGAACAAACGCCGGAAGCTCAAGAACGATGACGAGGCGCTCCTGAGGTTCGGGGTCGAGTTTCTCCAGAAAGTCCTCTACGCACCCTGAGGCGGCCGAGGACGAGCGGATCTCCTCCGGGGCGTCCCTAGTTGACCCCGAACAGGCGCGCAGCGTTTCCGTACAGCACCTTGCTCCGAAGCTCCCGGTCGTCTTCCGTGGCCACCAGGATCTTGGCCAGGGCGATGGCCTGGTGGTAGAAGGGCCAGTCGGTCCCGTACATGAGCCGGTCCGCGTCGGCTTCGTTCAGGATTGTCCGCAGGTTGGTCAGGGACTGACAGGAAAGGTCCATGTACACGTTGGGGTAGCGCTTGGCGTAGCTCAGTGCGCCTTCCATCTGAAGGGCGCCGGAGTGGCCCAGGATGAATATCACATCCTCGGTTTCGGCGATCGCCTTTTCGTAGAGCACCACCTGGGAGCGCTTGCGGCCCAGTTTGGGTTCGATACCCACGGGGCCGCAGTGCCAGAGCACCGGGAGGTTCCGTGCTCCGCAGAGGCGGTAGAGCTGCATGGCCCGGGGGTTGTCCGGTCGGATGACCTGCGTGGCCGGGTGTACCTTGACCCCCTTCGCCCCCAGGGCCACCTGCCGGTCCAGCTTGGCTTCCACGCCGGATGCATAGGGGTGAACCGACCCGAAGGTGATGAACCGGTCGTTGTCCCGGACGGCCTGCAGCGTGTCCACCGCGTTGTTGGACAGCCGCCATGGATAATCGATGGGGAGGCTTACCGATTTTTCGATGCCCAGCTCGTCCATCTCCCGGGTCAGGTTGGGGATCGTGTGCGTTTTGCGGATGCCGAACGGCGTCATGCCCTTCATCGTCAGGTCTTTTTTCATCACGGTGAGCCGTTCCGGCGTGAAGTTCTTGTTCAGGTAGACCTCCATGTCCAGGGGACAGCCCTGCATGGGCAGGTAGTGTTCCGTGGGCGCGCCTTCCTTGTGGATGTTCACTTTCCAGGGGGTGATAAAGCTCAGCGCGAAGTGGGTGTGCACGTCGATGATGGGGCCCACGGTGTCGTCCGCCATTACGAGGCGGTTCCCTTCACGGATATCGAAGTAGGGCAGTTTGGCCAGTTCCAGCCCTTCCGAGAAATATTTTGCATCCACGGTCTGTTCTCCCTGTGTGTGACGGTTTCGATCGGTTTATCAGGCAACACCCTATGAGGATTGCACGGAAGTCTTTGGAGGTCAATTCCGGGAGAGCGGAACAACGGTGGAAAGACGGTTCTGCTGAAGGTCAAATACGGATGAACCGTGGTGTGCGCCGTTGCCGGGGGCACCGGAAACGTGCTACACAGGGACCGGTTTTCCCCGACTTCAAAAACAAGGAGGGAAACGGATGGACCGGAGCGGTACGATCTACGACATCAGCGTGGTGCTGGGAAAGGAGTCGATCGACTTCCCGGGGGACGAGCCGTTTGTCCGGAAGTGGACCCAGCGGTTGCAGGACGGCGGGGTGTGCGATCTCTCCAGCCTGAGCCTGAGCGCCCACTCCGGAACCCACCTGGACAGCCCGGCGCACTTTCTCCCCGGAGGGAAGACCCTGGACCGATATCCCCTTAAGGAGTTCGTGAGGCCCGCGCAGGTGGTGGAGATCCGGGATCCGGAGTGCGTGGGGCCCGGGGAACTGGAACCCCTGGAGATCCCGGAGGGGGATGCCCTCCTGTTCAAGACCGAGAACTCGCACCAGGGTTGGAGCCGGAGCGGGGTTTTTTCCGAGCGGTTCGTATACCTGTCCGGCGAGGCCGCGGAGTTCTGTGTCCGGCGCCGGGTCGGTCTGGTGGGCCTGGACGCCCTCTCCATCGAACGCTACGGGGACGAGCGGTTCCCGGCCCACCGGCAGCTCATGGAAAGCGGTGTACTGATCCTGGAGGGGATCCACCTGGGGGACGTCCCCCCGGGCAGCTACACCCTGGTCTGCCTGCCCCTGAAGCTGGAAGGATGCGAGGCCTCCCCGGTGCGTGCGGTCCTGATCCGTTGACGAAAGAAGGAACACACATAATCAGTTTTTTCAACACCCTGTGAGCCACCCGTCAACCTTTGCTTTCCTGGAGGGAATCATGGACAACCCTGTGTTGCTGGATGTGGAAGAAGGCGCGGCCCTGGTGACGCTGAACCGGCCCGAGCGGCGCAACGCGATCAACCAGTCCCTGCTGGTACACCTCTACGACATCCTGGAGGAGGTGTCCGCCAACGAGGCGGTCCACGCGGTGATCCTCACGGGCAACGGCAAGTCGTTCTGCTCCGGCATCGACCTGGCCTGCATCCTGAAGGAGAACCTGTTCGACCCGCGGGGTGACGGCAAGGATTTCGTTGACATCATCCGGGCCTGCCACAAGCCGGTGATCGGGGCGGTGAACGGCCATGCCATTACCGGCGGGTTCGAGATTGCACTGAACTGCGACTTTCTCATCGCATCGGAGCGGGCCTCGTTCGCGGATACCCATGCACGGGTGGGGATCGTGCCGGGGTGGGGGATGACCCAGCTCCTGCAGCACGCTGTGGGCCAGCGCATGGCCAAGCAGATGTCCCTGAGCTGTCAGTTCATCACGGCGGAGAAGGCGCTTCAGTGCGGGCTGGTGAACGAGGTGGTCCCTCATGACGAACTGCTGCCCCGGGCTAAACAGATCGTGACCGAGATCGCCTCTGCAAATCCGGACACGCTGAAGATAGTGAAGGAGCTCATCGAGTTCCGGAACGCCTCCACCCTGGAAGGGTCCCTGGCCGAGGAAAGACGGAGGTTCCTGGCCTTCGTCGGGGGGAATATTTAGCTGTCAGCTGTCAGCGTTCAGCGATTAGCTCCGCGCCATCTGCCCCCCATTCATGAGACGCAGAAGTGGAGATTGCGAGCGGAGCGCGGCAACCCCCCGGCCCAATGACATTTCTATACCGTGGTGCGGCGTCGTCTACGACTCCTCGCAATGTCCCTCACGGGGCATCGGTCCGGTCACCGGGGATTCACTTCCTGCGGAAGCGCCATCGGTTTGGGTTGGCACCATCACGATGCTTCCAGTTTTGCCTGGGGTAACTTTTCGGGGAAATCGGATTCAAAAAGCGGATGTTGCTTAGAACCGACTTCCCGATCAACTGGAAGCCCTTTTTCCCGCTCGCTGCATCGAAACGGATAAACGTCTGATATCGAGTCAGGAGAAGAGAATGAGCGGGTCCCGGGAAAAGAAAGGGATCGTCCTGCCGGTTTCCGGTATGAAGTGCGCCTCCTGCGTGGGCCGGGTGGAGAAGGCCCTTGGGGATCTGCCGGGCGTGGAGACCGTGTCCGTGAACCTGGCTTCGGGTACGGCCGTTGTCCGGTCCGAAGGAGAAGGCCTCTCGGCGGCCGCCGCCGTCCGTGTGGTGGAGGGCCTCGGGTTCACGGTTTTGCAGGACCGCATTACCCTTCCGGTTCAGGGGATCGGGTGTGCTTCCTGTGTCCGGAAGATCGAGCAGTCCCTGTTGTCCCTGCCCTTTGTCACCCAGGCCTCGGTGAACCTGGCCACGCAGGGCGCCTCGATCCGCACCCTCCCCGTGGAAGGCGCATTGGACGAGATCCGGAGGGCGGTGGAACGGGCGGGAAGCTACTCCGTTCTTCTCCCCGAAGGGGACGGATCGGCCCCGGATGCGGATCCCACTCTTCGCATGGAAGAGGAACAGATGCGTGAAGCGATGGTTTTGAAAAGGCGCTTCACCGTCTCGCTGATCCTCTCCCTCTTCGTGATGGCACTGTCCATGGGTGGAGCCTGGCCCCTGGTGAACCGCTTGAGCGACGGCTCCCGCCACCTGATCCTCCTGGCCCTGACCTGCCCGGTCTTTTTCTGGGCAGGGGCCCCCTTTCATATGGGGTTGTGGCGCTCCGTGCGTCACCGCAACCCGGACATGAACACCCTGGTCTCCGCGGGAACGTCCGCCGCGTTCTTCTACTCCGTGACGGTGACCCTGTTCCCGGGGTTGTTCTCGGGGATGGAGGCAGCGGTCTATTACGACACCGCCACGATGATCATTACCCTCATCCTGTTGGGACGGGTGCTGGAAGCCCGGGCCAAGGGGCGGGTGAACCGGGCCCTGAAAGCGCTGATGGGGCTGAAGCCCGGAACCGCCCTGGTAATACGTGAGGGGGGGGAGGTGGAGGTGCCCGCGAGGGACCTTGCGCCCGGCGACCTGGTGCTGGTCCGGCCCGGGGAACAGGTTCCGGCGGACGGAATTGTGGAATCCGGGGCGAGTTCCGTGGACGAATCGATGCTCACCGGGGAAAGCCTTCCAGCGGATAAGGAGCCCGGAAGCCGGGTGGTGGGGGCCACCATCAACCAGACCGGCGCCCTGCGCGTGCGGGTAGACCGGGTGGGCCGGGACACCGTGCTGGCCCGGATCCTCCGTGTCGTGGAGGAAGCACAGGCCTCCAAGGCGCCCCTGCAGCGGCTGGCGGACCGGGTGGCCGGGGTGTTTGTTCCGGTGGTCCTGGCGCTTGCGGCGCTGACCTTCTCGGCATGGTGGCTGTGGGGTCCCCAACCGGCCGGTCTAAACGCCATGATCCGTGCCATCTCCGTGCTGATCATCGCGTGTCCGTGCGCCCTGGGACTGGCCACACCCACAGCGATCATGGTGGGAACGGGGCGGGGTGCGGAGATGGGGATCCTCATAAGGAACGCGGAAAGCCTGGAAATGGCCGGGAAGGTCCGGGTCGTGGTCATGGATAAAACCGGGACCCTCACCACCGGGAAGCTCGAGGTGACGGAGCTGGAGTCGGGACCGGGTTTCAGCGACGAGGATCTGATCCGGACCGCGGGGTCCCTGGAGCGTCTTTCAGAACATCCCATCGGAAAGGCTGTGGTGAGAAGGGCGGAGGGGGAAAAAATGGCCCTTTTACCCGTGGACGATTTTGAAACCCTGCCTGGAAAGGGTGTGCGGGGCCGCGTGGGGGAGCAGCGGCAGACGCTCCTGGGGACATTTTCGTTCCTGGCGTCTTCCGGCGTGCCCGTGGAACCGTGGGCCGGCCGGGCCGAACGGCTCCAGGAGAAGGGGAGGACCGTACTGTTCCTGGCTGTGGACGGACGAGTGGCCGGGATCATGGGGGTGTCGAGCGTCCTGAAGGAGGAGGCCGCCGGAGTGGTCCGGACGCTCAAGGCCATGGGGCTCCGGGTCTACATGCTCACCGGAGACAGCGCGCGGGCCGCCTCCGCGGTGGCCGGGGAGCTGGATCTGGACGGGGTGCTGGCCGAGGTTCTCCCCCAGGAAAAGGCGGAACGGGTCCGGCAACTGCAGACAGAGGGACACCGTGTGGCCATGGTTGGGGACGGCATCAACGACGCGCCGGCCCTGGTGCAGGCGGATCTTGGCATCGCCATGGGAACCGGCACGGACATCGCCATGGAAAGTGCGGACGTGACTCTTATGGGTTCCTCGCTGGAAGGGGTGCCCCGTTCCATCGAACTGTCCCGGCAAACGGTGCGCACCATCCGGCAGAACCTTTTCTGGGCGTTTTTCTACAACCTGCTGGGGATCCCGGTGGCCGCGGGGGTGCTGATCCCTTTTTTCGGCTTTGCGTTGAAGCCGGTGGTGGCCGCCGCGGCCATGGCTTTCAGCTCGGTGTCGGTGGTGACCAACAGCCTCCGCCTCAGGACCGCAGCTATACGAACAGCCGCCCCACATCCATGACCGTCACGTAGACCAGCAACCCTAGGATCAGGATCCACCCCGCGGTGTTCAGGGGAATATGCAGCCGGGTGAGACCGGGGTGGATCTTTTCCAGGAGACAAAGGAGGATCCTGCCCCCGTCCAGTGCCGGAAGGGGCAGAAGGTTGAGCACGGCGAAGTTGACGCTCAACAATGCGGTCAGGTAGAGCGCCTTTGTCACCCCCCCGCCGATGAACGCTCCCCCCTGGGTAACGATCCCAACCACGCCGGAAAGCTGGTCCGGCTGGGAGAACAGGACCGGCAGGACCGCCAGGGTCTCGCGCAGAATCGCGGCGGTTTCCCTGAACGGGTCGAGCATGAGTCCGCTGAGTGAGAAGCCGGACTGCAGCAGGGCCGCCAGGGCCAGGAGCAGGGGAGGGAGGAGAAGGTTGGCGGCGGGTCCTCCCAGGGCCAGGAGGATCCGTTTGCCCACCGGGATTCGGAAATATTCGTCCAGCTCCGTCAGGTCCGGCAGGACGTAGCCTCCCAGCGGGATCAGGGACAACCGGTACTCGGTGTGCCCCTTCTTGCGGGTCCACAGGGCCGGGCCGAACCCGATGGAAAACCTTGCCACCGGGATCCCTGCGGCCCGGGCCGCAACCAGGTGGCCTGTTTCGTGTACGAGAATCAGAAAACCGATGAGCAGAACAACGAGCAGGTAGGTCATGGATGCGTCCTTTCCTGATATCCATCCATTGTATCGGAATAAATGAGGGGCTGACAACGCATGTATATCAGGCGTTGAAAAACAAGGATTCTGTGTTTTATGTCATTCCGGACTTGATCCCTTGACCCCCGATCCGGAATCCAGGAGAGGGGCGGCACGGATCGATTGGGCGCCGGGTTTGTTCAGGGCGTACATCGAAAAGGGATTTCAGAATATTATCTATTACATCATGGTTTATAAACAGGTAGTTATAATAAATAATTAAAGTAATACTTTGTGTTAAATATTGAGGTCTCCCGGTCTTTATACAGGTCAGGAAGGCCTTGTCACGGGCGGCTGTTTTTCCTTCGGGGATGTGCTAAACTGACTGCTTTCAAATGACTGCCGAAGGGGTTCCCCAACCTGTTTCACCCCAAAATAAACCGGAGGATGTGTTCATGACCAAAGAGCAGCAAAGCCTGGACCAGCTCTGCGTTAATACGATCCGCATGCTTGCGGTGGACATGATCGAACAGGCCAAATCCGGACACCCGGGTCTTCCCCTGGGGGCCGCACCCATGGCCTACGTGCTCTGGAACCGGGTCCTCAGGCACAACCCGGAAAACCCCGGGTGGTTCAACCGGGACCGCTTCGTTTTGTCCGCCGGCCACGGCTCTGCCCTGCTCTATTCCCTTCTCCACACGACAGGCTACGACCTTTCCCTGGAGGACCTGAAACAGTTCCGGCAGTGGGAGAGCAAGACCCCGGGACACCCGGAGTACGGGCACACACCGGGCGTGGAATCCACCACCGGACCGCTGGGGCAGGGTGTGGCCATGGCGGTGGGTATGGCCATGGCCGAGCGTCTGCTGGCGGAGCGATACAACCTCTCCGGGGTCGCCCTTGTGGACCACTACACGTACGCGCTGGTTTCGGCCGGGGACCTCATGGAGGGGGTGGCCGCCGAGGCCGTCTCCCGCGCCGGGTTTCAAAAGCTGGGAAAGCTGATCTTCCTCTACGATGACAACCAGATCACCATCGACGGCGCCACCGACGTCACCTTTTCTGAGGACGTGGCCCGCCGGTTCGACGCCTGCGGATGGCACGTGGACCGGTTGGAAACGGATCAGGACCTGGACCGGATCGAGGATGCGATCCAAGGGGCAAAGAAGGTGGAGGATCAACCCTCTTTGATCATGGTGCGCACCCACATCGGGTTCGGCAGCCCGCTGCAGGACAACCCCAAGGTGCACGGCGCGCCCCTGGGGCCGGAGAACCTGCAAAAGACGCGGGAGACCCTGGAGTGGCCCTCGGAGGAGCCGTTCTTCATCCCGAAGGAGGCTCTTGCGCATCTCCGCCGGGCCGTGGAAACGGGCCGATCCCTGGAGGCGGAATGGCAGGGGGTGCTGAAGAGCTACAGCGAGGCGAACCCGGAAAAGGCCGCGGCGTTTCAACAGCAGGTGACCGGAGAGCTGCCCACGGATTGGGATCGGGAGGTGCCGGTGTTCGGCGGGGAGGACCCGCCCCTGGCCACCCGCGTCGCTTCCAAGAAGGTGCTGGGCGCGCTGGCCGCTTCCCTGGAGACCCTGGTGGGGGGATGCGCGGACCTGGGCGGCTCGGTGGGGACACGGGTGGACAGCCTGGAACAGGACGGCCGGTACATCCACTTCGGGATCCGGGAACACGCCATGGGCGCCATCGTCAACGGCATGGCCCTGCACGGCGGGTGGATCCCGTTCGGCTCCACCTTCCTGGTCTTCTCGGACTATCTCAGGCCTTCCATCCGGCTGGCCGCGCTCATGGACATCCATGCCCTGTTCGTCTTCTCCCACGACAGTATCGGCGTGGGGGAGGACGGCCCGACGCACCAGCCCGTGGACCAGCTGCCCTCCCTGCGGGCCATCCCCAACCTGACCGTACTTCGGCCCGCGGACCCCAACGAGACGGCCGCAGCCTGGCGCCTTGCCGTTTCCAGGAAAAAACCCACGGCCCTGGTACTGACCCGCCAGAAGCTTCCGGTCCTGTCCCTGGACCGATACCCCGTGGCGCAGGGAGTGGAAAAAGGCGGGTACATCCTGGAAGGCGCAAACGGGACCCCGCAGGTGATCCTTCTCGCCGCGGGTTCCGAGGTCCACCTGGCCCTGCAGGCAAGGGAGAAGCTGTCGGCAGAGGGCATCGAGGCCCGGGTGGTTTCCATGCCGTCCTGGGAACTCTTTGAAGCACAGCCCCGGGAATACCGCGAACAGGTATTGCCACAGGACTGCAAGGTCCGTCTGGCCATGGAGGCCGGCTCGTCTCAGGGCTGGCACCGCTGGTTGGGCGAACGGGGTGATGTGCTCTGCGTGGACCGGTTCGGTGCCTCCGCGCCGGGCGGCGTTCTCATGGAGAAGTTCGGCTTCCAGGTGGACAACGTCCTGGCAAAGGTCAAGGCCCTGCTCGAGGCGTGAAACCGGGGGGAAGATGAAGGCGTCGCTCCATCATCCGCACCTTTTTGCCTCGGACCTGGACGCAAGTCTCCAATTCTACCAGGAGATGTTCGGGGCGGAGATCATCTTCGATCATGTGATGGCCGGAGCGAGAAACGTCATGATCTCCATCGGGACCGGGAAGATCAACTTCTACGATCAACCGCCCAGGGGACCCGGGCCGTGCGCCGTACATCACCTGGGGATAGAGACGGACGACCTGGAAGGGCTCGTGGAGCATATGAAGAGCAAGGGGGTCCGTTTTCGGAGTGGGATCCGGGACCTGGGCGCATGGAAATACGTCATGGCCGGGGCCCCGGACAACGTGCTCCTGGAACTGTTCCAGGTGGGCCGGGAAGGGCACCCCAATGACCTGCGGGAACGGATCACCTGTCTTCCCTGATGCGCTCTTCCATTTTGGTTGCAGTGAACCCCGGATAACCCGGATCAGTCCTCCGCAGTGATCAGGCCCCCGTCCCGGGCGATCCAGTAGAGGAACAGGTAGTCCACGCCCGGCATGAGATTGTCGCCGTTCCCACCCGAGGCGATATCCAGCGGGCCTCCATTCCACCGGTACCCATCCACCACGCTCTCCACCATGCCATGTCCCACCAGGGCCTGCTGCCGGCCCGGGTTGGTGGTCCAGTCGAGCTTCCAGGGCAGGGAGGGGAAGGGGCTCAACACGAAACCGTTCCGGATCGTGTGGTCCACCGGGTACGGGTGCTTGGGCAGGGGAAAGTCGCGCAGACCCCAGATCGCCTCCTCCTCGGCCTCCTGCTGCTCCGCCGGATCGTGGAAGGCCTGCAGCGCCGCGGCCTTGGCCGCATGCAGCGGGTGGTCGTGGGTGCTCAGAAGCTTCCAGGCTTCTCCGGTGGCGAACCTCCACTTTTCCTCCAACTCCGCGTCACCGGTCCGGGCCAGCAGCCATTCCAGTGCCGTGTTGGTGGCCAGGGTCAGGTGGTTGCCACTCCAGTCGCTGATCCCGAAGAGGTAGAGGGGGCCGCCCCCCACCTCCGCGTAGAGCATGAAGACCGGGATCCGTAAGGCTTCCAGTCCCTGTGCCACCAGGTCCGGGTTGTCGTTGGTCACCCCGGCCAGGAGCATGGCGATCCCCGGGTTCATGCTGGGCAGGCCCAGGGCCGAGTCGCCCGAACCGCACTCCGGGGGGCGCTCCTCCAGGAATTCACAAAGCTCCAGGAGGCCCATGGCGTGGGAGGGGATCTGCGCACGAACTTCGTCCCCCTCGGGCAGGGCATCCCAACCGGCCACCATGCCCAGGAGCAGTCCCTTGCTCATGTCGTTGTTTCCGCCGGACATCCAGTCCAGATGTGCGAACTCTCCTTCCCCGTCCCGCCAGCGGCCGTCGATGGGAGGTCCGTCCTCGCGCAGGGTGCGGGCGAAACTCATGGGGTCGCCGGTGATGTCCATGGTGGTCAGGATTCCTCTGAGAGCCTGCCGCAGGTTGTCCAGGGCATCCTCGTTTCCCGTGTGTTTGTAGCGGACGGCCTGGGTGTAGGCGTACACACCGGTCCAGAGGTTCCCGTCGCCGTCCGGCTCCTCATGTCCGCCGGGAGGCAAGCGGTCCAGCACCATGCCGTGGGGTCCCAAAAGACCGGATTCCATGATCTCCTGGTAGTGTGCTTCTTTCTCGGCAAAGCTCGCCCGGAAGGCGTTGGCCCGGATCTCGGTTTCCGCCAGGCTGATCTCGTCCACCACCTTGTTCACCACCCGGATCCGGTCGGGGTGCTCGCGGTAGTAGTCGAAATCGGTGCGTTCCACGATCTGATAGTGCACCGCAAGCTGAAACGCGAGGATGTCCACGTAGGGCTGCACCGCGGGCAGCGCGTGATAGGTTTCGAAGAGCCCGAAGAGCAGGGGCTTCATGAGCAGGCCCGGCGGCGGGTGCGCGGGCCGTCTCATCCGGCCGCTCTGGAACAGGGGTTCTTCCCCGGGCAGGCCTACCCATGCCCCGGTCTCCTCAATCCTCGGCTCGGACGCCCCTGCCTCGGTGTACAGTATTTCAAGGCCGTCGTCTTCCGTGGGATAGATCCTGGCCCGGATCTCCAGCGGATCCATGTCCTCCACGGTCCGCTCCAGAGATCCCACCCGGGGAATGAAGTCCGCCCGGGTCAGGGAGAAGAGGGCGGGCCAGGGGTCCCCGGCGGTCTGGGTCACCTTGCCCGTCCAGACCGTTTCAACGGTCCGGCCGTCGTTGTGGACCACATCCTCCAGGCGGATGGCACGGGTGATCAAGACTCTCCCGAAATCGTCCTTGGTGAACTCCAGGGTGCCGGCATACGCACCCAGTCTGGCATCTGTTCCGGAGATTTCCCACACGCCGGGAGTGATGGGGTTGCACCCGTTGAAGAGGAAAACCGTGAGCAGAAGAGTCAGCAGGGGGGGGAGCCTGTTCTTCATGAAACCCTCCAGGTTGTAGTTTAGAACAAGATACAACCATATTAAATCAAATAACCTTCCTGATCAACGTAAAACAGATTCTTCTTGCGGCGAACCGCGCAAATTGATACTTTATGCACCGTAGGACGGAACGGAATGAAGACAGATGGCATCAGACCTTGGAAATCAAACTTGATCGTTCCGGGGCAAACAAACAAAAAAAAGGAGGAACTGTCATGAAAATCAGGTTTTTGTGTGTTGCCCTTCTGGTCTTTTCGCTTGCGGCATGCACCAAGGGTGGGGACACGGAAGATGCGGGGGGCCCCGGCGAGTCTCCGATGGCCGGTGCGAAGGGTACCCCTTCCGCGGTAGAGGCCCCGGCGGTTGGCGACACGGATGCCGGAGGTCAGGATCAGGACGGTGTGAACTGTTTGAACCTGGTGAAAGAGGCCAGGTTTGCCGAAGCCCTTCCGGTCTGTACCGATGCTCTGAAACGGTTCCCGGACAACCTGGATATCAAGGCGGCTCTGGACAAGGCCAAGAAGGCCGCGGGAGCGGCGGTTGAGGGTGCCGTGGGAGGCGCAAAGGAGGTGGCGGGCGACGCCGTGGGTGAGGCCAAGAAAACAGCCGGCGAGGGCGCCAAGAGCCTGGATGAAGCAGCGAGCCAGGGCGTGGGTGGTGTCGGCGGAATTTCACACTAGGTTCAGAGACAGGCTTCAGCCGGTTAAAAGACCTCCGGACCTTCCGGGGGTCTTTCAACCGGTTCCGGTACGAATCCGATCCGATCCACGTCCAGCACCAGGGTCTACGGAGCTATTGATCCGGGTTTTCTTGCCTTCCTCCAGGCCCCCCTGGACCCGGGACGCGCCGTTCCGCCGGAATATCCCCCCTTTTGACATAGATCCCCTGTCCGATATTCTGTCCTTGTCTTGAAGTCATATTCTGCCGGGAGAAAAGGGGAACGGATGAAAAAGGAGATCATGGCTCTCGCCAATCGAGAAGGTGCTGACCTCGTGGGGATCGCCCGTGTGGAGGATATCGAACTGGCTCACCCGCCCAGACCCGCAGAGGACCTCCTGCCCGGCGCCAGGACGGCCATTGTCTTTGCCGGTGCGCTGTTGTGGGGGACGTTGAACTGCCCCCGCGGGACCAAGGGCGCCGTCAAAGATGCCCAGATGGCCTACGAACGATGCCACCGGGCGGCGGGTGCGGTGGGACGTTTTCTGGAATCCAGCGGGCACGCATGCTATTTCGTGCCGGCGAGCATGCCGGTAGATACATACAAGCGCAGGGGTGAGATCTATTTCGCGGCTGAATGGTCTCACCGGCAGGCGGCGATTGCCGCCTCCATGGGGGTCAAGGGGCTGAACAACCTCCTGATTACTCCCGAGTACGGGCCGTATGTGCGTCTGGGATCCATGCTGAGCACGGCGCGGATCGCACCTACGAAACGAAAACTCCCCGGGCTCTGCAACCACTGCATGAAATGTGTCGAGGCCTGTCCGGTGGGAGCCCTGCACGGTGAGGTCCGCGGGCCCGGGCTGCTCAATCAGCCTGTGTGCAAAAAGAACTATATCAGGCCGTTTCTTGACCAGACACCCTTGAAGACGCTCAAGGGAATCGTGACCACCGAAGGCTGGGCCGTATCCGGCGTGCAGACGCTCATGGAGGGGTATCACTTTTCCTGTGCGGAATGTCAACGCGTGTGTCCCGCGGGGAGTCTTGGCAACCGACGCAGGCAAACAGCGTCCAGGAAAGCCAACCGACGGGCGGAGGTCTGAACATGTCTGCATACTCCCATACCCAAAAAGGAATCATTCAACCGATTTGTCTCTCGCTGGCGGTCCTCTTTCTGGTCATTGTCATCTTCACCCGCGGGGTTCCGGGCCTCATGCCCGGGATGCTGTTTGGAGCGGTTCTTTTGCTGGTGTTCTCCTTTGCTTTCGGACACCTCCGTGTCCGGGACGAGGGAGATCGACTGAAAGTCGCCTTTGGCCCCCTGCCCCTGTTCAAGAAGGCCATCCTTTACAACAGGATGACCGCCGTGGAGAAGGACCGCTCAACCTTTTTGGCGGGTTGGGGTATCCATCTGACGAAAAAGGGATGGCTGTGGAACATCGGGGGGTACGACTGCGTATGGATCGGGATGGGGAATAAAGGCACGCTCATCGGAACGGATGATGCGGACACGCTCGTGACGTTCCTGCAGTCACGAATCAGTACGGTGAGCCGGGCGGTTGAGAAGGGAGCGTAACAATAAAAAAAATGCGGCAAAGCTGCCTGATGCCGCATTTTTTCAAAAAGGACCGGGCCCGTCGCGGGCGGAACGTTGCTTCCCGCGAAGCGTCAGTTCGCCACGATCACGTGGGCGGGCCGAAGTAGGCTTTCTCCACGCATGAAGCCGTTTCGCACCTCCTCCACAACGGTGTCCTTCTCAACGTCCGGGTGCTCCTGCACCGCCACCGCGTCGTGAACCCGTGGGTCGAACGGTTCCCCCCGGGCCTCGATCTTTTTCACGCCGTGTTTTTCCAGAACGCTCAGGAACTCGTTGTACACCATCTCGATCCCCTGGACGATCCCCGTGTCCTCTTCAGCATCCTCCGCTGCCCTGATGGCCAGCTGCAGGTGGTCCACAATAGGAAAGATATCGTCCAGGACGGCGTCTTTCCCCTGGTTCGTCAGGCGGACCTTTTCCGCGTCCGCATGCCGCTTGACGTTCTCCAGGTCGGCCTTGAGACGGATGTAGCGTTCCCGCCAGCCCTGTTCTTCCACGGGCAGGGGTTTTTCGATCACCTCCGCCTCCCGGGGGGGCGGAGCAGGCTCCCGCTCCACGGACTCAAGGGGACAAGCAAGGCT
>CAYTRL010000028.1:18341-25729 GCA_964439795.1 uncultured Thermodesulfobacteriota bacterium
GGGGTTCCATATCGGACCGGAAGGTTTCCTCCGGCACGTTTTTCTCGGGAGGTTCCCGCCCCTCATCGGGTTCGTCCATCCAGTACTCATCCCGGGACCTGTTTCCACGATACCGGGGTGTGTTTCTTCGAACCCCGGGATAAAAACCCCCTCTCCTGGAGAAAGGGTTTGTTCGTTCCGTAAACTCTATGGGTATCCTCATGATCCGGTTCCTCCTTTCAAACATGACCCTGAACCTGCAGCCGATGCGTATCCGTCCCGGCCGTTAGAATGCGTCCTTCCTCGGGTCATGCTCCATATTCTTCAACGCTTCGTAAAGTTTCCGGGCCTTCCCGGTTACGTGCTTCGGGATCGCCACGTTCACATGCACGAACATGTCTCCGTGCGAACCACCCCTGGGTGAGGCGATCCCCTTTCCCTTCATCCGGAGCACGGCACCGTTCTGGGTGGCGCCGGGGATCTTGAGCCGGGCCTGTCCTTCCAGGGTGGGGACTTCGACGCTCGTCCCCAGCGCGGCCTCGCTCACCGTCACGGGAAGGTCCAGGTGAAGGTTGCCTCCCTTGCGCCGGAAATAGCGGTGCGGCCTTACGTGGATCCTGAGAAACAGGTCCCCTGCCTTGCCGGACGGTCCCATCTCGCCCTTGCCGGGAATCCGCAACCGCCCACCGTCGTCCACGCCCGGCGGGATGTTCACGGTCAGCGTGTCTACGCCCCCGGCTTGTCCCGTCCCCTGGCAGGTCGTGCAGGACTCGATATAGGTGCGCCCTTCACCGCCGCAGGCCGTGCATACCACCGAGAAGTGCGTGCCCGCGTTGCCCACCTGTTTTCCCCCGCTCCCGCTGCACGCCCGGCAGGTTTCCGCTTTACCGTTTCGGTTCTTGCCCGAGCCATGGCAGCTTGCACAGGCCCCGTTTCTCTGCAGGGAGAGCCTCTGCTTTCCGCCGCGGATCGCCTCTTCGAAGTCGAGATGGATGTCTGCTTCCACATCGACGCCCGACTCCCGGCGCGGGTCCATGCCGAAACCGAACGGGCCGTTCGCCTGGAAGCCGGATGGACGTGCGTTTTTCCGCTTGCCTGCGCCCCCGAAGATTTTACTGAAAATATCCCCGATGTCTCCGGATTCACCGTTCATGCCGCTGAAAGCAAACCCGTGGCCATCCGGCCCCGCGGACCAGGTAGTGTTCCCACCCTGTGCCGCGCCGCGTCCCCATCCGCCGAACCCGTTGTTCTCCGGCCTCCGGGAATGCCCGAACAGGTCGTATTCCTTCCTTTTCTTCTCGTCGGAGAGCACCTGGTAGGCCTCGGAAACCTCCTTGAACTTCTCCTCGGCCTTGCCCTCCCCGGCGTTCCGGTCCGGGTGGTACTTCTTGGCGAGTACCTTGTATGCCTTCTTGATCTCTTCCCGGGAAGCAGAGCGGTTCACTCCCAGTACTGAATAATAGTCGCGTTTTTTCATGGTTGCTTCGCTCCTTCCGTAGCCAGCGTTCTATCAAAAAAAATAAGCACGATTTCCGAAAAGTCAAGGGAAGGAAGCGGGTTCTCAGGGTGTGTGGAGAAGGGGATACGGGCAGGGCCGGGTGTAGATCAATGTCAATGGAAAGCGGGTATCCAGGGCCTTCACACCCGGCGGAGGAACTTCTTCGTGAGGAAGTGGCCGATGTCCTGGAAGTAGCGGAGGCTCAGGACCTTCTTGATGGAGGCCGTCAGCAGGGCGCCGATATAGTGAAAGAGAAAGACCGGGTCCATGAAAGGGGAGGGCATGCCCAGCTTCAGGCTGATGGTCTGCATCATGTCCCCGGCGGTGGTGAAACACTTGTCCATTCTCGTGATCTTCGAGGCGTTCACCACGTTGGCATCGGCGCAGCTCCCGATGAGAAAGACCTCGTTACCCCCTCCGTCCACCTCGCCGGCGTACCGGCCCACCACGAACGTAACCGGTTTCGCCCGGGCGAACGCCTCGGCCCCGGCGTACTGCTCGAAGAACCCCAGGAACATCTTCAGGCCCATGACACAGCCCGTCAGGCAACGGTCGTCGGTGGACCGGTTGTACGGGCCCCAGAAGAACCGGATGGGGGAACGCATGCGTTCCAGTTCCCTGGACACGTCCTGCCAGCGATAGAACGCGTCATCGTAGGGAAGGAGTCTTTTTGCCTGCCCGTCCAGGTCGTCGATGGTGGTCAGGTCCCCGTCGAGCTTCACATCCTCCAGGGTGGAGGGGGAATAACCCCGGTCTACGGCTGTCTGGAGATACGGCACATCTTCCCGTTGGAGTCCCAGCAGGCGTGCGGCCACCAGGTCCACGGCCAGGGGGTTCCGACCGAGCAGGATGAGCCCGAGCCTGCGCGGGGTGGGCACCGCCTCGTTGCCCACCCCCACCTCGATGGCGTCCATGACCACGAAGTCCGGCCAGCCCGGGCCCAGAAGGTCCACGATCTTCTCGTTGAGCAGAAAATCGTGGCGGATGGAACGTTCATCATCCGAGCAGATCCCGATGTTCAGCTTCACGGCACCGGTCATGTTGCTCACACAGTGGCACTTGAGCTTGGGAAGGTAGACCATGGAGTCGGCCCGTGCCATGCGGCGCGAGATGCGCAGGTTGTCGTGCACCCGGCCGCCCACGAACACGGAATCACGGGGCTCCTCGTCGATGCAGAATATCTCCACCGGGCAGGGGGCCTCCGCGCGTACCCTGCGGATCTCGTCGTAGTAGCCCGCAAACCGGAGGCACAGCCGCGTGGGCATGGCCACCGCCGCGTTCTCCCCCAGGTCCACCCGGGTTACGCCCTCCGTCCCGGCAAGAGCCAGCAGGGCGGGCCCCAGCAGGTCCGGGTGGGTGTAGGCGTGGGCCCCGTACTGGTCTTTCTTATAAGCAAAAACCACGTTGGGTTTGGCAAAGATCTTTCCCGAGGGTTTGTACCCCAGGTGCTGCATCCCGTCGGACACGATGCCTTTCACACGGTCGCGGTCGTAGGTTTCGCAGCGCATGACGAGCACGGTGTTTTCCATCGTTTCCTCCACCTTTCGGGATGCCGGTTCCGGATGTTTTTTTATTGATTGTAAAGAAACCGGAACCGTGAGTCTACCGAAGGGGTGAAAAGGCCTGAAAAAATCCTTGTTCAGTTGTCCGGTTGTTGTTAGAGTCAGCAGAAGAGGGCGATACCCGCATGGATGACGGGACGATCTGTCCGGTGATGATCTGCATGGACGGGAAGAGACACCTGCCGGACTCCTGAGGGGAAACGCATGCCGCCGTGGGGCGGCATGCTTCGCTGCGAGGGGGATCCCCGCAGCGATAAAAGACAACCTTCCGAAAAGGAGAAGAACCATGGCGAACAGCACGTACAAGATTATTGAACTGGTGGGGTCCAGCAGCAAGTCCTGGGAGGATGCGGCGCGCCATGCCGTGGAGACGGCAGGAAAGAGCCTCAAGGATCTGCGGATCGCGGAAATCTCGGAGCTGGACATGAAGCTCGAGGGCGGAAAGGTCGCCAGCTACCGTGCCCGGGTGAAGGTATCCTTCAAGTACGTGGGCAAGTAGACACGTATTGAACCTGAAGAGTCACGTGCGGTTTCGGTTCCCCTGACCAGGGGCTTCCGAACCTCCCACCGGCGCCGGCACCCCCATGGGGGCAGCCGGCGTCGGTATGTTCGGATCAGGAGTTCGGTATCAGTTGCAGGTTGTGCACCCGGCCGTCCTGGGGGGTGTGAACCAGCAGGCGTCCACGTTTCGAGTCCCACTGAAACGATCCGTCTTCCAGGAGGGTTTTAAATCCGGCAGGGTAGGTTCGCCCGGGGACCACGATCTCGGTAGGGCCCCGGGGACCGGGATCCGCCCGGAACGAGAGGGAAAAGGTGCCGGTCTCCGCATCGAACCCGTAGCTCAGCGGGGTTCCGGCGATCCGGGCGGGGTACGGCCGCACAAACACGTCCACGTGAGGTTTTTCACCTCCTCCCGGGTTCACCAGGGAGGTGTTCTCGTCGTTCCACTCCACGTCGGTGGGGTTGTAGGCCCAGATGGCCGACCCCACCATGAACGCCTCGATCAGGTCGATCACCCCGGACAGGGAAGAGAGGTTGTCGCTGTGGTCGGTGTGCACCCCGTATTCCCCGATGTAGACACCCACGTTCCACTCCTCGGCCATCTCCACGATCTCTGCCAGGCGGGCTCGCATGCCGTCCAGGTCCGATCCCTGGCCCAGCAGCAGCTCCAGCGGGTCGTACCAGTGCGCGCCGAACAGGAGGTTGTCCCACCCAAGGGGTTCGAGGTAGGTGGGCAGGCCCAGACTGAACAGGCCGGTAGTGCCGTAAGAGAGAAGAGAGTCCGGGAACGGTTGCCGGATGGCCGGAATCAGTTTTTGGTAGAACGGGATGAGCTGTTCCCTCTCGAACGCCCCGTTGAACAGCAAGTAGCTCAGGTCGTACGGTTCATTGAGAAGGTCCATTCCCACCAGGGCGGGATGGGAACCGAAACGTTCCGCCAGGTGAACCATCATCCGGATGTAGGCGTCCTGGAGCTCGGGAAGATCCCAGAAGCGGGAGAAGCTTTCCACCACGCCCGGTGAAAACACGTAGTTCAGGGGCCACTCTTTGTATGGTTCCGGGCAGGTCTCCCCGCGGTAGTCGGGGTGTACGGCCCAGTCCGGGAACCCGTCCCCGCAGAAGTTGCGTGCGAAAAGATCCTGATGTGAATCCAGGATCACCAGGATTTCCCGCTCGGCGCATCCGTCCATGATCTCTTCCAGCCGGTCCAGATAACTCTCGTCATATTCCCCCTCCACGGGCTCCACCCCTTCCCAGGTGAAGACCAGCCGGATCGAGTTCATGCCCCAGTCCGCGAGTTGGTCGAGATAACGCAAATCCTCGAAGGGGAGGAACGGGGGCAGCTTGGAGCGGCTCCCCACGTTGATTCCCCGAAGGATCACCGCCCGGTTGTCGGTGTCGCGCACCCAGGTGCCCTCCGTGTGAAGCCGGGTCGGTTGGGGTGTCCCCCCCCCCCTGGGGGGTGACGGAGGAGGGCTTTTCTCCGTGCTGCAGGCGTATAGCAGGAAGCACAGCAGCAGAAGGGCCAGGAACAGGGTGATCATCCGTTGCCCGGGAACAAGGTGACGGGTCTTCATGGGAACCTCCCGGTCTGGTGGGGATGGAACAGTGGACATGCCGTGAACCCTTGCATACAACAGAGTCCCTTGAGATGCAACGGGAGTGGTGCTTTGCGCCGTACGAACCCCACCGTCCCGGCTGGTGGAACGGTTCAGTCAGGTTCGTCCAGCAGCCGTTCCGGGGAGAGAAGCGAGGCATCGAACCGGGAGGTGCTTCCGTCCAGGAGCAGGTCCGCGGCGAGGGGGCCCACGGCCGGGCTGGTTTCGATCCCGGCGCCCCCCTGTCCGGCCAGCCAGAAGAACCCCTTCAGGAGGGGGTCTTCCCCCACAACGAAGACCCCGTCGCTGGCAAAGGTCCTCAGCCCGGCCCATGTCCGGCTGAGGCTCCGGGGCACCAGGGCCGGCGCGAGGCCCTTCAACCGGTCCAGGGCGCGGGCGACGGCAAGTTCGTCGGGCCGGGCGTCGCAGGGGGGCAGGGGATCTTCGTCCATGGGGCTCGCGCAAAGTCCGCCGGATTCGGGTTTGAAATACAGGCCCAACGCGTCATGGATCACCATGGGCCACCCGCCGGTGTGCGTTCCCGCCGGGGAATTGAACTGCACCATGGTCCGCCGCTTTGGCGTAAGCCGGACCGGGGCCGCCCCCGCCTCGCGGCCCAGGACGCCGGCCCAGGCGCCGGCCGCGTTGCCCACCACCCGGGCCCTGTATTCCCCTCGTTCGGTAACCACACCGGTACATCGGTTTCCGGCCGTGGCGAACCCTCTGACCTCCTCCCCGCAGCGGAGTTCCACGCCCCCTTTCCGTGCGTGCCTCAGGTAGCTCCAGAGGAGTTCATGGACATCGATATCCCCGTCCTCGGGGAACAAAATTGCACCGTCAATGCCTTCCGCTTCCAGCGCCGGGACAAGGGAAAGAACCTCCTCCGGCAAGAGGGCCTCGGCCTTCACCCCGTGGGATGCCATAAAACCCGGCAGGTTCCGGGCCTGGTTCCATTCCGGTTCCGCATACAGGGAAAGGATTCCGGTGGGGGTCTGGAGGGGATGCTCGGAAAAACCTTGCGGCGGGTTCCGGAGAAAGTCTCCCCCCAGGCGCTTCAACTGGAACAGGGTGAACAACGGGTCGGCCACCGCCAGCACCGAAGCGCTCCGTCCGGTGGCGTGCTGGCCGGGATGCTCCTCCTGCTCCAACAGGAGAACGTCCCCCATGCCTCTCTGTGCAAGGAAGTAAGCCAGGGAAGCCCCGGCGATCCCGCACCCGATGATGATGACCTCGAACGATCTCTTTTCCTGCATGTTCCCGGGTCTCCTCCTGAAGAGTGACCCAACTGCATTTTACCGTACCGTAAACCGTGTTCCCACCGGCGGCGGTGTTTCCGGCGGTCCTGCGAAACATTGGGCGGACGCCATCCACTGGGTTGCAGTGTTCCCTGCGACTTCCAGGCACGTATCCCCGATATTGCGAACCTGGGTGATGACCTGGCAGAATTCCTCGGCGGATCCCTGGATCAGGTTCTCTTTGCTGACATCCCCCCACTCCCAGAGTTCGCCGGATGGAGCCGTCAGCCTCAGGAAGGGCATGGGACCCGGCACTTCCATGCTGTGGACCGAAAACGACCAGTTGTAAGCGTTTACTCCCAGCACGACGATGTTTTTTATCCGATCCGTATTGGAACGCACCACACCCATCTGATCATACACTTCCTGCCCGTGGGCCCATGTTTCCATAAACCGGGCGGTGATGCTGGATCGCACGCTCATATCGGGCCCGGCCCATGGGACCCTGGCCCTGGGATCCGCGGCCGCAAACCGTTCGGACGTCTCCAGATAGAACCGGCGCCACGTATCCAGCAGCTCCCTGTTCTTCAAACCGTCCAGCCATTTTTCTTCGGCCGTTCTCATCCCTTCGGACAGCACCACTTCCACGAAATCCTTGAAGAAGGCCTGGAAGCCGTCCCCGTCTTTGAGAGAAAGGTCGGCGGCCCAGTTCCAAATGTGCAAGTGGCCCACGACGTCGTTGATGGTCCAGCCCTTGAACTGTGTCCTGCTTTCCAGTTCCGCTGCCTTGAGGGGGGCCACCAGCCGAAAGAGGGCTTCACTCTCTTCACGAAAATCGATCGCCTGCTGCATCATCTTTTTCTCCATCTTGATCGTGCTTTCCATTGAGGACGGATATTGTATCCACCTATCCGGATGGTTCGAAGAGGATCTTCACCGTGAAGTCCACCACGGCCTCGTATCTCTGGTTCTTCAGAACGTGACTCAGGTCGACCAGCGTCAGGCCCCTGCTCGT